>NZ_CP126539.1:1828888-2156111 GCF_030177755.1 Devosia sp. RR2S18
TCATCAACTCCGACACCCTTGCTTGAGGCCGCTGAGGCGTTCGGCGGTACAGGCGGTCAGAAGCTACGCAAGGTGGAATTGCCCCATGCCCTGCCGCAGATCATGGCCGGACTGAACCAGACCATCATGCTGTCGCTCTCGATGGTTGTCGTGGCGGCGCTGGTCGGTGCTGATGGCCTCGGCGTGCCGGTGGTGAGAGCGCTCAATCAGGTCAACACCTCGCTCGGTTTCGAAAGTGGCTTTGTTATTGTGGTCGTCGCCATCGTGCTCGATCGGATGCTGCGCATAGGACAGGACAGAAAATGAGCAAGGCTGTCATTTTCGATAAGGTAGACATCGTCTTCGGCGACAAGCCGGAAGCGGCTCTGGTGCTGATGGATGAAGGTAGGTCCCGTTCCGAAATCCAGGCGGAAACCAACCAGATCCTTGGGGTGCACAATTGCTCGCTCGAGGTGGAGGAGGGCGAGATCGTGGTCTTCATGGGCCTTTCGGGATCCGGCAAGTCCACGCTCCTCCGGGCCGTCAACGGTCTTAATCCGGTGGCGCGGGGCTCGGTGACGGTCACCACGAATGGCTGGTCGGTAGATCCTGCCAACTGTTCGCAGGAAGAACTGCTGAAACTCCGGCGGGAATGCGTCGCCATGGTGTTCCAGCAATTCGGGCTCCTGCCTTGGCGCAACGTGATCGACAATGTCGGTTTGGGGCTCGAGTTGAGCGGCATGAACAAGGCCGAGCGCACGACCAAGGTTCAGGAGCAGCTTAAACTGGTGGGGCTCTCCGAATGGGGTGAGAGCAAGGTCAGCGAACTATCTGGCGGCATGCAGCAGCGCGTTGGCCTCGCCCGGGCTTTCGCCACGGACGCCCCGATCCTGCTAATGGATGAGCCGTTCTCGGCCCTTGATCCTCTTATCCGGACGCGCTTGCAGGACGAACTGCTCGAGCTGCAGGCGAAGCTCAAGCGCACCATCATCTTCGTGTCTCATGACCTTGATGAGGCCTTCAAGATTGGCAACCGCATCGCCATCATGGAGGGTGGGCGGATCGTCCAGTGTGGCACGCCTCAGGAAATCATAGCCGACCCGGTGAGTGATTATGTGGAGGACTTCGTCACGCACATGAACCCGCTCAATGTCTTGCGGGCCGGCGATGTGATGGCCAGCAACCCCGTAGCGGCGCCTGATGTAGAGATGGACTACGAAACCCCTGTCTCGGCGGTAATTGACACGCTTTCAAGCGGCGCTGCCGTGATCGGCGTAACTGAAGCGGGCGAGCCGGTGGGGCGGATCACCAACAAGGAGATCATCTCGGCCCTTCAATCGAAGGATGGCGCGAACGGTTAAACTGCCGCGCGTACTCGCCTCCACAGTTTCGCGAGGAACTCAAGTCTGCCCCGGTCGAGCACAGAGATTTTCGCGTGGGCGATACCCCATTTTGGCAATGCTCATAACCGTCGCTACAGAGTGACGTAGTCAGTCTCCTGGAAATCTGCCACTTGCGTCTTCCAGAATGTCTCGACGAAGGCGGTATGCAGCGGATGAGAGTTGTACGCGTCGTATGCGGCTTGATCGTCGAACTCCATCGAGAAGCCGAAGGTGAAGGCACACTTCCGACTGACCTGCCGAAGTTGCTCGAAGTTTCTGACGCCGGGGATCTCGGATAGGACTAGAGCCTCTTTAAAGAAGTCTCGCTTGCCTTCTGAACACGCCGGGTGCCGAAGCGTGAATGCAACTGTGTGTCGGATCATCTCTTTGCCTCTCCGGCGCCTTTTTCTATCAGTTGTTCAGGACCGCTTGGTCAGCGAGCAGTCTTGTCGAGAGCACGCTCTGGCGTGACGCTGATTGTTGCGGTGTGCGGCGCTCTCATCCATTGGGACCATAAAGCGCCTGCTGAACGACACCCGCAAGCACAAGATAGATGGAGGTTGCCGCCAGCGCCCATTCTGCCCAGCCTGAGAGGTTGAAGTCCGTGGCGACTGCCAACCCCGCCAAGACCACCCACAGCGAAGTGGCGGGCAGAGTCAGCTTCCGCCAGCGTGCCGTGCGAACCGGGTGAACGAATTTCAGCGGCAGGAACATCGAAATTGCGAGAAGCACCACCAGCAGGAGGATCACCCAGGAACTCGGTTCGAGCGCAAAGAAGACCAGCACTGCCATATTCCAACAGCCTGGGAAGCCTGAGAAGGAGTAGTCTCGGGTCTTCATGCCGGTGTCCGCGAAATAGATGATGCTGGCATAGATGATTAGGATGGTTGCGAACCAACCAGCCCATTCCGGCAGCAGTCCCGATGCGAACAGTGCATAGGCCGGGATGAAGACGTAGGTGATGTAGTCGATGATGAGATCCATCAGGGCCCCGTCATAGCGAGGAGCGTTCCGGCCAACCTTGTATCGACGGGCAAGTGGTCCGTCGATACCGTCCACAGCGAAGGCGACTACTAGCCAGAACCACATCAGATTCCAGCTGCCGTCGACGGCAGCGAGCATCGCCAGCATTGCGAGCACGGCACCTGTAGCTGTCAGAAGATGGACGGCGAGGGCTTTGTGGCTTGGACTCATCATTTCAATGTGGATGAACACGACCACTGGAGCAACCGTCCCCTCGGAAACTGGTTTCGACGTGCGCGGGTGCAAAGACCCGCCGCCGGCAGAAGAGTTGGGCCGTGCCGACATGCAGACGATGGCGGCAGCCTCGGTGATAGCCTCGCGGCTTGCGTTTCCTGATTTTGCGAGGCGATGTGGTGCCGTCTGCTCTAGGATGGGCTTGCCAACTTTTGCTTCCCATCAAACGGAATGGCGTGCTGCAATGTGAACCGCGTAGGGTTTGCCGGCAACTGTATTCAGGTAGCCAGGATTTCCCGGAAGTAGGCGCCGTCCGCAACCATACTGTTCAAGACGCTGAGCAGCTTTCTGGCGGTCGCCGTCAGTGCGGCTTTCACTGGTTTCCCTGCGTCCTGTAACTTTCGCCGGAAGGCTTTGAACGTTGTCGAATGCCTTGAGGCATGCAAGGCAGCAAGATACAGGACTGTTCTGACGGTTGCCCTTCCGCCGCCGATGACCCGCTTACCCTGCCGCTGTCCACTGTCACGGGCGATCGGAGCGAGACCGGCTAATGCCGCGATCTTTCGGCGATCCGTCGTGCCGATTTCCGGCAGCTCGGCCATCAAGGTTGCGGAAACGATCATACCTACGCCAGGCACTGATTGAAGCATGCGGTCCGTTTCCGCTATTTCGGGCGACGATTGGATGATCTCGGCGATCCTGGCCTCGACCTTTGCAATTCGCCGTTCCAGAACCAGGATCAGGCTTTTCATATCGGATCTGGAATCGCTGTCTGTCGTTTGCTGGAGACGGGTCGCCTCCTGCTTTCGCATTTCAACTAATTGACGGCGCCGGATGATCTGCGCGAGCAGCACTTGCCTGGTAGCCGAGATCGGGGGCGTCTGTGCCGGCTGCAGCTTCTGTCCAAAGGTCGCGAGCATCCTGGCATCAACGCGGTCGGTCTTGCCGATCACTCCCATGGCTCTGGCGAAGTCACGCGCTTGGCGAGGATTGACTCGACTGAAGCTGGATTTACCCGCCTCAAGCCCGTCGCGCAGCGCTCGATCGTAACCGCCGCTAGCCTCAAAGATGACCCATGCTCCCTCGCGCGCAACAGCACTGGCAAAGCTCCGGATTCCGGCTGGAGTGTTCTCGATACGCCGGGCACCATGAGCTGGATGATAGATGTCGAGCCAAGCCTTGGCGACATCAACGCCGATGTAAATCTGGTCCATTATGTCTCCTGTTCCTGTACTGCGGGGTCTGCGCAACAGCCCCAATCAACTGTTCAGGATGAACGCGAAAATCGGGTGGCTCCCTTGCCGGCAAACGGGCTTGATCAATGGCCCCGGAGGCTCGCGGGATGCCACCCGCACCATCCATAATAACCGATCTCGCAAAGACAGGAGGCTGCTTGGTTTAAGTTACGCGGCCATGGCCGGTTGTTACAGTGTGGGGAACACGACCAAAGCTGCATAACCAGCAACTGCCGCAAGAAAGCGTCGGCGGCTGAAGACCGTGTTCATCGGGCCGCTCCAGCTTAATCGTTGTCGGCCGGTGCTGGCCGCGTTAGAATGAATGTACCCACCAGAAAAAGGAAAAAGGCCGTCACGCTGGCAAGCGGCCAGTCAGGAGAGGCGGTGATAAGCAGAATGATGTAACTCGCCCCCATCATGCCGACCGCGAGAGCTTTCGCCCGAGGGGCTACTGCTCTCTCCCGACGCCAGTTCCGCAGCGGTTCACCAAACACTGGGTGGTTCAGCAGCCATTGCTCGGCCCGGGGAGAGCAACGCGAGAAGAACCATGCCGCGGCAAGCAGGAAGGGTGTGGAAGGAAGGACCGGCAGCAGGGCACCGGCAGCTGCCAAGGACAGCATTGTGCCTCCTAGAGCGAGATTGCACGCCCGCATCACCCTCATTGCCGCACTTCTCCTGAGATCATCTGCATCGCCGCCGACCCAAGTGTAGCCGCCCGCGCCACATCATCGAAGAGTTGCGCCAACTCCTCGAAAGCGGAGCGGTCTACCTCGGTCCAGCTGATATCGTCGAGTTCAGCCAGCATCTGAGTCAACGCAATTATCCGTACTAGCTGCCCGCGGGCCTTCAGAAGGGCGCTCCGATCCCGCCGCGCCTGCTCAAGTGTCATGAAACGGGCAATCGCTTCGTCCACCTGCTCGCGGCACTCGCAAGTGCTGGCGGCGTGCTGGATTGTAGATCGGAGGCGCTGCGCCAAGTCATCTGTTTGGCTCGAGGTTTCGCGGCTGATAACTGGATGAAACGACATGAGCAGGCGGCCAAGGTGGTTTGCTGCGGTGCAGCTTAGCTATCTTGTGCCATCATGTGTTTGTTCTGTCGCAAACAAGGGTAGGCTAGCTCACCTTGCCCGGAGGATCGATTGGTTCTCCGGACGTGCCGTCCAGTTCGCGCGTTACTATAGGCGCGTCAGCGTCAAAGAGGACGCGCTGGCTCGCGCCGTCCAAATCCTCATACTGTCCATCTCGCAGGGTCCACAGGAAGACGACCAGACCTGCGGCACCGAGCACGACCGAGATTGGGATCAAGAAGAAGAAATCGCTCACAGAATGGCCTCCGAGCTGCGCTCCAGAGGAGCGAGTCCTGGACGGCGGAAGCCCAGCCGCAGAGCGTTGAGCACCACCACCACTGACGAGAGCGACATTGCGATGGCCGCGACGAACGGGTTGATCAATCCCGCAACCGCTGCTGGTAAGGCAATGGCGTTGTACAGCAAGGACAGAGCGAGGTTCTGCTTGACCAGCGCGCTTGCTTCTCGGGCGATGCGTAGCGCTATCGGAACGGCGAGCAGGTCGCTTCGCAAGAAGACGAAATCGGCTGCATTGCGGCCCACATCTACAGCGTTGGCCGGCGCCATCGATACGTGAGCGCCAAGAAGAGCGGGCGCGTCGTTTAGGCCATCCCCAACCATGAGCGGGCGGTGGCCTGCATTGGTGATCGCCTTGAGACGCTCGCATTTGTCGGCGGGGAGCGCTCCGGCCAGAGTGTCGTGTATACCGAGTTTATCCGCGACTTGCTGCACCGCCTTGGGCTGGTCTCCCGAGACGATCTCCAGAAGCACGCCATCCGTCTTCAGCGTCGCCACGGCTTGCGCCGCTCCTGGCCGCAGTCGTTCCGCGAACTCGAAACCTGCCAGCAGCGCGCCATCGCGTGTGAGCACTGTTCCCGTCTGACCAGGTTCGGAGAGAGCCCACCCGGCGCGGCCAAGGCGGTATATCGAGCCACCCTCGCGAGCCTCTACGCCAAGGCCGGGTACTTCCTCTAGGCTCTCCCAGCTTCGGGCGCGGTGATCTCCAGCACCAGAGGCAGCGCGCACAATTGCCCTTGAATAGGGGTGCTGGGATCCCTGCGCTATGCTTGCAGCCAGAGCCATGATCTCGGCGGGTATGGTGGTACGGTTGGCCAACTCAGGCGTGCCTTCGGTAAGCGTACCGGTCTTGTCGAAGATTGCGGTGTCCACTTCAGCCAGTCGTTCGAGGGCGCTACCGTCCTTCATCATAATGCCCGCATCGAACAGGCGCCGTGCGGCTACAACTTGAACCATCGGCACGGCCAGCCCAAGCGCGCAGGGGCAAGTGATGATCAGGACGGCGATGGCGATGGTGGCCGCATTATGCAGGTCGCCATCAAAGAGCATCCAACCCACAAAAGCCGCGGCGGCGGACAGATGCACAACGGGCGAGTAGAGCTCGGCAGCACGGTCAGCAATGCGCCGATAGCTAGCCCGGCCGTTTTCGGCGCCTTCCAGCAGCCTGATCATCTGCGCGAGAGTAGATTCCTGCTCGCTAGCCTCTACCTGCAGGGTGAGGGACCCGGTCAGGTTGAGGGTTCCGGCCTCGACGCGAGTGCCGGGCTGAACAGGATCGGGAGTGCTTTCTCCGCTCAGGAGGCTGCGGTCCAGGTCGGAGCTACCTTCGATCACAAGCGCGTCCACGGGGACGCGCTCGCCGGGCACCAGCAACACGATCATCCCGGGGGCGATATCTCGGAGCGGCAAGTACTCGCAGGTGCCGTCCTCCTGTTGGACTAGGGCGCCGCGAGGGGAGAGTTGGGCCAAACCTCTCACGGCCATACGGGCTCGCTCCCGCATGACATGGTCGAGTGTTCGCCCGATCAGCAGAAAGAACAGAAGAGATACGGTAGCATCAAAATAGACCTGCTCGCCGGATCTGATGGTGTCGTGAAGGCTTAGCGCGAAAGCTAGAATGATGCCGATAGTGATCGGTACATCCATATTGGTGCGGCCATGCGTCATGGCCTGCCAAGCGGAGGCATAGAACGTGCGGCCTGAATAGAGCAGGGCGGGCAGTGTCAGCCCGGCGCAGATCCAGTGCAGAATGTCGCGGGTGGGACCATCAGCGCCCGACCACACCGAGCCCGACAGCATCATGATGTTCATGGACGCAAAGGCAGCGACCGCGAGCGCCCTAATCAGCGCGGGCAGTATCTGATCCTTTTGCTCGTCATGGGCTTCGTAGAGATGTGGTTCGTAGCCCAACCTGACCATTGCATCGACGACTGACGGTATCGTGTCGCCGGTCCAGCGGACAGATACGCGTTTGGTCGAGAGGTTCACCCGTGCCGATTGTACCCTCGGTATCTGCCCCAAGGCCTGTTCAATGGTGTTGATGCAGGCACCGCAGTGGATTGCCGGTACAGCGAAGTCGGACTGCCGGATGCCGCCGCCGAGATCCCGACTGGCGAGTTGCGCCTCATTGGCCGAGGGACCTCGTTGCACGGGCCCGGCAACAGCCTCGACAAACTCGGGCGGAGGCAAGCAGCAGCTCATTGCCTTAGCCTTTCACCGCCATGTAAGCATGCCAAGTTGCATGACCGAGCAGCGGGAAGATCAAGATCATTCCGATCAGACCCGTCAGCAGTGAAGCGGCGGTCAACGCCATGACAAGGGCGCCCCACACGAGCAATGCCGGCAGGTTGTTCCAGACCAGGGACATCGACAGCCCCATGGCGGAAAACGCATCCGAATGCTTGTCGAGCATCATGGGGATTGAGAAGGCGCTGATGGCAAAGGCGAAAGCGGCGAATAGCCCACCAACGGCGGTACCCGTCACAAGCATGGCGACACCGGTTGGTGTGGTGAACAGGAGGCTAAACAACTCGTCGGCGCCAGGGAACGGGCGCCATCCGAAGAACAGGGCATAGAGCAGGACCGCGGCGCGCATCCAGACCAGCATGAGCGTGACGAGAACCGCCCCGACAAAGAGCAGGTGGGCCGCCCCACCATTCGTCGGGAAAAGCATGGCGACCAAGGAGACGCGCTCGCCCGCTTGCAGGCGGCGGCTCTTCTCGTACAGCCCCGTGGCGAGCAGGGGGCCCACAACAAGGAAGCCTGCCAATGCGGGGAACAGCACCTGCACCCAGTCAAACTGGATCATGCCCACGAGCACCAGGAGCGACAGCATGGCCACCCCCACGCCGTAGGCGAGACTGGAGAACGGGTCCGTCCATAGGTCACGCCAGCCGGCGGCCAGCCAGCCAAAAGCTGAGTTGGCGGCGAGGTTTCGGCGGTGATCGACCGCTTTGGGGAGCGGTGGGACAGTTTCTGGAATGCTGAGGAGGGTCTTCGCCATTGGAGGTGTCCGGGTTGATGTCAGCAGGCGGACTTGGCAGCGCGGTAGCCGCCATGCTTGCTTTCAGTTTTGAGGTGAGTGACGCAGTCTGGCTGCGATGCAAACGCCACATAGACAAGATGCGCATTGGCTCCGATCAGCACGCCAACGATGGCCAGTGCAGCCATGAGCAGCATCAGCGGGGTGCTACGACGCTTCGGCTCCGGTTGGTCCAGGGTCACCGGCGAACTCATTGCTGAGCCTGTCGCAGTTCGAGGACGTAGAGCGTCAAAAGCTTGATGTCTGTTGGCGAGAGTCGCCCCTCCCAGGAAGGCATCGTGCCGGCACGACCATGGTAGACCGAGTCTCGAATGCTGGCCCTGTCGCCGCCATAGATCCAGAATTCGTCGGCCAGATTGGGAGCACCACTCTCGACCATGCCCGTCGCCTCGAGACCGTGACACCCCGCGCAATTGTTGGCGAAGATCTCCGCCCCGGCAGCGAGAAGCTCGGGTTCAGCAGAACTGGCGACCTCTGGCTTGGAAAGCGACTCGACATAGGTCACCACCGTGCCAATCTCTGCGCCGCTCAACATCTTGTCGCGACCAAAGGCCAGCATTTGGGCATAGCGCGTTTCCGGGCTTTGCCCATTGATACCGACACGAATGGTCTCGGCGATCGTTTCGGGCTCGTCGCCCCACATGGCCGGCGCATTAGCCAAGTTCGGGAAGCCGGGGCCACCGGTGGCCTTGGCGCCGTGGCAGCCGGCACAATTGTCGGCAAAAAGCGTGGCTCCGGTATCTCGGACCACCTGCATCAGGCTCTCGTCTGCCTGGATGCTTGCAAAGTCAGTCGCACCAATGCGATCCGCCCATGCCGCCCGAGCCGCTTGCGCTTGCGTGAGACTTTCGCGAACCGCGACATGCTGATCAGCGCCAAGCAGTCCGCGGAAGTAACCGTTCAAGCCCGGCCAGCTCGGCATCAGTACCGTCCAGAGGATTGCAAATCCCCCAAAGGCGATGAGAGCAAGATAAACAGGTTTGGGAACCGGAGAGTTCAACTCCTTGATACCGTTCCATTCGTGGCCCGTCGTCATCTGGCCGGAGAATTCGTCGCGTTCGCCTAGCGCCATGGCCGGTCCTCCTCTTCGCGCACCGGCCGCTTGGCCGCTTCTTCAAACTTCTTTCTGTTCGAGGGCCAGTAGGTCCAGGCGACGGCAATCACGCTGAGGCCAACAAGATAGAAGAGCCCGAATGACTTGGAGAAGGCGACGACCGCGTCGTGATCGAAGGGCATCTATTGCACTCCCGCCAAGGCAGTTTCTTGCGCGGCATCTGTCAGGGTGCCGAGGACCTGGAGATAGGCCACCAGCGCGTCCATATCGGACAGCCGCCCCTGTACGCCGTCAAACATTCGGATGTTGGTTTCGGCGCCATAGCGCTCTGCCACACCACCAGAAGCCGGAGAGTCCGGGTTCGCCTGACCGAATGCATCGATCTCGGCATTGGCAATCTGCTCGTCGCTGTAGGGGACACCCACCGTCCTGAGTGCCGCCAGATGCGCTCCGAGGTCGTCGGTCTTTAGCTGGTCGCGAAGCAGCCAACGATAGGCCGGCATCTTGGATTCGGGCACCACGTCACGCGGGTTGTTAAGATGCATTGTGTGCCAGGCATCCGAGTACTTGTCGCCCAGGCGAGCCAAGTCTGGCCCCGTGCGCTTGGATCCCCAGAGCTGTGGATGGTCGTACTGGCTCTCGACTGCCAAGGAGTAGGGTCCATACCGCTCCACTTCGTCCTGCAGGGTACGGATCATCTGACTGTGGCAGGCGTAGCAGCCCTCGCGGATGTAGATGTTGCGGCCGGCAACTTCGAGCGGAGTATAGACCCGCATATCAGGTGCTTCTTCCACGGTTTCGTCGATGGTGAAGAGGGGCGCGATCTCGATGAAGCCGCCGATTGAGGCGACTATGACGATGAACGCCACCAAGCCTACGGCACTGCGTTCCAGATTGTAGTGAAGGCCAAACATTGCACTTATTCTCCAGCTTGCAGTGCCGGCTGGGCAGGCAGGTCGAAGGCGACCTCGTCAGCGACCGGCGCGGGCATGCGGATAGTCATGATGATGTTGAAGAGGGCAACGAGGGCACCCAGTAGGAACAGCAACCCGCCGAATGCACGCACGATGTAGTAGGGGTGCATGGCCACTAGGCTATCGATGAAGGAGTAGGCGAGGCCGCCACTCTCTGTGTAGGTGCGCCACATCAGGCCCTGGATCACACCCGAGTTCCACATCGCGAAGACGTAGATCACGGTACCCGACAGGGCGAGCCAGAAGTGCACTTCCACCAGCTTCTGCGAATAAAGGTTTGGCCGCTTCCACATGGATGGAACCAGCGAATAGAGCGATCCAAAGGTGATCATGGCCACCCAGCCGAGAGCGCCGGCATGCACGTGCCCTATGGTCCAATCAGTGTAGTGGCTGAGCGAGTTCACGGCGCGGATCGCCATGAAGGAGCCTTCGAACGTGGTGATGCCGTAGAAGATTGCGGCAAGCGCCATGAAGCGGAGTACCGCGTCGTCGCGGACCTTGTGCCAGGCACCGTTGAGCGTCAGCAAAGCGTTCCCGGCAGAGGCCCATGATGGGACCAGAAGAACGACCGAGAAGGCCATGCCGAGGGTCTGAACCCAATGGGGGAGGGCGGTGTAGTGCAGGTGGTGCGAGCCCGCCCACATGTACATGAAGGTGATGCCCCAGAAGCTGATGATCGACAAGCGATACGAGAATATGGGCCGGTTGGCTCGCTTGGGCAGGTAGTAATACATCATGCCCAAGAAGCCGGCGGTGAGGAAGAAGGCGACCGCGTTGTGCCCGTACCACCACTGCGTCATGGCATCCTGCACACCCGAGAACAGCGAGTAAGACTTTGCGCTACCCAGCGAGATCGGGACGGCTAGGTTGTTGACGATATGAAGGATGGCCACCACGAGGATGAAGGCCATGTAGTACCAGTTAGCCACATAGATGTGCGGCTCTTTGCGGCGCGCCAGGGTGCGCATGTAGATGGCGAAGTAGACCACCCAGACAACGACCAGCCAGATGTCGGCGTACCACTCGGGCTCGGCGTATTCCTTTGATTGGGTGAGGCCCATAAGGTACCCGCTGGCCGCCAATAAGCAGAACAGATTGTAGCCAAGCAGCACGAACCATGGGCTGATCTGATCGGGTAGGCGGGCACGGGTCGTGCGCTGGAGGACATGTAAAGAAGTGGCAATCAAGGCATTGCCGCCAAAGCCGAAGATGACGCCGCTCGTGTGCACAGGGCGTAGCCGGCCGAAGCTCGCCCAAGCGGCGTCGATGGTGAAATCCGGCCATGCCAGGAGCGCCGCGACCCAGAAGCCGGCGCCCATTCCGACGACACCCCAGAGGAGCGTCAGGATAATGCCCAGCTTGGTTGGCGCGTCGTAGTATTCGTTCAGCCGCTCTGCCGATGGCTCCGGTGCGTTGTACCGTTGCGCGACGGCGGTAAAGCCGATCACGCCCGCAGCGAGTACCATCCAGCCGTGGATGCCGAGCAGGTCGGCGCGCCCCGCCGCTGCCATTGCGAGCCCCAGCAGTGTGAGCACGCCGAGTATGATCATTGCCCACAGCCGTTCGGTCCGTGTCAGATCTGCTATCATTGATTTTGCCCCGTTCCCCAGCGGGCGAACGACCCGCGTTTGGGTCAGAGGTAGAGCAAAGTTCAGCAGCGTCTTTGATCTAGCGCAAAGTCTCTCCGGAGATCAGCGTGGCCCTTGAACATATCGAGCGTGAAGGGGGACTTGGCTCAGGCGGATGGCTGGCGGCCTTACCGTGAGCCTTCTTCAGCGATCGTCAACAATGCGTTCTGGTCGCGAACGAGTAGCTTCTGCCGCCCACCTTCCACCAGTCCGCGTGATTCCCAGGCGCTCAGAATGCGCGAAACGGTATGCAGAGTGGTGCCGGTCATCTCGGCAAGGTCCTGGCGCGAGATCTGGAAATCGATCCGCACGCCGTTCTCCTCCCGTTTTCCCGCTTGCTTGACGAGGCGCAGGACAGCGTGGGCGAGGCGACGTTCGACCTCCTCCGTCGCCATTTCGCGCATGCGCGTGTGCGCCTCCTGCAGGCGCTCCCCGATCGTTTGCATTGCATTGACGGCCAGGGCGGGAATCCGTTCGATCAGACTCCCCCAGACCTCGGTCGGCCAGCAGACGACTAAGCTTTCCGCAACTGCAACCGGAGTGCCGGGGTAGTCCTCTCTTTGGAGGGCTTTGGCAAAGCCGAAGATATCGCCGGGATGGACAACGCGGACGATGATCTGCTGACCGTCTGCCGTAACTTGGGTGACTTTCAGGCGCCCATGCAACAGCAGAAAGAACTCTTTCGCCGGCTGCCCCTGCTCGAAAATGGCCGTACCGATCGGTGCCCGCCGCAGTGATGCCTTGGCTAGCAACTGCTCCAGTTCTTCGGCGCTCAGCTTCTCGAAAAGAGGCAGCTCCCGCACTAGCGTAGGGTCAACTCCAGCCAATGTCTTCCCTTCAACCTGAGCGTGAGATGAGCCTTACACGATGGTGGGCAGCTCGATCAACGTATGGCGCCATTCTCGAAATCGTAGCGCTCTTTGACCCCGGTCAAAGAGGCGATGGGCCATCATGCATAGAAACAACGTCGAAGGGGCCAACGGGTCCCAGCGCTCAAGGAGAAGAATAATGCGCACCACACTCAAAACCATCGTGATCGGCTTGGCATTTGGGGCGTTCTTGGGGGCGCCAGCCTTTGCGGCGGACTATGAGATCAAGATGCTGAACAAGGGCGATGCTGGCGCGATGGTCTTCGAGCCGGCGGCGCTGCAGATCCAGCCCGGTGACACGGTCACGTTTGTGCCTACGGACAAGAGCCACAACGCTGAGGCAATCCTGGGCATGATCCCAGAGGGTGCCGAGGCATTCAAGGGCAAGATCAACCAGGAGGTGAGTGTAACGTTCGATGTTCCCGGCCTTTATGGCGTCAAGTGCGCACCGCACTTCGGGATGGGCATGGTTGCCGCGATCGCGGTGGGCGATGAACTGCCCAATCTGGAAGAAGCCAAGGCCGTGAAGGTGCCGCCCAAAGCTCAACAGCGGTTCGATGCGGCCTACGAAGAACTGGGTCTCTGATCTGACATCGGTCTATCTGATCTACCCCGCAGGCCAGCCCTGCGGGTTTTTCTTTGCCCCATTGAGATCAGCCCCTCGCGCGCAGCAAACCTAGAACGTCGAATTGTTTGATCTGACGCAAGGAAGGACCGGGCGCTCGGTCCTAGGGTGTCATCGACCACACAAGAGGCGCGGCAATAAAACCCGCCCTGACTGGCCAGGACATTCTGGAGAAGAATCATGTTCAAGAAAGCGCACCCCGAGACTGAAGTTGCCCAAGAGGGCCAGGGCGAAAAGCTGAGCCGTCGCACCCTGCTCGCTGGTACTGCCGGTCTCACCTTCGTCGGAGCCTTGGGGGGTATGGCTGTGCAGGCGAAGGCTGACCATCGGCACATGTCGGATGCTGGAGGCACAGGCAGCGGTCGCTTGTATCAAACCAGCCCAACGATGCCAGCCCATGCTGACATCGCCCATGACCCCACCGACATTCCACCCCCAATCACGCGGCGCGAACCGCAGACCATCAGGGTGGACCTTGAGACGGTGGAAATGGAGGCCCATTTGGGCGGCGAGAGCCTCTTCCGCTACTGGACCTTCAACGGGCGTGTTCCGGGTCCGTTCATTCGAGTTCGCGTCGGCGATACCGTCGAGTGCTATCTCAAGAACGCCGAAGACAGCTGGATGGCGCACAATGTCGACTTCCATGCGGCCACCGGCCCTGGTGGCGGTGCCGTACTGACTACCTCGATGCCTGGTGAAGAACATGCGTTCCGCTTCAAGGCTCTGAACCCTGGTCTTTATGTGTATCACTGTGCCGTGCCGCCGGTGGCGCTGCATCTGGCAGCCGGGATGTACGGTCTGATCTTGGTGGAACCAGAAGAAGGTCTCGCACCGGTCGATCGCGAGTTTTACGTCATGCAGGGAGAAATCTACACCGAGGAGGCCTATGGCACCCCGGGCCTGCTGACCGAGAGTTACGAAAAGCTGCTCAACGAGCGTCCGGAGTACTTCGTCTTCAATGGGCATGTCGGTGCCCTGACCGATCACTTCCCGCTCAAGGCGAACGTAGGGGAGACCGTGCGCATCTTCTTTGGCGTGGGTGGTCCTAACTTCACCTCCTCGTTCCACGTCATCGGCGAGATCTTCGACCGCGTCTATCAGGCGGCTTCGCTCACCAGCCCACCGCTTACCGACGTGCAGACGGTGACGGTCCCCGCTGGCGGAGCTGCGATGGTCGAGTTCAAATGCGACGTGCCCGGACGCTATGTCCTTGTGGACCATGCCCTGTCGCGTGCTGAACGCGGGCTCGCTGGTTACCTGATCGTGGAAGGGGAAGAGCAGCCCGACATCTTCGGGCCGATCGGTGAACCCCCTGACGCGGGTATGTCGGGACACTGATTGACTGCACGTAAACTGCGCTGGTCACCGGCGCCAACACAGGAAGCGCACCCACGAGTGCGCTTCTTCCGTATGGGTCACTTTACAACCGAAGGAAGCAATAGCTGCAAAGCCACTCCAAACCCAGTATGTGCCGCTGAGCCCTGCTACTAGGCCACTAACTGGGTGAACAGTGCGCCGGATGCAGTTCGAATGGAAAGACCCTATACGGTGCCGCATTCACCCCAGCGTTGTCCAGGATTTGGTCAATAGCAGCAGCAAGTCCCTTGATTATGTGCTGTGGGGAAAACTCCATGCAATGGAGGGGCAGCAATGTCGCATCTTCAATGGCGCGGGACATCGTAGCGGCGGCTCGACTTCCGTGCCGCATCGCGGCTGATGTTTTTTGCTCTCGCACTTTGACTCCCGCGGCACAGAGCAGAATGAGCGCCTTGAGGTATAATCGCTGCTGTCCCTCGCTCAGCTGCCATACATCCTCCCAGGCCTCGTGCGCTTCCCAGTAGTAGCCATGATTAAAGAGGTCCACGCCCCAGGCGAACTCCTCCAGCCTCGCAGCCGGATGGGAAGGCAGCGCGGCTATGCGGCCGAAACTGTGTCCACTCGGATGTCGGACCGGATGAGGAGACCGCCCCGGCAGGTAGGCGTAAGCCGGAAAAGGGCGGTGTGCCGCGTACTTCGGAGGACATTGTCGTTCTATCAAGCATCCCCTCCTGGCCGTATCCGATTCAAATAACCACGCCGGCCTGCTCGCAATTTGATCCAGCGCAAGCAGTGCTTGAGCCTGAGCAGTAGTATGGCGCCGTGCTGCACATGCTGGAAGGCACTGAAGCCATCTGAGGCAGCGGTCGGCAGGCAGAAGGCCGTCGGTGCCCTGCTGAGTTGCCCACCCAGTGCCCACAGCACTCCTTCTCACATGCTACCGGGAACACGTGAAATGCGGCGCAGCTATAGCCCAGGAAGAAACTATCGAGGGCTCCTTCGTTCTGCCCAATGTGGACCGGGAGGTTTCCGGAGAGATGGTGGTCCAAGAGACTGGGCCGCTCTCCCGCCAGCTTGAACTGACTTACTTCAATCTCGATACCGGTGAACCAATCTCTCGGTTCGATGTCGAGCTTACCCAACAACTCCATGTGCTGGCCACGGACTCAGCACTTTCGCGCCTCATCCATCAGCACGTCGAGGCGGCCGATGAGGAGGGGCGCTTCACCACCGAGATCGCATTTCCCGAACCGGGTCTCTACCACATCTACACGGACGCGGTCCCCTCCGGGCTAGGCCAGCAGGTGCTCCGCTTTGATATCCAGGTGGGTGATCGAAGCGACGAGGACTCAACGGCCGGTGCGGCGATGACAGGACAGCCGGCCGTTGTCGCGGACGGGCTCGTCGCCGCGTCCGTCGAGGCTACACGGTGCTACTGGATGCCTCCGAGCTCGTAGCGGGACAGGAAGGCACGATGAGCCTTGTCGTGGAAAAGGGCGGTGAGCCGGCGACCGATCTCGAGCCCTATCTTGGTGTGGCCGCTCACGCTGTACTCGTCAGAGCCGAGGACCTGACCTATGTGCATGCGCACGCCATGGCCGAAGGGGACCATTCACACGAGGACCACGGTAGCATGGAGCAGCAGGGACACATGGGCGGTCACGACCACGAACCGGCCGCCTATGACGAGCGCGGAGCCGGGTCGCGCGAAGAGCACGGCCACGGCCATATGGCTGATATGTCTCACTCCTCCTCTGCTGGTCACGTCGGACACGCAGGACATGGAACCGGCGAAAGCGATGCTGCCGCGGTCGCTGCCGAGATGAGCATCCACCTGACGCCGCACGCTCCAGGCACCTATGCGCTCTGGGTCGAGTTCATCGGCGGCGGCGAAGTGGTGACGGTGCCCTTCGCTCTCCAGATTCCGCAAGAAATTGATCTGTTGCAATGATTTGATGCCCGGACGGGGCTACGAAAGTCTCATGGGAGTAGATGATCCAACACTGGAGAAGATGACATGGAGAAAACTGTTGTGCTGACCGCTATCGCACTGACCTTGGGAAGCGTTCCTGCGCAGGCCCACATCGTCCTCCAGAGCAAGGAGGCGCAGTTGGGCGCCTCGTATCCAGCCGTGCTCGTTGTTGGACATGGCTGCGGCGGCGAAGCGCCGACGAGGGTTTCTTGTCCAGATCCCGGAAGGACTCTACAAAGTTACGCCAGGCCCATGCCCAAGGCAGGTTGGGATATTGAGACGGTAGCCGGACCCTACGAGACCCCCTTCATGAACCATGGCACCGAGCTTACCGAAGGGGTCAAGGAGATTTCCTGGACCGGTGGGTCGCTGCCGGACGACTTCTTCGACGAGTTCACCTTCCGCGGGACTTTTGCTGAAAACCCCGAGGAAGGTACCACCTTCTATTTCTCAGTCATCCAGACTTGCGGCAGCGATGAAGATGCCTGGATTGACCAGTCGGGGAATGAGGACGTGGAATTCCCTGCTCCTGCAGTTACCCTAAAGGCGGGTTCGGGGCATCACCATTGAGGCTTTCCAACTCGGACGCGGGGCTTAACCCGCGTCTGCCCGCTTCCAGAGGTGACGGCCTTTACTGCAGCACAAGGAGCGGTCAGATCACGGCAATACCGGGTTGATCGAGGACTAGGTGTGGATCATCGCCAAGGGATCTGCGCCAAACAGCACCACATGACAGCCTATGAGTAGCCATGTGGTCAGGAGGACCGTCAGCACCAAAGCCAACACCATGGCGCGATCGACTCCCAGCCGGGCTCGGCCTTGCGCCACCGCCAGAAATGGAACGATAGACGTATTCTGTTTCAGGGAGTCCAGCGAGGCATCCTTGCGTTTGCTGCTCCTCCGCTCAGCCATGACGATCCCGAAAACACCGAACACGGTCAAAGCCCCGAACAGCAACAAGGCTCGGAGGTCGCCATTGGCCACGATGTGGCTGGCTGCCCAGAGAACAAAGCCCCACAAGACCGGGTGCCGGGTAATCGCCACAATCGTCCCGGGCTGGCTCCCTTTGCGCATGCTCACGGAGATTGGGTTGGGACTGAGAAGACCCGCCAACAGCAAGAAGAACGCTATTGGCGTGAGGATAAGCGGCACCCAGGCGTGCCACGGGGCTGGAGACCAGAGTTCGATATAATCGATTTGCAGTGCCGCATGGAAAACCCACGCCAAGCTAGCAAGTGAAACAACCGAATAGAGAATGAGATAGGCGCGCCGGCCCAGGACCGCGATCAGGCGCGCTCGGATTGTGGGGACGGAGGGTACCGAATGGAGGAGCAGGAACACGAGCAGAGCAACAAGAAACTGTGTCAATCGATCAATCCGGGTCTGGGCAGGCGAGTGGGCGCGTAAACAGCACCCCGTCGCGGCGCTACGCTAGTTCCTTTTGTAAGAGTCGCTTTGTTCCCGATCAAACTTGCATCACCTGACAACGGTGAAGTTTGAGCTGCGACAAAGCGCACATCATTGTCCGGTGGTAAACCGCTTGAGACTGAGCGGCACACAACTGCCAGCTGCTGTCGCCGGCACAATCACTGAGGACCTCGCGATGAACGATCTTGAACTCGATGTCCGTCCAATCTTGCGCAATGGCGGCGAACCATTCAGTGCCATCATGGGTGCGGTGAACGCTCTGGCTGCCGGGCAGCGCCTGCGGTTGTTTGTGACCTTTCGACCTGAACCCCTGTTCGAGGTGATGGCCAAAAAGGGGTTCTCCAACGAGGCAATGGCGCTGCAGGGGGGCGACTGGCAGATCGTCTTTACCCCAACTGCCGCAAAGCCACCCGGTGGGTCGGCCGACAACCCCAACACCTGGGACGATCCCAAGCATTATCTCGATTGCACGGAAATGGAGCTATCTGAAGCCGAGACTATCGTCCTTGATCGGCTCGCGAGTATGCCCGAAGGGGAGGTCCTCTTCGCTATCTTCATGGGCGAGCCGACTTCCTTTTTCAGCACGCTGAAGGGGCGAGGCCACGCGCAGGTGGGGGACTTCGCCGAAGACGGTCAAACCTATCGATTGCTCATCCGATCGGGTGGACGTTCCTAGCCGCAAACGCGGGAGCCCTGAGACGGCCGTGCTATTCAGGGCGCGGCTTGCGCCGCGTGAGCAGGACCGGGGCGTACTCCACGATATAGAGCGTGAAGGCCAGGACCCAGCATATCCCGCTCGCCGAAACCAATGTCAGATAGTGGTCTGGCAACGCTGTGGCGAGCGGGCGTAGTATTGCACCGGATATCAGCAGCGCATAGCTGATGGCGGTCGAGAGAGGCGCGGTAAGCGGGAGCCCGGTATGACCGCGTGTTGCGCGGCTCATGATGGCCAGGGTCATGAGGCCAATTGCGCCAACCGTGAACACGTGAAGGGCCGACGCGAGGTCGAGCCACCCAAACGGCACGAGCGCTATGGCGATGAAGCCCAAGGGCACGAATGCATAGGCCAGGTGCAGCACGAGAACCAACCGCTCGGCCCCTGTCTGCCAACCACCCCACCGGCTCAACCGCACAAAATGCAGGGCGCCCGCCGTCAGGCAAACTAGTCCAGTGACAATGTGGTCGGGCAACACCACCCAAAGCGTCAGGGCGGCTAGGCCGTGAGGAGCGCTATCGTGTCCAGTAGTCTAAAAGGCACGGCTAGTGTCGTTACGTGACGCTTGGCAAGCCAGTTCCGTGTGAAGCTCGGCACGACACGCCCTCCGATGATGGTGACCAGCATGACACTTCTGGGTCCGTATCCGCCGCAAGCGGGATCAGACGAGACCATTCTTCAACGGCGCAAGCAGTTTGCGGGCAAGGGCGACAATTGCAGTCTTCTTGTACCGGCCACCGCTCTGCATGACGCGCGTCCTGAACCATTGACTGAGGGTCGAGTTCGGCTGATGGCGCACCCAGAGCCAGGCAACTTGTACAAGCGTCGATCGCAGCCGAGGATTGCCGGATTTCGACACCCCTTGCTCATAATTGATCAGGCCACTTTGCCACGGCGTTGGGGCAAGACCTGCGTAAGCGGCGACCTGCCTTCGGTTGTCGAACTTCCGGGAAAGTCCCTCGGACCACAAGACAGCCGCAAATTCCGGGCCGATACCCTTGAGATTGAGCAACAGCGCCGGTGTGGGCACATCTGCCGCAGCGAGCATAGCATCGCGTTCCTCCTCGACGGCCTTGATCTGCTGGATCAGCAACTCGATCCGATCAAGTTCGCGGCTGATCTGTGCCCTGAGTGCCGGCGGCAACGGCCGTCCATCTCCGGTGGCAAGCAGATCGAGGCACTTGCGTCGGTCGGCCTTCAACGGCTCGTATCCGGCCACGCCTTGGCTGAACAGCAGACCCTTTATCCTGTTGACGTGCCTGATCCGCTCGTTCGTCAGCGCCTTTCGCTCGCGCACTAGACGGCGACGATCCTCCTCCTCCGGCGTTGGCACCCGCAACATGGCACAAACGCGAGGCTCGCCGCGACTGTAAGCCAGTAAAGCCCGGATGAGTGCCTCGCCGTCGATCCGGTCGGTCTTGGCCCGGCGGCGGCGGCGTGATGTGGCAATCGACGCCGGGTCGACGACGTAGCTTTCGATACCTTCGCGCCCAAGAACCCGGTGTATCCAGAATCCATCCAAACCGGCCTCCTGGATGCAAATGATCCGCAAGTTATGTTTCGTTCTTTCTTCCGCCTTGCGTTGCAGTTCAGCGAAGTGGTCGAGCAAACCCGGAACGTCACCCGCCGACACGATGTGTCGTGACATTTTCTCGCCGCGTCCCGGAGAGAGGGACGTCACAAGCCACTTTGAACGAGACAGTTCTAACGAGACAAATATTGCGGCAAGATCGACGCGGATTGGGGCCGGAGCTTTGGTGCTGTTGGCTTGCATGCTAACCTCCAGGTGATGTTTGGCGACCTCACTCTGGCAGAGCGTTGGCCGCTTTCCATCCCCATAGGATCTTCAGGGTAGCCGACCGTCCGCTTCCCGGCTGGACCGAAAGAGAAGCAGACGTTTCCCCAAATTGAGGGAGAATGGGCGTGTCGGTTCACTCCGACACAGGCTCGCTCCCCGATCACAGAGAAGAGAAGGACGCGGCATAGTGGTGGAAGCGCGACGTTGGCTCCTGAGGTCTTGTTGCTGGGCACACGAGCAGCTTTAGTCGCCTGAGGTGCCAGTGACCTGATGCTGCTGGACAAAGCGGGGCGCGATTTGGCTCGTTCAAACTGATGCCACTCGAAAGCCCGCTGGTGCTGGAACTCTTGCACTGGTTCGTTGAGTTCAGTCCAACAGCCATCGGTACCGTCAGATTAATCTTGATCGGAGTGCCTCGCATAGAGCCGGCTTAGTGGGGCGGCAGTGATCCCGTGGCAGACGATAGAGGCGCAAACAACGGCGCTAGCGATATACCAGATTGCCGGGTCGCTGGTATGTGCACGGGCGACAGCGGCGTAGTAGACAGCCGCAATGCCTATGGGGCCGAACCATGACAGATACGTCACATCTTGGAATCTGAGCGGCCTGCGCAGGGCAGGGAGCAACATGAAGATGACGGGTGGCCGGCGAAAAATAAGTAAGGCGACGACGGCGGCCAGAAGAGGCCACCCCATCTTGCCCCATTGTTCGAGGGGCAGAGCAATTCCGAAGAGTACGAACATCGGCAGGGTAAAGAGCTTGGCGACCGCTTCTTGAATATTTTCTTCCTCGTGCTCCTCTTCTCTATCGCTCGACAAATTGAAGACCAGCCCGGCCAGGAACACTGAGATTAGTGCATCTGCGCCCACCAGCTTAGCCGCACCGAGCGTGAAGAGAGAGAATGCGACCGTGTAGCCGAGCAGCGAGGTGTTCTCGACGATGTTTCGCTTCTCGGCAAACTCCAGCAGCTTGGCCGCGCCGAATCCGACAATGACGCCAATGACGGCTGCGGTAACCACGCCAATGGCAACGGATTCGACCAGCCATTTGGACCATGCCTCGGCGGCGCTGTGCTCGACCATGAAGATGGACAGCATGACGAACAGGTGGGCGAGGCCGTCATTGGCTCCCGCCTCGAAGGAAAGCGCATCGCGAAGGCGAGCGGGTAGTTTGTTCTTGGCGAAGGGTCCCGTTACGATGGAACTGGCGACCACCGGGTCGGTCGGCGTGACGATCGACCCGATGAGCAGTGCACCCCAGAGCGGAAGCCCTAGTGCCCAAGCGGCCACCAACGACGATGCTAGCCACATTCCAAGCATGCCTAAGGTCAGCAACCACGCTACCGGTCGCAACAAGACGGCAACGCAGTCCCGCTTTAGGCGTAGCGCCACTCCCATCAACCCGATTGCAAGCGTCAGCCGGGATGTTTGTTCGAGGATGGCATTCTCGTTGCCCCAATGCTCTATGTTAAGCCAGCCGAGGCCATAAGGGCCCACTGCAACCCCCACCAGCACTGCAATCATCGGTTCTTGAACCAGGCTTTTCTTGATGAGCTTGGAGAAAGTCCCGACGAGGATGATCACCAGGGCGATCACCGCCAGCGCTACGTTGAGTTCCTGCATGGCCTCCCTCATCGAAAGGTTTGCCGCTCACTGGCGACATTCCTCTTTTGCTGGCAGTCGGAACGCCAACTTCCCCCCTCTGTTCCTGTCTCGTCCTGCATGCCCGGGCAAGTTTGTGACCTTCGCCCAGAAAGGAGGAGCTTTCCTGGGCCTTGTGCGTTGCGGCTTGGCATAGCCGCGTTCAGAATTCGTTCATGCGGCTAACAGCAGGAAAAAGGTGGGTTGATCTGCTGAGCTGCACGAGTATCATTCATCCGGTGCTTGATAGTGAAACCAGTGCGGCGAGTTGATATGCGTGTGAGGGTGGTTACATGGCGGGCTTTATAGTACGTGTCCTGCGTGCGAGCTTGATTTATGTTGCCCTTGGAAGCACTGCGTTATACTCGCAGGCTGCACCACTTGTTCCTGCTGATATTCTTGCCAGACCTGCAGATATTGAGAGGGGTCGCGGTATTGCTGTTGGAACTTACTCCGACTCGCCAGCTGGGGCATGCTTTCAGTGCCATGGCCTGGACGGGGCAGGAGACCGTGCTGCCGCCTTTCCGCGCCTCACCGGTCAGGTGTACCAGTATCTTGTGAAATCCCTGCGTGACTATGCATCCGGTGAGCGGCAGAGCGCGATCATGGAGCCGATCGCGAAGGCCCTGAGCGAACAGCAAATGCGCGACGTGTCAGCTTTTTACGCTGTGCAATCCGATGCGCCAATGCCGCCCGCTCCCGAGGTCGAGTATGACCTGCTGCAACTTGGCGGTGCGTTGGCAGCCGTAGGTTCGATGGAGCGGGGTATTCAGGGCTGCATCAACTGTCATGGGCCTGACGGCAGCGGTCTTGCTCCCAGCTATCCGGCACTCGCAGGGCAGTATGCCCCCTACCTCGAGGCCCAGCTACTGGCCTGGAAGAACGGCACGCGGGACGGCGACCTCCACAATATCATGAGCTACATTGCGCAAAAGATGACCGATGAGGAGATCCGGGCCGTGTCGATCTACTATGCTTCCATCCGGCCCGATGGTGCACCTGACCGCGCAGGACTTTGGGAATTCGAGAGTGTGCCCGAGCTTGCAGGAGGTCTTCCATGAGGTGGCAGAGAAAATGGTTGGGTGCTGTCGGCGTGGCCAGCTTACTGGGCACCGGTGTAGCGCTGGCGCAGAGCAACAGCGCCGCCAGTAATCTGGAAGGCGGGGGCGAGAGTGGATCGCAGGCCCAGGTCGCGGCAGTGGGTGCTGGAACTGCCAATGGCGTGACCACCGGTGTCAGTGGTCCCGATCAGGGTGGAGGGGTTCAGCCGGGCGAGTTGCCGCCGCTGCCAGCCGCTGACTTGTGCTCTGACTATGAAGGCGAGCCTGCCTACGAACACTGCCTGGGATTGGTTTTAGTCGAGGAATGGGGAGACGAACTATGAGCGAGGGACTATCCCGCCGCGACTTACTAAAGGCAGCCGGCCTCGGTGGCGCCGCTGCTGTAATTCCAGGTGTGTCGCAAGCGCAAGTGCCGGTGGAGCCCGTTGTGAATCCCGTCGCCGAAGGCTTGGCGGGAGCGGCAAATCCCACGCCGGTTGGTCTCTTGTTCTTCTTCAATGACGAAGAGGCTCAGTTCGTTGAGGCCGCGGTCGAGCGATTGATCCCCAGTGACCCCGAATGGCCGGGAGCCGGGCAGGCGGGCGTGCTTTATTACATCGATCGTCAGCTAGCCTCGGCTTATGGCGCAGGTGGCCGCATGTATCTCAATGGCCCCTGGGATCCATCCGCGCCACCGCAGTTCGGCTATCAACTGCGACAGAGTCCGGCCGAACTGTACCGCATAGGCATTGCGGAAACGCGACAATTTGCTCGTGATCAGTTTAACCAGCGGGAAGTCTGGGACCTCGGTCCTGCTGACATGGATCGGGTTCTCGAGGCACTCGAATTCGGAGATGCAGCCCTGCCGTCGATTCCGAGTCCGGTCTTCTTCGAGACGCTTCTCGCCAACACCATCGAGGGCTACTTCGGCGATCCGGCCTATGGGGGAAATCGCGACATGGTCGGCTGGCGCATGGTGGGGTTCCCCGGCGCCTACGCCGCCTACATCGACGCCATCGACAATTATGGGGTGGCGTTCGAACGCCGGCCGATCAGCTTCGCCGACCAGCAGGCGCGGCATGATCACATACACGGACACGGGCACTGAGGGAGAATTTAGCCAATGGCCACGCGCGCAAAGCCGGTCGATGTCGTTCTTGTCGGGGGCGGATTAACCGCATCCATTCTGGGCAAGGAGTTGGCTGAGGCCGGACGCACGGTGGTGGCTTTGGAGCGCGGTCAGATGCGCGACACGGTTCCGGACTTCCAGTCCCCAACCATGCACGACGAGCTAAAGTACGACGTGCGCTACGGGCTGGCGCAGGATGTCAGCGTACAAACACTTAGCTTTCGCAATCTGGTCGGACAGCGGGCGCTCCCCATGCGCCAACTCGGATCTTTTCTGCCGGGCGAGGGCGTCGGTGGCGGCGCAGTGCACTGGAACGGGCAGACCTGGCGATTTCAACCCGAATGGTTTCGGCTGCGGTCTTGGGTTAACGAGCGCTATGGCGCAAACTTTCTTGCCGAGGATGTGACTATCCAGGACTGGGGGATCACCTACGAGGAGCTGGAGCCGTATTACGCACATTTCGAGCGAGTGATGGGAATTGGCGGTCTTCCCTTTGCCGACGGTGATACAGTGCTAGGGGGCGGTAACCCCTTCGAGGGTCCGCGGAGCACCCCTTATCCCAATCCTCCGATGAAGCAGTCCTATTCGGGAGCGCTCTTTGAGGATGCCGCAGCGCGGCTGGGATATCATCCATTCCCAGTACCGTCAGCCAATATGACGCGGCACTACACCAATCCTTTCGGCGCCGAGTTGCAGCCCTGCATGTATTGCGGCTTTTGCGAACGCTTCGGCTGCGAGCACTTCGCCAAAGCAAGTCCGCAGGTGAACATTCTGCCATTCGCCATGGCAAATCCAAACTTCGAGATGCGCACCCACGCCTATGTGCAACGCATTGAGTGGGACGCCGAGGCCAAGGTGGCGACCGGAGTGACCTACGTAAACGCCGGTGGCGAAGAGATCTTTCAGCCGGCGGGGATGGTGGTGCTCTGCGCCTTCGCACACCACAATCCGGTGCTGATGCTGCAATCAGGTATTGGCAACGCCTATAACCCGGAAACTCGTCGAGGAACGGTGGGACGGAACTACACCTATCAGACCATGACAGGCGTCGACGTGTTCTATGACGACGGGCGCCGGATTAATCCCTTTATGGGAGCAGGAGCTCTAGGCACTGCGATCGACGACTTCAACAATGGCAGCATGGACCATTCGGGTCTGGGTTTCATCGGCGGGGGCTATGTCGCGGCCTACCAGACCAATGGTCGACCAATCAAGTTCCACCCAGTTCCACCCGGCACGCCGCGCTGGGGCGCCGACTGGAAGCAGGCGGTGCGTCGCTACTACAACAGCACCGTCGGTCTCACCTTTCATGGCTCGTCAGTGCCGCATCCCAACAACTACATCGGCCTTGATCCCACCTATACCGACGCGTTCGGTCAGCCGTTGGGTATGCTGACTTACGACTTCCCGCACAATGACCGGCTGATGGCCCGCTATATCACGGACAAAGTGCGTGAGATCGCTCTCGCCATGGGTGGTGACCAGATCTCGGTTGGCTGGCTGGACGACCACTACAGCATCGTGCCCTACCAGACGACGCACAACACGGGCGGCGCCATCATGGGCACAGACCCCGAGACCAGCGTGGTCAACCGCTATCTACAATCCTGGAACCTGCACAATTTGTGGGTCATGGGCGCGAGCGTCTTCCCGCAGAACGCCGGCTACAACCCAACCGATACAGTCGGGGCGCTAGCCTACTGGGCCGCCGACGCGATGCTGAACCAATATATGAGCAACCCACGACCCTTGGTGTAGCGATGACAGTTCGGCTGACACACATCGGAGTTGGCGCGGCGCTGCTGGCCTTGGTTAGTCTGCCATTGCCGGTCGCCTCGCAGGGGCCTTTGGGGGATCTGGGCACAGACTCGCCTGATGCCGTCTCGATTGACGATGTCAATCATGGGCGGTTTACCGCCATGGGCGGCATCTTTGGAGACCAGCGCATCGACTGCATCCGCTGCCATGGACTGGATGGCATGGGCAACAGCAGTGGCGCGTTCCCGCGCTTGGCAGGTCAGAATGCCTGGTATCTCTACAAGACCCTGACGGACTACGCGGCGGGACGTCGGCCAAGCGAAGTGATGGTGCCAATTGCACGCAGCATGACCGATCAAGAAATGCGCGAGGTCGCGGCCTATTATGCCTCGATTGTCGAGGAAAGACCGTATGAACCGCCTGAGGCAGATATGCAGGTGCTGCAAATTGGCGGGGCCATCGCGGCGGTCGGGCTGCCGCGCCAGGGCGTACCGGCCTGCTCCAGTTGCCACGGCGCCAATGGCGAAGGACTGCCGCCGGTAAACCCAGCCCTCGCCGGTCAGTTCGCCCCCTATCTTGAACATCAATTGCTGCTCTGGAAACAGGGACTCAGGGGCGGCGACCCGATGGACGTAATGGCCCGCATCGCTTCGTCCATGACTGAAGAGCAGATCCGGGCCGTGTCGCTCTATTACGGATCGGTCGTTACAGCCGACTGGTTGACCGACGCCGAGGCAGAAGCACTGGCGCCGGTGGTGGCTGAGGAGATCACGCCCGTTATTCCGGTGGTTCCCCTGGTTCCGGAGACTGCCGCACCAGGCGCTGGCTTCGCCCCGAACGTGCTGCCGCCTTATCTACCGGTATTCGAAGATGAGGTCCCTTCAGCGCCCGCTGAGATGCCCGAACCCTTGGCTGGCCAATGAAGGCTTGGGGGCGAATAGGCAGAGGGAAGAGAGGTATGCTGCTGCTCGCCGCAGGGTTTGGTCTGGCCGCCTGCCAATCAGCAGTGCCGGTGCAGCAGCAGATTGTCGACGCGAACCCGGAGCGCGGCCGCCAGGCCATTACTGCCATCGGCTGTGGAGCTTGCCACGAAATTCCAGGCGTGCAGGGCGCCCACGGCATCGTCGGTCCCTCTCTCGAGGACTTCGGCCAACGTCAGCTCATCGGCGGTGTGCTGCCCAACGAGCCCACGGTGCTGATCCGCTGGGTCGAGAACGCCCCTTCGCTTATCCCCGAGACCGGCATGCCGGATCTCCCGCTTTCCCAAGATCAGGCCCGCGATATAGCGGCCTATCTTTATACGCTGCGATAGGACAAGGGCGATGTGGGACTGGCCCAACCTGACAGAAGGCATCCAATCAGCGCTTGCTCCGGCGGGCCCTCATGCTGGCTGGGTTGCGCATCTGAGCTGGCTAATTTTTATCGGCGGCGGTCTCATCTTGCTCGTCGTCGTCGTGATGGCAGCTCTGGCCATGTTCGCCCCGGAGCGATTCCGTAGGGCCATCGGGCAACGCCGCACTGTGATTATCGGCGGTGTTGCTTTCCCCTTTTTCACGCTTACGGCCCTGCTGATCTATGGCTTGAGCGGATCGAGCGGGCTGGTCACATTCGGTCCGCCGGCCTTGCGGGTGGAGGTCGTGGGCGAGCAGTGGTGGTGGCGCGTCCACTACCTGGATGCGGAAGGTGAGACGCGACTAACTACGGCCAACGAAATCCGCATTCCCACCGGAATGCCGATCGAATTCGTGCTCAAGTCCGCTGATGTGATCCATAGTTTCTGGGTGCCGAGCTTAGCGGGCAAGCTCGACATGATCCCAGGTCGCATCAACTCCTATCGCTTTGCCGCCGACAAGCCAGGTGTTTACCGGGGACAGTGCGCCGAGTTTTGCGGTGAACAGCACGCTCTTATGGCCTTCTACGTGGTGGCGATGGAGCAGGACGAATTCGAGCTCTGGTATGCCGACCAAGTCCAGCCCGCTCCCGAGCCCACACTGGCCCAACTGGAACAAGGCCGCGAACTCTTTCTGGCCAATGGCTGTGGGGCCTGTCACACCATTCGGGGAACCCCGGCTGATGGCTTAATTGGGCCGGACCTCACCCATGTGGGCGGTCGGCTGTCGCTCGCGGCGGGCGTGTTGCCGAACAATGTGGGCACTCTGGCAGGCTGGATATCCTCAGCTCAGCACCTGAAGCCTGAGAACAAGATGCCTTCCTTCGGCAATCTCAGGGGCACCGAACTGCGCGCCATAGCCGCCTATCTGGAGAACCTTAAGTGAGCGACAAGACAAGGGAAGGCGGCATCGCGGATACACGGCAGCAGGCGCCTGCGACCGAGATTGAATACCCCAACAGCCTGCCGCGTCCGGCGGAAGAGTTGGAGAAGCTCGAAAAAGTCTGGGAGCCCCCGCGCGGCTTCCGCATGTTCTCGGCCGTGAACAACAACTATGTCGGCGTCTACTATGTTGGCGCCTCGTTCCTGTTCTTCATTCTGGCCGGCGTCCTGGCGTTGATTGTACGCACCCAGCTGGCAGTGCCTGAAAACGAGCTTGTTGGACACGAACTCTACAACCAGCTCTTCACCATGCACGGCACGGTGATGATGTTCCTCTTCGCTGTGCCGGCTGTGGAGGCAATGGGTGTCCTGCTACTGCCCAACATGCTGGGCGCCCGGGATCTGCCGTTTCCGCGGCTGAGCGCCTATGCGTTCTGGGCCTATTTCGCCGGCGGGTTGGCATTCTTTTGCAGCATCTTCTTTGGGCTCGCCCCTAATGGCGGCTGGTTCATGTATCCGCCGCTGACCAGCATGGAGTTTTCGCCCGGCCTCAACGCCGACTTCTGGCTCCTGGGTATCGGCTTCATTGAAATTTCCGCGATCGCGGGCGCTATCGAGATCATCGTTGGGATTATGAAAACGCGTGCCCCGGGCATGTCGCTCGACAAGCTACCTGTTTATGCCTGGGCCATGTTGGTCTTCGCCGGTATGATCGTTTTTGGCTTTCCCGCGGTCATTTTGGCCACCGCACTGCTCGAGCTTGAACGGGCTTTCGACTGGCCGTTTTTTCTCGCCGACCGGGGAGGCGACCCAGTTCTTTGGCAGCACCTCTTCTGGTTCTTTGGCCATCCCGAGGTCTACATCATCTTTTTGCCCGCGGCGGGCATGGTGTCCATGATAGTTCCGGCAATGGCCCGCACGCCACTGGTGGCTTACCGGCTGGTTGTCCTGGCCTTGCTGGCGACTGGGTTTCTGAGTTTCGGGCTCTGGGTGCACCACATGTACACCACCGGTATCCCGCCACTCAGCTTAAGCTTCTTTTCAGCGGCAAGCATGGCTGTGGCAATCCCCAGTGGTATTCAGGTATTCGCCTGGATCGCTACATTTGCCGCAGGCAGGATCCAGTTCAAAGTGCCGACGCTCTTTGTTCTGGGGTTCCTCTTTATCTTCACGCTAGGCGGACTGACCGGCGTCATGGTGGCGCTCGTGCCGTTCGACTGGCAGGCGCACGACACCTACTTCGTCGTGGCGCACCTCCACTACGTCCTGATCGGCGGCATGGTATTTCCCCTTTTTGCCGCCTTCTACTACTGGATCCCAATTGTCAGCGAGCGGCCGCTCTCGGAGCGGCTCGGAAAATGGGTGTTCTGGCTGCTCTTTATCGGCGTCAACGTCACCTTCTTCACCATGCATATAACCGGTCTCGCCGGGATGCCGCGCCGGGTCTATACCTACCCGGAGAATGTCAGCTGGGGTGCCCTGAACATGGTCTCCACGCTGGGCAGCTACATGATCGCAGCTGGCGTGCTGGTGTTTGTCATCGACATGTTCAGAAATTTTCGCCCCTTCACCGGCAAGAACGCAGGAAATGTGTGGAATGCCGGCACGTTGGAATGGCTGCCGAGTGGCAATTACCAGACGCGCAGCATTCCCCATGTCACCAGTCGCGAGCCCCTCTGGGACCAGCCTAAGCTTGCACATGATGTGGTGGCCGGGCGGTATTATTTGCCGGGGGCGCCTACCGGCGGCCGTGAGACCATCATCACCAGCCCAATCGACGCGCGCCCGCAGTACCTGCTGAAACTGCCCGGCTCAAGCTGGGGACCGTTCCTGGGTGCCTTGTTCACGGCTGCCTTCTTCATGAGCTTGGTGGTTAAGCTCTATATGGTGGGGTTAGCGCTTGGGGCGCTGGCGATTGCGATGATCATCTGGTGGATGTGGGACACCGACCCTGAGACGCGAGACCACCCGATCAAAGTTGGCGACGAAGTCGAGTTGCCAATCAACGTCGTTGGTCCAGCCAGCCATTCCTGGTGGGGCACGGTGGTGCTGATCTTGGTGGGGGCGACGCTGTTCACCTGTCTGGTGTTCTCCTATCTCTATCTTTGGCTGGTCAATGGAGAGATATGGCTGCCGGAAACGCACCAGTTGCCAGAGTTAGTCTGGTTCGTCGTGCCGACAGCGCTTTTTTTGGCCAGCAGCGCTGCTGTGGTGTTTGCCGGTCGGCAGGCAAGTCAGCTTCCTCGGGTCAATCCGTGGTTCTTGCGCGCAGCCGTGTTCCTCGCCATCCCGCTGATGATGGCAGGTCTAGCTACAGCGATCTATGCTGACTGGCATGTTGGACTGCGGCCTAGCGAAAGCAGCTATGGAGCGGTCGTCTACATGTTCAGCGTCGTCCAGGGGGTGTATGTTGCGGCGCTGACGCTGATGGGGCTCTTTGTTCTCGCCCGCTCGCTAACCGGGCGGCTCTCGGCCAGCCGCAGGGCCAGTTTGGACAACACGGCGCTGCTCTGGCACTACATGACTGCCCAGGGTGTGATCGGGCTAACGCTGACCCATTTCTTTCCCCGATTGATGGGACTGAGCTGAGATGCGGGAGCAAACATTCTTCAAGCCGCTGTTTGTAACCGTCTCGGGCTTGCTGATCTGGGCGGCACACTTCACGGTCATTTATGCAGTGAATGCGCTTGCGTGCGAACGGCTCTGGATGGCTCAGCGGATCTTTGGCATGGGACTGGTGCCGTTCCTCATCCTCATGGCTACCTTGGTCGCAGCGGGTACACTGGCCGTCATCGGTGTGCTCGCCTTTCTCAATCGAACGCCAAGCTTGCCCGATGCCGCCAATGAGCGCACCACAATCTTTCTGCGTAAGGTGACGATCACCGTTCTAGCACTGTCATTTGTGGCGGTGATCTACCAGACCATCCCTGCCTTCATTGTACCGGCGTGCGGATAGGTGTGCGGCTAGAGTTGCTCCGGTGCGAAGTAAAACCAACTGGTTCAAACAACACGGAACAACTGGGAGCGGCTCTGGTTAAGGTGGTGTCCGCAGGGGCGGAACGAACCTAAAATGGAATTGAGATGCCAGCACAAGATAGGATTAGCCGTCGTACGATGGGCTACATCGTAGGCGGCGCTGTTGCCCTGGTCGCGATCGTTATAGTGGCCTTGATGTTTCAAGTGACCGAGCCTGATGGGGTGCCGGCTCCCGGCCCTGTACCCTCTGCGGATGACCCCAATCCCGTCGAGGAACTGCTGCCTTAGCAGCTGAATAGCTGTTGCTCGAGCCCAACGGAGCACGATTTCGCGCACGCATCATTTCAGTTTGGGTGAACACGATGTTATGTGCATCAAGTAGCTGCGGCTTCGCTTGCATGCATGGGTTCAACCAGTTCATTGTCGTGGGCTGGCTTGGACAACCAACGCCCGTTTAGATCGGACAGCATTTCCAACTTAGGATGGTCCGAGACTATCCCGGAACCATCATTGGTAGCTCCCGTTGGCCAGATGTAAGGTCCGGCGCTCAGACGGTAAAATTGCAGTTCTCGTCATGATCCGGCGTCGGGCCAATCAGGACACAGAAGGAGGATTGCAATGGGCTTCTGGCTCCTACTGCTGCTGATCGTGCTGTTGATCGCCACACTCCCGACATATCCACACAGCCGGGGTTGGGGATACGGTCCTGCCGCTGTCGTCGCTTTTCTATTCCTGATCTGGCTTGTTGCCGTTTGGATCGGCTGGCTTGCTTTTGCTTGGCCGTGGACTGCCGCACCTGCCGTTACAACACCGGTCACTTAGCGGCGGGAGCACATCATGCAGGTCAAGCAATTGTCCAATACCGATGGCCGCAGCTTTGCCATCGTTCTCTCGGAAGGCGAGGAGGCGGTAAGCTGTCTCACGGACTTCGCCCGGGAGCATCATGTGGATGCCGGGCGGTTCAACGCTCTAGGAGCCTTCAGCAGCGTTACTCTGGGGTTCTTCGATTTTGACAAGCGCGACTACGAGCGCATCGTCCTTGATGAGCAGGTCGAGGTACTGACTCTGGTCGGGAATTTCTCCACTTTCGAGAACGAGACCAAGCTCCACCCTCATGTGGTGATTGGCAAGCGCAACGGGCAGGCATTCGGTGGCCATTTGCTGGAGGGCTTTGTAAAGCCGACGCTCGAGATTGTCGTGGTGGATGAGCCGACCCATCTGCGGCGGCAGACCGATCCCAAGACGGGTCTGCCCCTGCTGGTGCTCTGAGGTGCCGCAGTGAGGGCTCATGTGAACAGTGTCGCCGTCTCGGCCTACAGGATCCCTACGGCAACGGCTGAGTCCGATGGTACACTGGAGTGGGATGCTACCACTCTGGTGTTGGTCACGCTGGAGGCGGGCGGCAAGACAGGCACTGGGTATACCTATGCCGATCGAGGCACGGCTGCGCTTATCCATGATCTTCTCGGTGATGTGCTTCGGGGGCGGGACGCGTTCGACATCCCGGGGTGCTGGGCCGCGATGGTACAGCGCACGCGAAACCTCGGTCGACCAGGCGCCGCCTCCATGGCGATAGCGGCCTGTGACGTCGCCTTGCACGACCTTAAGGCCAGGCTGCTCGACGTGCCGCTCGCATCTCTTCTGGGTCAGAGCCGCGACAGCGTCCCCCTTTATGGCAGCGGCGGTTTCACCTCCATGTCGGACGCCGAACTGGTTGAGCAACTAGAGGGGTGGGCCGAAGAGGGCCTCAAGGCGGTGAAGATGAAAGTCGGCCGGCAGCCGGAGCAGGATATTGGCCGAGCCCGGATCGCCCGCAGCGCCGCCGGCGACGGCGTGGAATTGTTCGTCGATGCCAATGGCGCCTATTCCAGGAAGCAGGCGCTTGCCATGGCTGAGGGTTTCGCCGAGTTGGGGGTGACCTGGTTCGAGGAGCCGGTTTCGTCAAACGACCTCGATGGCTTGCGCCTACTGCGCGACCGAGGTCCCGCGGGCATGGCCATTTCGGCGGGAGAGTATGGCTACGACAGTCCTTATTTCCGGCGCATGCTCGCGGCCGGCGCCGTTGATGTGCTGCAGGCCGATGCCACACGATGCGCTGGTATAACCGGCTTCTTGCAAGCGGATGCGCTGGCCGCCGCCTTTGAGGTGCCGTTGTCCAGCCACACGGCGCCGAACCTGCATCTTGCCTGTTGTTGTGCGGCTCACCGCATCGAGAACATGGAGTGGTTTTTCGACCACGTGCGGATCGAGAACATGCTCTTCGAGGGCGCCGTGCAGCCTCGAGCCGGCAAACTTGCACCTGATCTCGACAGGGCCGGGCTGGGTTTGGAGTTCAGGCACGCGGATGCAGAGCAATATTTGGTTTCGTAGGGCGGTGGGTCCGGTGAGGAGGCGTCCGTTGTAACGATGAGGAGGGAAAATGGCGAAGCACCGGCTGATCGACACGGAGGCAAGAGGTCCCGCGCAACGGCATGAGAGGGTAGAAAGCGGCAGGGTGCAGGCGGCCTTTGTTGAGAGCGACGGACCCTTCGCCGAGATGGCCAGAGAGCTCTCACGGGAGCTCGACGGGGAGGTGCGGTTCGGTGCGGGTGATCGCGCCCTCTATGCAACGGATGCTTCCAACTACCGTCAGGTGCCCACCGGCGTCGTTGTTCCGCGAACCATTGAGGACGTTCGTCGAACTGTCTCCAAATGCGCTGAGAACCGAGTGCCAATCACCTCGCGCGGTGGCGGCACAAGTCTTGTGGGGCAAAGCACCAACACCGGTTTGGTGATCGACTTTTCCAAATACCTCAACCACATCCTCGCTCTCGATCCGGACACCAAGACGGCGGTGGTGGAGCCGGGCTGCGTACTCGATGAACTACGGGACGCGGCAGAGGCGCATGGTCTCACCTTTGGTCCCGACCCGGCAACCCACGACCACAACACTCTGGGCGGCATGATCGGGAACAATTCCTGCGGAGTTCATTCGGTCGCCTATGGGCGCACCGCCGACAATGTGCTGGGCCTAAGAGTTCTAACGTATCGCGGTCTGGAGATGGAGGTTGGACCGACTAGTGACGAGGCGTTCCGGGCCATTGTTGCTGAAGGCGGCGAGAAGGCGGAGATCTATCGCAAGCTCGACGAGTTCCGGCAGCGCTATGGCAACCTTATCCGCACGCGTTTCCCCGACTTGCCACGCCGGGTGTCCGGGTTTGCCGACCTCGACAAGCTGTTGCCTGAGAACGGCTTCGATGTCGCCAAGGCGCTGGTGGGGACGGAAGGTACCTGCGTCACCGTGCTTGAAGCCAAGCTCCAGCTGTCCCCCAGCCCAAGCGAACAGGTTCTGGTGATCCTGGGCTTCAAAGGCATCGACAAGGCCGCCGATGCAGTTCCCAAAATTCTAGAGTTCGGCCCCCGGGCAATCGAGGGGATCGACTGCATGCTCATCGAAGGCATGGAACGCAAGGAGTTGCACACCGACAAGCTGGACGTCCTGCCAGAAGGGCACGACTGGCTGGTCGTCGAGTTCGGTGGCGATACGGAAGAGGAGGCCGAGGCTAAGGCCGCCAAACTGCAGGAGCACTTCGAGGCCAATCCTCATGTGCAGGCTAAGCGCGTCACCGACCCGGAGACGCAGGAGAAGGTATGGCTGGTCCGCGAGGCAGGCCTGCCCGCCAGCGCCTATGTTCCGGACCGGCCGGAGGCTTGGGAGGGCTGGGAGGACACTGCCGTGCCTCGCGAAAAGCTCGGCGACTACGTGCGGGACCTCAGGGCGCTCTACAAAAAGTACGGCTATGAATCACCGATTTACGGCCATTTCGGCGATGGCCTGGTTCATTGCCGAGTCAGCTTCGACCTGAAGTCGGAGCCGGGTATCGCCAAGTGGCGGCGCTTTCTGGACGAGGCCGCTGATCTGGTAATCGGCTATGGCGGGTCGCTGTCCGGCGAGCATGGTGATGGTCAGGGCAGGGCCGAACTGCTGGAGAAAATGTATGGCCCTGAGCTGGTCCAGGCCTTTCGTGAGTTCAAGGCGATCTGGGATCCCCATGGGCGCATGAATCCCGGCAAGGTCGTTGATGCCTTTCCGATCACGTCCAATCTTCGCCTTGGCCCAAGCTATACCCCTCCTGAGCTGGAGACACATTTCCACTTTGGCGAGGGTGGCTTCGCAGCGGAGGCGGAGCGCTGCGTCGGTGTCGGCAAGTGCCGCCGCAATGACCCCGGTACGCAGGTCATGTGCCCAAGCTATCTGGTCACCGGCGAGGAAAAGCACAGCACGCGCGGCCGGGCGCGCCTGCTCTTCGAAATGCTGCATGGTGGCGTGCTTGAAAAGGGTTGGAAGAGCGATGAGGTGGAGGATGCACTTGACCTCTGCCTCGCGTGCAAAGGCTGCAAGAGCGACTGCCCGGTCAATGTTGATATGGCGACCTATAAGGCCGAGTTCCGCTCGCACTATTATGAGGGACGGCTCCGGCCGCGCGCCGCCTATGCGATGGGCCGGATCTACTGGTGGTCGAGGATCGCCAGCAAGGTTCCATGGTTCGCCAACGCGGTGATGGGGACCCCCGGCGTCTCGCGTTTGGCCAAGTGGGTCGGCGATATTGCGCCGCAGCGGCAAATCCCCCGCTATGCCGACCAGAGCTTTACCTCGTGGTTTCAAGAAAACCGGGGCGAGGGCGGCGCCGGCCCACGTGTGGTGCTGTGGCCCGATACATTCAATAACTACTTCCGCCCGGACACCGCCATTGCCGCGGTGAAGACCCTGGAGGCGCTTGGCTTCTCGGTCACCATTCCCAGCCGTCCCCTCTGCTGCGGCCGCCCCATATATGACTGGGGATTGCTCGATACCGCATCCAAGCTCTGGCAGCAGACCTTTACGGCACTGCGGCAGGAGATCGATGATGGGATACCCGTTATCGGGCTTGAACCCGCCTGTACCTCTGCGTTCAAGGACGAGCTGCTGGGGCTGTTTCCAGGCAACGAGCAGGCCAAGAAGCTCTCCGAGCAGACACATTATTTTTCTGATTTTGTCGCTGAGCACCTCAAAGAGCATGAGCCTGTCGCCGAGGGTGGCAGAGCCGTGGTTCACTTCCACTGCAATCACCACGCAGTGCTCGGCAAAGGGGGAGAACGGCAGCTCATCGAGGCGTTGGGCGTAGAGCCCCATGTCCTGCCGTCCGGATGTTGCGGGATGGCGGGGTCCTTCGGCTTCGAGGCTGACAAATACGAGCTTTCACAGGAGCTGGGTGAGCGTGTTTTACTGCCCAGTGTCCGCGCCGCGTCGGAAGACGATTACATCGTTTCGAGCGGCTTTAGCTGTCGCGAGCAGATCGAACAATCGACGGGAAGGCGGACGCTGCACGCAGCAGAGCTGGCCGCCCGGAGATTGGGCTTGAACTAAGCGGCAGCGTTAACCTGCGGCGGGCTCTGCAGCGATCGGAACCCACTGCACAGCGATCTGTTGGACCCATGGACTGTCGTGCGGGCAGCCAATCGGGAGAAGCAAGGCACGGAGGAAAAGACGATGGCCAAGACTGTTTCAGATTTCATGTTTGACCGGCTCACCGAATGGGGCGTCAAGCAGATCTACGGTTTCCCCGGCGATGGCATCAACGGCATACTCAGCGCGCTTGATCGGGCCAAGGACCGGTTCAACTTCGTCCAGACGCGGCACGAGGAATCAGCAGCGTTTATGGCTTGCGGCCATGCCAAATACTCCAGCGAACTGGGCGTGTGCCTTGCTACATCAGGTCCTGGCGCCATTCATCTGCTGAACGGGCTCTATGACGCCAAGCTCGATCACCAGCCGGTGCTCGCCATCGTGGGACAGCAGGCCCGCGCAGCTCTAGGCGGCCACTACCAGCAGGAAGTCGATCTCAAGAACCTCTTCAAGGACGTGGCCTCCGAATACGTGGAGGTCTGCATGGACCCGACGCAGATGCGGCACCTCGTAGACCGCGCTGTTCGTATTGCGATCTCGATGCGCACCGTCACCTGCATCATCGTGCCTAACGATGTGCAGGAGCTCGACGCCGTCGAGACGCCGCCGCGCAAACATGGCACGATTCATTCCGGGGTTGGCTATCGGGCTCCACGCGTGGTTCCCGAAAAGGTAGATCTCCAGGAAGCTGCCAACATCCTCAACAATGGCGAGAAGGTCGCCATGCTTGTGGGGGCCGGCGCGCTCGGCGCGACTGATCAGGTTATCGAAGTCGCCGAAGTGCTTGGCGCAGGCATTGCCAAAGCTCTCCTCGGGCGTGCAGCCGTTCCCGACGATCTGCCCTTCGTGACCGGTCAAATGGGCCTTCTGGGCACCAAACCTTCTGACCAGATGATGCAGAATTGCGATACCCTGCTGATGGTGGGCACGAGCTTCCCATACTCAGAGTTCCTGCCCAAGGAAGGGCAAGCCAAGGCGGTTCAGATCGACATCGACCCGCGCATGCTGTCGCTCCGCTATCCCATCGACGTCAACCTCGTGGGCGACTCGGCTGCGACCTTGCAGACCCTGCTGCCGCTCCTCCGGCGGAAGGAAGATCGCTCCTGGCGCCAGGATATCGAAAAGCAAGTCGCCGACTGGTGGGACGACGTCGATAAACGCTCCGAACTGGAAGCCGACCCGATCAACCCCGAATTCCTGTTCCGTGAACTGTCGCCCCGATTGCCCGACAATGCAATTATCAGCGCGGACTCCGGTACATCGGCGAACTGGTTCGCCCGCGCTCTCAAGCTGCGCCGCGGCATGATGGCGTCTCTCTCGGGCAATCTCGCTACCATGTGTCCCGGCGTACCCTACGCGACGGCAGCCAAATTCGCGCATCCTGATCGAGTGTCCATCGCGTTTGTCGGGGATGGCGCCATGCAGATGTTGGGGATCAATGGCCTCATCACAGTCGCCAAGTACTGGCAGCAGTGGAGTGACCCTCGCCTGGTGATTGCGGTCCTGAACAATCACGACCTAGCCCAGGTGACCTGGGAGCAGCGGGCACTGGCCGGTTCGCGCAAGACCGAGCTGACCCAGAACGTGCCAGACTTCTCCTATGCGAGCTACGCCGAGTCTCTGGGTCTGCGCGGCATCAAGGTCGACAAGCCCGAGCAGGTTGGCCGTGCCTGGGATCAAGCCCTATCGTCGGATCGGCCTTGTGTAATCGACGCTCGAGTGGATGCGAACGTCCCAACCCTGCCGCCCCACATCAGCTTCGATCAGGCCAAGAGCTATGCAACGGCGCTCACCAAAGGCGATCCCAATGCCGGAGCCATCGTGTGGCAAACGCTCAAACGGGTGTTCACCTAGCAAAGCGGCCGCCAAGGCGGCACCTTGCCCGGCCCATTTCCCGCGGAGGTTAGTAGGTGTGCTCTTCTGACTTCTTCTTTCAAGCGTGAGGAGAAGGGCTCCAGAGACGCGGGCCGTGTCTGTAAACACAGTTTTGGTGAGCGTCCAGCTGCCGGTCGGCTCAGTCTACAGCAATGACCAAGAAGGGGTGGCTTGCGGATCGGGAGCTATTGGCGGGCTGATGGCCTAAGCAGCCGCCGACCAGGTTTCAGGCGTCGGCTGTTTGAGATGGCGCACAGTAGATCTGATAAAGCGTGCTCAGCACGCGCGTCACCGGCTCGGAGGCCAACCGGTAGTAGATCGTCTGCCCCTCCCGTCTGGTCTTCACAAGTCCGAGCGCCCGTAACTTCGAGAGATGTTGCGAAAGAGGGGATTGCTCGAGGCCGACAATCCGGGAGAGCTCACTGACGCTGCGCTCCTGCTCCAGTAGATTGCAGAGGATCAGGAGACGCTTCGGGTTCGCCATTGCGGTAAGCAGCTGAGCGGCTTCTTCAGCCCGCGGCTCCAGGTCAGTGATGTTCATGTCGCGACTTCGTTCCGTCTTCATGCTTGACATATTAGAATATTCGAATATGTTAGGCAACATAATTCGATGGCGGGTTACCCGAGCCGCGCACACTTCATAGTTCAAGATAGGTCCATGATCACCACTTTCACACCCATTGAGGCGCTGCTCGGCGGCTCAATGATTGGCATCGCTGCCGTCGCGCTGATGGCCACCCATGGCCGGGTCGCAGGAATGACTGGCATTCTGACCGGCGCAATCATGCCAAACGGCGATTGGGGCTGGCGTGTCGCTTTCCTCCTGGGTGCAGTTGCCGCTCCTGTTGCCATTCTGCTCCTGACCGGGGGATCTCTGCCGCTGCAAGCGGATCTACCCGCCTGGGCAATCATGCTGGGTGGTCTCCTGGTCGGCATCGGCGTCACCTTTGGTGGCGGTTGCACCTCGGGGCACGGCGTCTGTGGCATGGCACGCCTGTCTGTCCGCTCCGTCGTGGCCACCCTCACATTTATGCTGACCACATTCGCAACGGTTTTCGTGGTTCGCCACATTCTGGGAGGCTTCTGATGCTCCGCAATCTCGCTGCAGCACTTATCGGCCTAGTCTTTGGAGCTGGCATTGCCATCTCGGGCATGGCCAACCCGGCCAAGGTGCTAAATTTCTTCGACGTTTTCGGCACATGGGACCCGAGCCTGTTGTTGGTCATGGGCTCGGCCCTGACCGTAACCTTCATCGGCTACCGGTTTGTGCTCAGGCGGCCCACTCCGATGTTCGACGGCAGGTTTCATCTCCCCGCCAAACGCGACCTCGACCTGCCGCTCATCGGCGGCTCGATCCTGTTCGGCATTGGCTGGGGAATTGCCGGCTTCTGTCCTGGTGGCGCTATCCCGGCGCTCGGTTCAGGCGAGCCCAGCCCCCTTATCTTTGTGGCCGCGATGATTGGCGGCATCCTCCTGGCCAACGGCCTGAGGGCGGTATCCGCTCGCCGTCAATCGCTGGCCTGATCTCAAACTGGAAAGGAGCTATTCATGTCCAGCCAAGCAATTACCTTCACGCCAGATCTCTCAGTCCGACCTGAAGTGGTGGCATTCTTCGACGAACCGACCAACACCATCAGCTATATCGTCAAGGACCCACAGTCCGATGCCTGTGCCGTGATCGATTCCGTCATGGACTTCGATTACGCGTCCGGCACCATCGCATACGAAGGTGCCGACAGGATCATCGCCCACATTCGTGACAATGGGTGGAAGCTCGAATGGCTGATCGAGACCCATGTCCACGCCGATCACCTTTCTGCCGCGCCGTACATCCAGTCCAAGCTGGGTGGCAAGCTCGGCATTGGTGACCAGATCTGCGACGTGCAGGACACCTTCGGCAAGATCTTCAACGAAGGCACCGAGTTCCAACGGGACGGGTCGCAGTTCGACCAGCTCTTCAAGGACGGGGATAGCTACCAGATCGGCACCATGACCGCATACACCCTGTTCACGCCCGGACACACTCCGGCAGACATGGTGCATGTGATTGGCAATGCCGCCTTTGTTGGTGACACCCTTTTCATGCCGGATGGCGGTTCGGCACGTGCCGACTTTCCAGGTGGCGACGCTCGTACCCTCTACCAGTCCATTCAGCGACTGCTGACGCTCCCCGGCGAAGTGCGGCTCTTCATGTGCCACGATTACGGTCCCAATGGTCGCGACATCCAGTGGGAGACCACTGTTGCCGAGGAACGGGATCACAACATTCATGTGGGCCACGGCACCTCTGAGGACGAATTCGTCCGGATGCGCGAGGAGCGGGACAGCACTCTGTCCATGCCCAAGCTGATCATTCCCTCCCTGCAGGTGAACATGCGGGCAGGGCAGCTGCCGCCAGCCGAAGACGACGGCAAGACCTACCTCAAAGTGCCCATCAATGGGCTCAGCTCCTCAAAGGAATAGTCCATCATGGTCATTCGCAAGATCGACGAGCAGTTTGCTCAAAGCCCTCAGATCTAGCCTGATGACATCAGGCTGATTGCTGACGCGGGTTACAAGGGCATCGTTTGTGCCCGTCCGGACAACGAGGACCCCGGTCAGCCGTCCTTCAGCCAGATTGCTGAAGTCGCAGAGCGGTTCGGCCTCAAGGCCTTCCACATCCCGGTGTCCGGCCAACTTACCGAGGGCCAGCTCATCCGCTTCGAGCAGGCCCGCTTCGAAACCGCGGGCCCGATCCTGGGCTACTGCCGCTCCGGTGGCCGGGCTGGCAGCCTCTACGCCGCGACGCTCTGACTGAAAGCTCCCCATGTTCCTCGAACCCCTACAATACCTGCTGGGCGCTCTGTCCGGCGGACTGGTCGGCTTTACGCTGGGCCTCTTCGGTGGTGGTGGCTCAATCCTTGCCGTGCCCTTGATGGTCTATGTGGTAGGGGTGCCAGTCGCCCATATCGCCATAGGCACAAGTGCGTTTGCTGTGGCAGCCAATGCTGCCAGTAATCTGGTCACCCACGCCCGCAAGGGCAACGTGATCTGGCGCTGTGCCCTGATGTACACGGTGGCCGGGATCGCAGGCGCTTTTCTGGGGTCTCTACTCGGCAAAGCGATGGAAGGTGATAAACTGCTGTTCCTGTTTGCCATCCTCATGCTGGTAGTGGGCGTGCTGATGTTCCGGGGGCGTAGCGATCCGGGTGTCGAAGGGGCAACCTGCAACAGGGAAAAAGCACCCAAGGTCCTTGGCTTTGGCGGGCTCACGGGCGCCTTCTCCGGCTTCTTTGGTATTGGTGGCGGCTTTCTGATTGTTCCAGGACTGGTCGCTTCCACGGGCATGCCCATCCTCAATGCCATCGGCTCCTCCCTCGTCGCCGTCACAGCCTTCGGGCTCACGACTGCTCTGAGCTATGCCCTCTCGGGTCTGGTGGACTGGCCTCTGGCGGCAGTGTTCATCGGCGGCGGGGTGCTTGGGGGGCTGGTGGGAGCCCGAGTTGCTGGGCTGCTGGCACGCCAAAAAGGACTACTGAACACCGCTTTCGCCGGCCTCATCATCCTGGTTGCCCTCTATATGGCTATCCAAACCGCTACCGCCTTCATCTGAAGAGGAGAATGATCCATGTACACCTTTGACAAACAGCTTGATGGCCTCACGTTCGCGGCCGCGGCCGCGGTCACGCGCACAAAACAAGTGCTTGCAGATCATGGCTTTGGCGTGCTCACCGAAATCGATGTCCAGAAGACCATGAAGACCAAATTGGATGCGGACATGCCAGGCTATATGATCCTGGGTGCCTGCAATCCGAAGATGGCGTTCGAAGCATTGAAGCTCGAGCCTCGCGTGGGAGCGATGCTGCCGTGCAACGTGATCGTGCGGGAACAGGGTGGTGGTACGGTCGAAGTCAGCGCCATTGATCCCGTGGCTTCCATGAGTGCCATCGACAATGCGGACCTCCACGCCGTCGCCGGCAAGGTTCAGACCATGCTGTCTGACGTGGTGAAGGCGCTCTGAGATCCTTACGGCAGTAGGGCCGGGACGGTTCCGACCCTCTGCCCTCGCTCTATTGCAGGACGACTATGGGCGCTCCCCAGGTCACCCTTTCATAAAGATCGATGACATCCTGGAACAGCAGCCGTACGCAGCCACTCGATACGGCTTGACCGATGGAGCGGGCATCCATGTTCCCGTGCAGGCGGTAGAGGGTGTCGCGGTTGCCTTGGTGGATATAGAGCGCCCGTGGCCCTAGGGGGTTGTCTAACCCTGGACCCATGCCGTTCCGGTACTGTTCGAGCTCAGGCTCCCGGTCGATCATGTCAGAAGGTGGGGTCCAGGTCGGCCATTCGCGGCCATAGGCAATGTGGCCTCGGCCTTCCCAGGCAAAGCCCTCGCGTCCAATGCCCACGCCATAGCGCATGGCCCGGTCATTCGCCATCGTCCAATAAAGGAACCGGTTCGGGGTATCGACCACCACAACCCCAGCCCTTTCGCCGGTGGGGTTCTCGACTTCGCGTCGCCAGTAGATTGGATCGACAAGATCTATGCGGGCCGCTGGGATGAGGAAGCGTTCGTCCGGAATGGCGGCGTACATGGCCAGGTATTCAGGAGGAATGGATGGTGGAGGGGGAGCCACAGCAGTAGTCACTGGTGGTATAGTGGTCGTCGTGCAGCCGGCAAGAGCCAGAGCGGCAAGGCTGGAAGTGCCCAGCATCATGTGCCGGCGTGAGATGGGTGTTGAATGCATGTCTTTGCAGCCTGTGTGGGCTGCCTCTCAGGGATACGGATCAGGGTGTTACCGGCTTGCAGGCGCCGGCGTCCTTACGTGGCTTGTGGTGGCCGGAACCGCCCCTCGTTTGCCAGACCGGCAACCCCAATTGCATCCAGTTTAGTGAAGGTTGCGACTTGCGGCTCGAATGTGCAGCCCACCGGCAGCGGCAGGACACAGGTCGGCTGCTGACAGGGGATCGCATGCCCTTTGACCTTCTTGGGGCAGGGCCTGAAAGCCGGAGCCTTCTGGAACAATGCGTCCGCCTCCGCGCAGACATCCTGATCAGCAACTGTCCAGAACTGCCCAGTTGCCGCACTTATAGCCATCGTCGGTCCGGACAGGGAGATCAAGCCAAAAAGCGCGACAACGATAAAGATCAAGAGTCGATTCATGAGCGATCTCTAATGCGTTCAACGGGGAGATGCGAGGTGCCGCCAGAGAGAGTTCGCGTGCGTTGCACCAGTACAACAGCGGCTCGGCCAACCCGTGGTGCGTAGTCCAAGTCCGCAGTACTCGGTGGCTCTCCAAACGCTAGCAAGCGATGCCTATGCTCCCATCCTGCGCTCCCACTGATGATGGCGGAAGATGAGCATGAGAACGCCCGGAGATCACCCCGCTTTTATCGGGTAACCCACGGCCTTCCACTCGGGAAAGCCTTGGGCCATGCGCCTGACCACGTAGCCCCGTGCCCGAAGCGCAGCAACGGCCTCTTGCGAGAGGATGCAGTATGGACCCCGGCAGTAAGCGACGATCTCGCGTGTGGTCGGCAGCTCCGAAAGCCTCGCCTCCAGTTCACCGGGTTCGATGTTTATGGCACCTGGTAGGTGACCGGCGGAGAACTCGTCGGCCGGGCGGACGTCGAGCACCGTCACGCTGTCGCTCTCCATGCGCATCCGCAGTTCGGCTGTCGTTATTGGCTCCAATTCGTCCGGATCAGTGAAGTAGGCGTCGATGATCTCCTGAACAGCGCCGATGTTGTGGGCAGCCAAGTTTCGCAATGCGACGACCGCTTCGGTGATCGGCCCATCCTGCAAGCTGTAGATGATGTTCTTGCCGTCCCGCCGACCCGCAACCAAGCCGCCTTTGCGGAGCTGCTGCAGGTGTTGAGAGACATTGGCGAAGGGAAGCCCTGTTCGCTGCACCAATCTTTCCACTGGGTGCTCCCCCTGCGCCAGCAGTTCGAGCAGTTCCAGCCGATGTTCGCTCGCGAGGAGACGGGCCACGGCTGCGAAGTGGCTGTAAAGGGCACGCTTGGGGTTGTCGCTTGACATTCCGGCTCCGTCTCATTCAAGTTCGTTGTTGAATGTATTCGAAGGGAGCGAAATCCGCAATGCGTCCGATGCACCGCCAGGTGGCTCTCCTCGCAACCGCTCAGGCCCTGTTCCAGATTGTCTCAGCGCTGGTAATGACCATAGGCGGGCTTGCCGGCAGCGTCCTTGCTCCCTCTCCGGAATGGGCCACCGTTCCCATCGCTGCTATGTTCCTGGGAACGGCGGTATCGACTGTCCCGGCCTCGATGTGGATGACCCGAGTAGGCCGCAGGATCGGGTTTGTCACCGGAGCCGGCCTTGGCGCCCTTGGTGGCCTCTCGGCGGCGGGCATGCTCACCTCGTCTCTGGCCCTCTTGTGCCTGGGCACCTTCCTGGCTGGCGCCTATCAGGGGTTTGCCCAGTTCTATCGGTTCGCGGCCTCGGAAGTGGCAGAAGGGGACTTCAAGCCACGGGCCATCTCCTTGGTACTCGCCGGAGGCGTTGTGGCGGCGGTGCTCGGGCCTTTGTGTCAATCGGCCCGGAACATTGACCCCTTGTCGGCGTCCAATATTTGCACGCCGAAACACAGTAACGCTACTCTGTGGTTCCGGATCAGCAGTGATGGCCACGCTCATGCTCGAAGCGCCAGCGACTTGGGAGTGTGGCTCCCGGACCCAGAAGCCCATCGCGAGATCGCCCCCGCGGCAGGCGAACTGGAATTGCGCACTGGCAGTGTCGGAGTAGGCAATGGGCACGCCGCCACCTTCGTACTTCCACTCGTCGGCGCTGGCAGAGGTCACCAGGAGCAAGCAGGCGGCAAAGATCAAGCGTCTGTGCATGGGTTTTCCGAATGTACGTTACAAGACATCACAAAGCTGGAGCGCAGCGTCACCGGATCGATGGAAAAGCCGCAGTGCGTCCTCAGCCTCGAACGAGCTCCATTTGCTCCACCTCAATGGTCGTGCCCTGCTGGCAGAACGAGAACTCCGCCAGCCGACCCTCCACTTGCACGGTATCGCCTGTACCGGCTTTCCCCAAACGACCTGTTAAGGTGTAAAGGCGACCAGAGTGGTCCCGCATCGCTTGGCATTCTACGCCCTCGTCGGTCAGAGTGCCAAAGATCACCACGTCGTTGTCAGGTGCTGGGGCAGGCGGCCCGAGTGGGCGAACACTGATCACCTGCAACGTGGTGCCTTGCTGACAAAGGGAGCGGTCGACAGCGTTGGCCACCAATCGGATGCGGTCACCATCCCGCCACTCCCCGATCGGACCAATCAACGTATAGAGACGCCCATCATCCCCGCGCATGGCCTGACAGGTGATCCCCTCATCGGTGAGCGTGCCTGAGAGGGTTCTGGTCGGGAGATTTGTGCCGCCCGGGCGCGGGCGCTGGGTATGGCTGGGAATGCGCAGCACCATCCCGGGGCGCAGCAGGTTAGGGTTGCGAAGATTTCGATTGGCTGAGGCTAAGGCACTCAGGCTGACGTCATATCTCCGAGCTATGCTTGCCAAAGTGTCCCCGGCACGCACCCGGTAAGTGCCACTCGCTGCTGGTCCAGACGAGGGTGTGGGGGAGGGCTGAGCGCCACCCCTCAATTTCAGCACCGTGCCGAGCTGGATGTAGTTGGGGTTGGAGAGGCCATTCAGGCGCATGATTTCCCCAGCCGGGATGCCACACCGCGACGCGATGCCGTACAATGTGTCACCTGGCTGAACACGGACCGTAGCGCCACAGACAGGCTGGGCCTGCGCAGGAGCAACAACGGCCCCTGCGCTGCCCAGAGAAACAGCAGCAAGCGCCGCAGCGGTAAAGAGCTTTTTCAACATGATCTCAACTCCCGGCATTCCAGACCGGATCAGATCACCTGACGCCTGAACGGTGTCTGAACAACCGAGATGGCCAGCCCCTCGGCAGACTGATCGCTCCGAACTTGGCGCGGCGGCAAGGCCAAGATTGTAGAAGAACGCAGATGACCGCCTATGGTCCTGTTTCTGCCCGAAGCGGTGCGGCATGGACTGGCACTGTACGAAGCGGGAATTGAATGACCCATCGGGTACCTGGTCTTGGACCACCTCCAATGGTGCGTGCCGCGCGGCCTTCCAGTGCAGCAACCATCGAACGCACGAGGAGGGCGCCAAGGCCTGCCCCTTCATTGCCGCTAAAGCCGCTGCCATTGTCACTCACTTCGAGCAGAACGGAGCCGCCCTGCGTTTCTAGCGAAACTGCTACCGAGCCGTGACCATCAGGGAAGGCGTGCTTGAGTGCGTTGGTTACGAGCTCGTTGACGATAATGCCAAGTGCCACTGCATCAGCACCACGCAACTGCAAGGCCTCCGCTTCAATGGCCAATGAGATGCCTTCACCGGGCAGGGTCTGTCGGACGTCTTCAACGATGGCTGCCAGGTATGGTGCCACATCCACATGCGCAGAATCGGTGTCGATCCTCAGCCGGCGCTGTGCTGAGGCGATCCCAAGGATGCGCTGGTGAGCATTCTCAAGAGCACGGCGAACTTTGTCGTCTTCGGCTTTCATCGCCTCAAGAAGCAGAAAGGAAGAGACCATCGAGAGATTATTGCCGACACGATGGCTTAGCTCCCGCAAAAGATGCTCAATGCGGCCACGCTCCATCGCAAGGTCGCTCGTGCGTTCCTGAACCCGATGCTCCAGATCTCGATTGGCCTGCTCCAAACCTGCAGTGAATAGCCCCTAGATTTGTAGACGCCTTCTTCCCTAATTTTGAGGCAAGGAGGCCTACATGGGCAAAGGCAATTTCAGCGACGAGTTCAAGCGGGACGCGGTGCGTCAGATCACCGAGCGGGGGTATCCCGTTTCGGAGGTGTCGCAGCGTCTGGGGGTGAGTGCTCATTCGCTCTACGAGTGGCGCAAGAAGTATGCATCGGATGTTTCCAAGGGTGGGGATCAGGCCGATGAGATCCGGCAGCTTAAGCGAGAACTGGCGCGGGTCACTGAGGAGCGCGACATCCTAAAAAAAGCGGCCGCGTACTTCGCCAAGGATGCAAAGTGAGGTACGCGTTTGTCGCCGAGCATCGCCAGCAGTTCTGTGTGCGCACCATGTGCCGGTGCCTTTCCATCCATCCCAGCGGCTATTATGCGTGGCTCAAAAGCCCTTTGAGCAAAAGGGCGCGGGAAGACATTCGCCAGACCGAGCTGATCGAAGAGGCCTGGAAGCAGAGCGGCAAGGTTTATGGCTACCGCAAGCTGCATGACGACCTGCTGGACCAGGGCGAGACCAGTTGCGCCAATCGTGTTGCGCGCCTGGCCAGACTGGCCGGGATCAAGGCTCAGATCGGCTACCGGCGCCGGCCTGGTGCCTATGGAGGCAAGCCATCTGTGGTGGTCGACAATACCCTGGCTCGTCAGTTCGACGTCGATGCGCCGGACACCGCCTGGGTGACCGACATCACCTATATCAAGACCATGGAGGGCTTTGCCTATCTGGCCGTGGTCATCGACCTGTTCTCGCGCCGCGTCGTCGGCTGGTCACCAAAGCCGGCAGACCAGTGAGGTCGTCCTTCAGGCCCTGCACATGGCTGTCTGGCGCCGAAAGCCACAGAACACGGTGCTAGTCCATTCCGATCAGGGCTCCCAGTTCACCAGCATGGACTGGGCTAGCTTCCTGCGACACCACAATCTGGTTCACTCGATGAGCCGGCGCGGCAACTGCCATGACAATGCTGTGGCCGAAAGCTTCTTCAACCTGCTCAAGCGCGAGAGGATCAGGCGTCGGACCTATCGGACACGGGACGAAGCCCGCCAAGATGTGTTCGATTACATTGAGATGTTCTACAACCCCACCCGAAAGCACGTCCGCAACGGCATGCTCTCACCCGTCGAGTTCGAACGGCGGCACCAAATCTAACCCCGAAGGTGTCTACAGAACACGGGGCTATTCACAGCGAGCCGTTGCTCTGCCCTGAGCCTCGCAGTGATCGACAAGAGCATGGCTCCGGTGACGCCGAAGATGGCGACAAGGAGCATCACCCTTACTAGTCCCACGTAGCGCTCTCGCTCGGCAAGCGCGCGATTTTCCTCCTCTTCAATCGCCGCTACTGCGTCAAATATACGTGCCGAAGTGCGCCTCAGCTCGTTCTCTCGCACCGCTTGGACTGCAGCTTCCATCCCGTCACTTTGAAGGGCTTCGAGAGCTTCATCGAGTTGCCCGTCACGCTGTTCAATCAGTCGGAGCAAGCCGCCGACCAGATCGTCCTCGATTGCCCGGCGTGCCACTGCGGCGCGCACCGTGTCAGCCAGCCCGTCCAGTTTGGCCCGTGCTTCGTTCGCGTCTGCTAGATAGTCGATCTCGCGGGTGAGAATGTAAGCCCGCTGGGCTCGTTCGGCTTCGACGATCGCTCGATGGAGACGCTCGATCGCGGTACGCGCTTCGAGCGAGGCCCGCACTTTGTTCTCGGCCCAATAGCTCAAGCCTAAGAGCGCACCCGCTATCGCTGCCATGAGGATGAAGGCGGTGATCCCTGCGACGTGAACTCGAAAGCCGCCGTCTCTGACGGTCATCTGGACCTCCGAATCAATCAGATCTCAGGCAGAATCGTAAAATACCTGCAGGGCCGCAACGCTCGTCGCTAAAGGTTGAACCTAACCATTGGCGACCCTCTGCCGCTCGCACCTGAGCTTGATTGAAAAAGCCGCTGAAGATTGTCGCTGACATGAGCCGACGGGGCCTCGATTTTGAGCTCGGCTAGTAGGCTGCTAACGCCAGTGGCACCAGCAATGGGTCGTGAGCTCTCTGATGCAGGTCTTGGTAAGCTATGGGGCGCAAGTCACCGCTACCGTGCAACCAACTCAACGACATCATGGAGCGATTCGAACATGGGGCTAGGCAGTTCGAGCAGGTAGCGCTGGTCTTCGCCGGCAACCTGATACAGACATCCCACCTGGTTGCGCTCCCCGTCACTGCCATAGAGCACGGGCTGTTCATCGCCGAAGTGAAGGGCGCCACGATAGAAGAAGCCGCCATTGGACGGGGTAAGGCTGCCTGAGAAACGCTGGGAGCCACTGGTCTTTGCGATCGAGCTGCCCTCCTCCCCGATCCGGCAGCTGAAGTAGTCATAGACAACGGCAGGAAGCATGCCGCCCAGCTTAATGGTCCGGCATTGATAGTCGCCGTCCGGTAGCGAGCTCGTCGGGGTAAATCCGGGGGTGTATAGGGCGCTGATGGTGACTCTATCCGCTGCACGGTCGGCGAGCAGCGCGGCGGCGAGACCCCGCGTGCGCGATTTGACGATGCCAGCAAGCCGCTCCTCATCGGATGCGTTTACCGCATCTGCCGGTGCTCCGCAGGGCTGCACTTGAGCCAGTGCGGGCTGGATCATGAGCAGTGCTAGTCCGCTCGCTACTATTTTGTGCATCAGCATGGCTGGGGTTCCTCGTTGCTTGTTGAGGGGGTAAACGCTTGGCGTTCCTACTCGAAACTTCCCTTAGCCTAACCTCGTGATCACCTCGGCCCATCTCCGGACCCAAAGGAAGACTGAGCGGGTTTCGCTGCGGCTGTCCCGGAGTCACCTCTCGTAAGCTCTCGACCCAGCCCGAGATCTAAGGAACCCAAGCATCCCACCCTAAGCCCACCAGTAGACCCATTAGGATCACTGCAAGCGCGATAAAAGTTCTGGTGGAAGGCCCGAAGTTCTTCTCGGGTCGCTGATCGTCGTCCAATGAGCGCACCTCTTATGTATTTCGGCGGAACGTAATTGGAGGCCGAAAGGATCACAAGGTCGGACGGTTTTTCGAAGAACCCGTGAGAGCCATCGTGGTCGGGGCAGAGGGCACCCGCGGTACTGAACGTAACCGGCTCTGCCAGAAGCTCTAGATTTCTATGTAGGATTGTTTCTGACAAGCGAGGTGCGCACTTGGGACAGCGCTGATGGTCCGTTCTGGTCCTACCAGGCGGACGCCTGCTCGTTGTCGGGTGGAGGCGAACAGCAGCTCCACAAATGAGTTGGTCGCGCAACGGCAGACATGAGGTCTTTCAATGCCCGAAAACCGATGAACTACGTTTCACGAGTTGCGCCTCGCCGCGGTCGTTCAAAGCAGACGCATCCCTGAGGTTACGATGATCACAAGCGCCACACCCACCATCAGCGGTCTGACGGGTATTCGCTTGACCAGGATGGCACCGAACGGAGCGGCTAGGACGCCGCCGATGATGAGGCCGGCAGCGTTGGCGATCTCAGTCCAGCCGATCGCAAGAACAAAGGTGATCGAGATAGTGAGTGTGACCAGGAATTCGGTCAGGCTTGTCGAGCCGATCACCTTTTTTGGTTCATGACCTCTCCCGACCAACGATGTCGTTACGATGGGACCCCAGCCGCCACCACCCATTGCGTCCAGCACACCGCCGCCGAAACCGATCACTGGAATAAGCCTGTCGCGAACGTCACGTGCCAGAGTGGACGAAATTGAACAATGTAACCCCCAATGCCCATAAGGTAGATGGCGACGAAGGGTTCGATGGCACCTGCATCGATGTTCGCCAGCGTGAAAGCACCAATGGCTCCACCGATCATGCCGGCAGGGGCGAGCCGCGCAACCAGACGCCAGTCTACATTTCGATGCAAGGCGTGACTGGTCCCCGACGCTGCCGTTGTGAATATTTCGGTCACATGGGTCAGGGCGCTGGCGGTTACGGGTGGAACACCGAACGCCAGGAGCGACGAGGTCGTGATGACGCCAAACGCCATTCCCAAGGCACCGTCGATGATCTGAGCCCCAAAGCCGATCGCTATGAAGATGAAAATGTCTTGTGTCACGTCCGCACTCCAGTAGGTGCAGAGATACTCCAGCGGGTTAGTCGTCTTTGAAAGCTAGAGAGCGACTAATGTGGGTGGGCACCAGAGAAAATTCGGCTCGCTCCGGAGCAGTGCTCAGATGAGCATTCCTGATCCGCTTGAACGTTGCGGCCGATAGCTGCGGTGGCGGTCGAGACTTGACCGCTACGCTATGTTGAAACTGACCGAAGCAACAGGCCCGACGCAGACCAGAGCGATAGCGGCATTGTTGTAGGAAGGCAGGCCAGACTTGTGACTGTGACCTTGGTGGATGACCCGCACCGACAATGCGGGATTTCCCATCGACTTTGCTGAGCGGGCCGTTAGGTTCCCGCCAAGCTAGAGCCGAGGGATTCGTGGCGCGCTTTTTCTCGAAACGCTTAGGTGTAGCATTAGCGCTGGTGATCGCTGGTGTGTTCGGCACGATTGCAGCGGTTATCCTGATTCCCGAGCCGCATGAGCTGGCAGGCCCCGTCGAAACGGAACTGCTGGCTGGGTCTCCTGAGTTCGTCCGATCCATGTTCGCTCTTCACGGAGGCAATCTCTACGAGAGCAACAACATTGCGACGCTGCAGAATGGGGAGGAAATCTTCCCCGCCATGCTTGACGCAATCGCAAGCGCTCAGCGCTCCATCAACTTCGAGACCTATGTCTATTGGAGTGGCTCAATCGGCTCCCGTTTTGCGGAGGCATTGGCGGAGCGGGCTGCGGCAGGCATCGAAGTCAATGTTCTTCTCGACTGGCAGGGCAGTGTGTCCATGGAGGACGAGCTGATCGAGACCATGGTCGCGGCGGGCGCTACGGTAAAGCGCTTCAGACCCATTGAGTGGTATACGTTGGACCGCTTCAACGCACGCACCCACCGCAAGCTGCTGATCGTTGATGGCACTGTCGGGTTCATCGGCGGTGTCGGTATCGCGGACAAGTGGCTCGGCGATGCCAGCAGCCCCGATGAGTTCCGGGAGCTTCACTATCGGGTTCAAGGTCCAGTGGTTGCGTCCATGCAGGGCGCTTTCGCTTTCAACTGGCTGGAGGCAACGGGCCGTCCCCTGCAGGGCGACCTCTATTTCCCTCCTGTTGCGGACTCAGGGCCGATCGTCACTCAGCTTGTTTACTCAAGCATTGGATCGCGCAACGTGATGCATGTGATGCTGATGACTGCACTTGCCGCGGCACAGGATCACATCCGCATCGGAACAGCTTACTTCGTGCCAGACGAAATCGCCATTGCTCAACTCCTGGCTGCTCGCCAACGCGGCGTAACCGTCGACGTGCTTGTTCCAGGCGAGCATACCAACAAAGACTTCGTTCGGGCTGCCTCACGGCACTTCTGGGGAGATCTACTGGAAGCCGGGGTAAACTTCTACGAATACGATCCGACGATGTATCACGCCAAGATCACCATCGTCGATGAGAGCTGGACTTCGATCGGCTCCGCCAATTTCGATGAACGCTCGTTTCGGCTCAATGATGAGGCCAATCTCAACGTCTACGACGCGGCCTTCGCAGCCCAACAGATCAGCATTTTCCAGCAGGATGTTGAGCGCTCAACTCTCATCACGCTCGAGCATTGGGAGAGCCGGCCCGCGTGGCAGAAGGTGACCGACTGGCTCGCCAGTACGTTGCGGGTACAGCTTTAAGTCTGGAACCCATTTAGCCGTGATCAGGGTTTGTCCAATGCAAGCTCCTCCGCCCAGGAGAGGACCGCCTTTGCAACGGTCTGCAAATGATCAGCCGCGCTGAAGCCCGACACTGCCTTGCGGGGCTTGAGATCATGATCTCCATCCTCGAGCCACAGCAGTTTCACCGCGGGTGAGAGCAGGTAGGTCTGGACCTCCTCTCGCGTTCCAAGCGGATCGCGTGTGCCCTGGCAGATGAGGGTAGGGGTTCTGAGGTCTTCGAGATGCGCCGTACGCAGCTGCTGTGGCTTGTCTGGAGGACGGAATGGATAACCTAGACACAGCAGACCGGCGATGCGCTGCGTTTCGTAGAGCTGGTCTGCTACCATGCTGCCCACGCGGCCCCCCATGGACTTGCCGCCAATGATAAGGTTCTTCCCGGGTTGCGCCAGTGCCTCGACCGCGCCGAGGTATTCGGGCATGAGCTTTTCTGCCTTGGGTGGTGGCTTCCGGCCGCCTTCGGTTCGCCTGCTGGCCATATAGGCAAACTCGAACCGGGCAACTCGTATGCCTTGCCGCACCAATGCTTCCGTCACCGCGTTCATCCCCGCGGAATCCATCGGCGCCCCTGCGCCATGTGCAAGGAGTATGGTGATCGCTGCATCGGGCGGGCCATCAACCAGAAACTCGGTCATACCGCAGAACTCCTGAGCTGACGTTCTGCCAGAGCAACACCTGCCCGAGCGCGGCGGGCCCACTCCGAACTCTGGTCGAGATCGAGGTATCGCCGCCACCAGCGCGCTGCTTCTCCCAGTTCACCCTCGTCATATTCGAGAGCCGCCAAATTGTAGATCGCGTCGCCGAACTCTGGATCGATCCCAATCGCACGCAGCAGATGATCCCGGGCGCTCCCCGGGCGGCCAAGTTCCCTCAGCACCGCCGCCTGATTCAGCCACGCTTCGCTAAACAGCGGGTCGCGCTTCAGCGCTGTGGCATAGGCGGTCATGGCCGCTTGCAGATCTCCCAGCTCTCGCAGACAGTTTCCCTGGTTGAAAGCTGCGGTCGCCTCATTAGGATCAATGGCTGCACAGCGACCGTAGAGCCGGGCGGCTGCCTCGAACTGGCTTTCTGCCTCCGCAGCCTCGGCCCGGGAGAACCAATCCTCCTCCTCGTCGACTGCCGCCTCGTCAAATTGCATGACGCGTTGCCCGTCCAGCTCGAAGACGGAGCGATCATCGCGAGAGACGATCCGGTCTTCCCCCATTTCGAGGTGCAGTGGCGTCAGGGTGCCGGAGCTGCCCGGCTTGACCGATCGGGCAATTGCCAGCCAGGTCGCTCCATCCGCAACCAGAGCTGCGTACTTCCGAGCCATCACGAGGTCCCGGAACGAATAGGGCTCCTCATGGTGTTCGAAGGCATCGAAGAGCGTGAGCCGATCCAGCGTCACCGGGTCGAGACTGGATTGCCGCAGGAGCGCCGCACGACTGATTGTACCAGCTGGCGGTGCGGGGCGGCTGCCGATCAGACGGAGAAGACCGCTTTCGCTTAGGAGGGTAGGGGTGTGATCATCCGTTTCCAGCCGTCGCTCCAACTCGCTCCCCGCGTAGCGGGTCAGCAGGCCACGTCCAAGGACGAGAATGGTTGTGCCGCGCAGCTGGCCACGATGGAGCCTGCCGCCAAGTTCGTGGACCCGTTTGGTGGCAAGCCGCATTGGCAAGGCACTGAGCGCCCCCAGAACCCCGATGCTCTTGCCGGTGAGGTTGGCCAAGTGGCTCAGGCCTTCTTCCTGGCGGCTGGTTTCGGCTTGGCCGTGGCGGTTTCCGGAGCTCCGGCCTTCTTGGCCTCTTTTGCTGCTGGTGCCGCCTTGGATTTGCTGCGAGCCGCAGGCTTCGGCTCACCCAAGCTTGCCTTGAGGGCGGCCATAAGGTCGATGACATTGCCGCGTTCTGGAGCGGCGGCGGTGACGGGCTTGTGGCCCTTTACCTTCTCCTTGATCATGGCCAAGAGCGCCTTCTCGTACCGGTCCTCATAGGCTTTTGGATCGAACAGGGTGGCCTTCTGCTCAATGAGCTTCTGCGCAAGCTCAAGCATTTCTGGGTCTGGGTTGCCAACCGGAATGTCGCCGAAATACTCGGCGGTTCCCCGAACTTCACTGGGATTGCGCAGGGTCGAGATGAACATACCGGTCTCGCGCGCACTGATCGTGACCACCCGCTCACGACTGGTGAGGACCAGGCGTCCGATGCCCACCTTGCCGCTTTGCCGGAGTGCTTCGCGGAGGACAATGAAGGTTTCCTCAGCCAGCGCGCCGTCCGGTGCCAGATAGTAGGGCGCATCCTGGTAGATGACATCCACCTGGTCCTCGTCAACAAAGGCCTCGATGTTGATGGTGTGGTTGGATTCGATCCGCACTGCGTCGAGGTCGCTGTCTTCGATCAGCACGTACTGCTTGGGCTCGTACTCGTAGCCGCGCACCAGATCGCTCCGCTCGACCAGACCCAGCTTGGGGTCGACCGGCTTCATGTTGATCCGGTTCATGGTCTCTTTGTGCAACTGATTGAAGCTGATGCGATCAGCTGAGCTGGTCGCGGGATACATCTTGACTGCACAGGACACCAGGCTCAGCCGCAGATGTCCCTTCCAACTCGCTCTTGGAGCCATTGCCCCCTCCTACGCATGTACTTCTATTCATTCCTTCAGATGCTTATTCCGTATTCTTCGTGAGTTTCTTGAGCCGATTTCCTCACCCCACCTTGTCGGGCGTCCGGGCTGCAGAAGGATAGTAGATCTGGCCCACGGCAGAGTCGAATCGACTCTGTTGGCCAGGTTTGGACGTTCGTCTTGGGGGGTGCAGTCATCTGCGGACCACCTGCTGCACGGGTTCGCTCAGGACCTGCTGGGCTTCGAAATACCCTTCCCAAACATCAGGACCTTGTGCCCGTGCCGCGGCCGAGAAGATGTCGAAACTGTTGGCCGCGGCGAGTTCGCCCAATTCGTCCCAGGTGACCGGCATGGCGACCGTGCCGCCAGCCCGAGCCCGGGTAGACCAGGGGCATATCGCCGTAGCGCCTTGCCCGTTCCGCAGATAGTCAAGGAAGATGCGGCCCTTCCGCTGGGCCTTGCTCATGTTGGCGATGAATCGATGCGGCTCATTGCGAGCAAGGAGTTCGGCGAAGTTCTGGCAGAACTGCTTCACCTCTGACCAGTCAGCCTGGGGGACCAGTGGGACGACTACGTGGATGCCTTTGCCGCCGGAAACCAAGGGCCAGGATGCGAGCCCAAGGGCACCAAGAATGTCCCGGATGTCGAAAGCTGCCTGCCGCACATCTGCAAAGCCGAGGTCCTCGTCCGGGTCGATGTCGAAGACCATGCGTTCTGGCAAATGTGGCTGCTGCCGGCGTGCCCCCCAGACGTGCCATTCAAGAACGTTCATCTGCACGCCACCGATGAGACCAGCGAGATCTTCGACCCACAGGATGCGACTGTCCTTGCCCGACAGCTTCTTGAGCTCGCCTGCGCGGAGGGCTGCGGGCATGCCGGGCAGCTGATGCTTCTGAAAGAACGTGTCGGTGAGATCGTGCCTGGTATCCCGCACCAGGGAAAGGGGGCGATCCGAAAGGTGTTGCAGCATGCGCTCGGAGACCGCTGCATAGTAGGCGGCGAGATGGGCCTTGGTGATGTCGGTGCCGGGATAAATTACCTGGTCTGCATTGGTTAGCTTTATGCCGAGCGCTTGAGCAATATCCTTGCCGAATTTGGGGTCGAGCATGGCCCTTGGGACGCTCACGCCTGCCTGCTCGAGTACGACCTCGGCTGCGGGCTTGTCCTCCCGTAATCCCTTGAAGCTGGGGTGCCGCAGAGAACCGTCGGGGGTGATTTCACTGAAGGCAACTTCGGCGACCAGCTCCGGGCGGACCCAGTTGGCAAGTCTGGCGATATCGCGAGGAACTGCCGCGAAGGGTGAGGATTTCAAAGACCGGGTTTTGAGCTGTGCGAGAATGCTATCCCGCATTCGCTCGGTGAACCCGGTGCCAACTCGGCCGCGATAGACCAGTTGCCCGTTCTCGTAGGTGCCCAGGATAAGGCTCGCCATGCCTTTGCCGGTATCGCTCGGGCGCCAGCCGCCGACTACGAATTCCTGGCGTTTTGTGCACTTGATCTTGAGCCAGCTGGTGGTGCGATCACCGACATAGCGGGCGTCCGCTCGCTTGGCGATTACCCCTTCATGCCCGCCTTCGCACATGGTCTTGAGCAGGGCATCACCATCACCCTGCACATGGGTCGAAAACTGCAGGCTGTCGCTCGGGTCGCGAAAACCGATCAGCTTCTCGAGGCGGGCCTTGCGCTCGATCAGCGGCAGGTCAGATAGATTTCGGCCATCCTGATCGAGGAGGTCGAAAGCGTAGAACTTGAGGGGAATGCCAGCCCTGATGCCGGTCTTGAGCATGGAGAAGTTGGTCCGTCCGTGAGCATCGATGGCGACGATCTCGCCGTCGATGAGAGCCGAACCAGCTGTCAAAGACTGGAGGGAAGGGAGGAGGACACTGAACTGCTCGGTCCAGTCATGACCATTGCGGGTGAAGATCCTGGCCTTGCCACCAGAGATTGCCACCTGCGCGCGGTAGCCGTCGAACTTCATTTCGAACAGCCAGTCGTCGCCTGAGGGCACTGCTTCGGTTAGTGTGCAGAGCTGAAACGGACGAAAGGCGGGGAGGGGGAGCGTCGGGGTAGAGTCTGAGTCCCTGCGGGCTTGCCGCTTGGTGCGGGTTGCGGCGGCTAGCGCCGCCATGGGAGAGTCGGTTTCATCGGCGATTCAACCTTGAACAGGCACTTCGGTTGCAATGTTTGTTGCTACAACGAGCCGCCCAGAGCCCACATCGCCAGTAAAAGATGCGAACACAACGAGAAACACGGTTCCTTGCTCCTCGTGCTGGGAGCTTTCCAATCGTGCCGTGCCGACCCACCTATCTTGAGAAGCTCCATCGCGAGCAGTGCCCAGCGGTAGAGCACGGCGACCGGCCGACAAGTGCATCACCGCTGCTGGTGATTGCCGGAGCCAGCTCAGCAAGAAGGAAAGAGAAGCTAACCCGAGGTTTGCTTCTCTTTCCTTGCAACGAGCCGCACAGGCAACGCACCGTGCCAGATGAGTGAACGAGTGGTCTTGGCTGAATCTGCCTCTTACCTCAGCCATGGGCATGTCGGGCCCTCAAATCAGGGGGCTTGGTGATCGGGCTGTTGGGCGAAAGACACGGGCTTCCGCCAAATAAGCTGTTAGTAAATCGACGCGGTCATTTGCGTGCGTGCGGAGGCAGCAGGAGCCAGTTCGGCAAAAGGCAGCTCACCTAAGGCACGAAACTCAATGAGGATGTTGGTGTCGATACAAAACGCGACGCTATCCATCGGAAGGATATCGTCATGGTCCGCCATCATTGCCTTGCGAGTTCACCAAGCCAATGTCTAAGAACATCGACATGGATGGCGAAGTCTCGCCCTTCGCCAGGACCTCCCCGGTGGATGATTCCGGCCACCTCTCCATCGACGTCAAGCAAAGGACCACCAGACATGCCTTGCGTCAGTGTCTGGCCCACCTCGATCTTGGCAACACCCTGCTTAATCGGCAGGGAGCTTACCGAACCTATCCGCACATTAATTCGGTCGCCGGGTCCATATCCCGGGTAGCCAATCGCCGTAGTATTGTCTCCAACCTGGATCTTTCGTCGCGATAGCTCCAGTTCGTAATACTCGGTGGGTGGGATACCGTGGGATAAAATCGCCAGATCGCGGTGCTCGTCGGCATTTGCAACGGTGACGGTAAATTTGTTTGCCGGCTTGCTGGGATGATAAACCTCCAACTCAGGCGCACCTGCCACGCAATGCTGGGCCGTCAAAAGGCCTACTCCACTGACGAAGAACGCACTGCCCTGCGAGCCGTTGTCGCCGTCGTGCTCAATCAACCAGACCGAGCGGTCGCGCATCTCGATGGCAGTTGGGAGGATCTCTAGTTGCTTGTCAGGAAAAATCTTGTTGAAACGTGCCGCAAGGCTGCGAAACGTCGGGTCTGATCTGCCTTTGACGTGACCTACCCAGGCGAGCCGCCCCTGCAGGTGCGCGGCCAGATCAGAGGGGTTGTGGTACTTGCTGAGAAGAATGTCCTGAGCGACAGCTATACCGGAGGTCTCGGCCCGGTATAGGGCTGCGCGGATGTTCCGGATGTACCGTCTGTCTACGTTGATGAATTCATTGATGCGCAGACCGGTCACTGACCGGCGCGAATGCTTGTCCGCGTAGTGTGATTTCTCTGGGTTTATCGTGAATCCGTTCTCGCTGACGATGCGGCGCAGTTTCGTGCTCAGCAGATCGGGCGAAAAACGGCCAGCCGGCGGTACTGATCCTTCGAACACGCCGGTCAGCGGTTGGTAACTCGAGATGGTGATGTCGTCGGCATAGCGGGTGTAAATGGACCTCGTCTCCTTTGCGAAGGCCTGCATCTGTTTGTCCAGACGGAAACAAATCATGTTGGAAATGACAGGACTGGTCGGTGCTCCTTGCGGCAGCGCTCCTTGGATGCAGCACAGGCGGGCGATGATTTCCGCCACTCGCTCTACGACACCCAGGGACTCCAATAAGCCGATGACGCGCTTTTCAGAGATTGACGGAAAATAGTCTTTCAAATCCAAATTTGCCACGAACCGACGACGAAGGTGGGATTCTGCGTTAGATTTGACGGAGCGATCCTTCACGAAGCCATGGACACTTGCCCGAGGACGGTACATGCGATCGAGCAGCGCAGCCAATTTCCTTTGCAGCATCTTGAGACGACGATCCGGCGCCATGATCGCCCGCGTCGTGCCGCTTCGCTTGGCGATATCGAAGGACCGGTACATCCGATATCGACGCCACCAGATGGTAGACAGCTCCCGGCTAGACATGCCCAGGAAACGCAGAAGGCTCGCTTCATCCGTCAACTCGAGTGGAAGTCGAACCCTAGGCTGCGGCAAAACCCAGGAAAAGCTTGCAGGCACGAGGTCTCCCTTCCAATCACCGCCACGTCCATTGCATGGCACGCAGGACGATCCTCGAGAAGACGTTTGCTCTTACGCCGCAGTTACTACAGCGCGAATGCGAGGAGAGACCTCGTACGCTAGTGATTACATACACACGCCGTCCAAGAAACGGGGCTCGTGACGCTCTTTGACGCTTTCTCACAGATTTCACGAAGGATCTCAGTCCTACTAACGAACCAGACGCAGGTAAGGGTCTATCGGCAAGGATAATCCTGTTATTTCTCGCTATCAGGCCTTCACAAATATCTCAAACACCTAGTTCCTAGGCTGGGCGAAATCGTCGAGAAAGTATCCATTGCCGTGCAACCTACTCAAACGATCATTTCTGCGAGTGAGTTTGCTACAGCCCTGGCGTTGCGGCCGAACCTAGTTGCCTGGTTTCTCGGCTCCGGCGCATCGGCAGCCTCGGGCATTCCGACGGGCTACTCGATGATCATGGATTTCAAGGCGCGAATATTCTGTCGGGAAAACAACATATCACGACGGGAGATCGATACCGGCGATCCCGTATGGGTCGAACGCATCGGGAGCTTTTTCCGATCCTCTTCCATCCTGCCGCCAGAGGGTGACGCAACCGAGTACGCGGCGGCCTTCGAAGCGGTCTACCCGCACGAGCGGTTGCGCCGACAATACATCGACGACGCGATCGCGAAGGGAACGCCCGCTTTCGGGCATAAGGTCCTCGGCAGCCTGATGGCGGCCCGAAAGACCGATTGCGTGTTCACGACCAATTTCGATCCCTTGGTCGAGGAGGCGGCTCAGACCGCGAGTGCGTTGTTGCCGGCGACGGAGCAAGCCCGACCTACGGTAGCGGCGCTCGATTCCGCAGACCGCGCCGTACGGAGCCTCAAGGAATCCGATTGGCCGCTCGTCGCCAAGCTGCATGGCGATTACCAGTCCGAAGACATTAAGAACACCAGCACGGAACTGGCGGCTCAGGACGCCAGGATGCGGCACGTTTTGGTCGGGGCCTCTCAGCGGTTCGGAATGGTCTTCGTTGGCTATAGCGGCAGGGATGCCTCCGTCATGGAGGCGTTGACGTCTGTCCTCAAGGAAAGGACGCCTTTCCCCAACAATCTGTTCTGGGTTGCCCAGTCCACATCGAAGCTCCTGCCGGCCGTTACCCGCTTCCTCGAGGACGCGCGCTCCGCCGGCGTCGACGTCTCGTTTGTCGAGTGCAAGACATTCGATGAACTAGCGGCCGACGTGGTCAAGCAGGTCGACCTGCCCCAAGTCCTTTACGAGCACGTGATGGCGGGGCGATCGGAGGCGAGGTTAACTCCGGTCAATCTTCCGACGGCGGAAGCCAGGAGATTTCCGGTCTTGCGGCTCTCGGCGTTACCCGTCGAAACAATACCGCGCACGGCGAGACGGATCATTCTCGACAGCCCGACGACGTCGCCCGCGGCGCGGGCACTGCTCAAGGACGCTAAAAGCCGAGCAATCGTCGCCGCCAATGGACGTGAGCTCGCGGCATTCGGCAACGACGCCGAAATCGTCACCGCGTTACAAGCGCTCGGACCCAAGATCTCCGGCACGATCGAGCTGAATGCAGTCGACGAAAGCTGGGCTCGCGGGCTCGTCTACGACGCCTTGGTCGAAGCTCTTTCGCGGCGCCGACCACTCCGGGCGCGCCGCCAGCGCTCCGGACATTCGCTGCTCGTGAACGGGCCACGCGAGGGCGAAGAGCGGGGTAAGGCCCAATGGCGCACCAGGCTCCTGTCGGGCTTGCGCACGGCCTATGTTATGCCGCTCACCGGTACCGTGCCGACGCTGGGATTCCCGTTTCACGAAGGTATTTTCCTTAGGCTGGAACATGTTTCGGGGCAGTGGTGGTGCGGCTTCGAACCCCATACGTTCGTGGACATCCCCCGCGAAAGCGAAACGACCGCCGATTACGAGGATGCCATGATCGTCGCCCCAATCGAGAAGTCGTTCGAGCGACGAGGAGGCGATCCCGCAGGAGACTGGCGGAGAGAGCGTTGGGCACGTCGATACAACGGGAATTGGGCGAGGATCATCGATGCCTGGGCATACCTGTTAACCGATTGCGCCGACGGCAAGGTAAGCGCCTTCGGCCTCGATGGTGATGCAGGCGTCGACGCGGAATTCGTGGTCTCGCCCATCACGGCCTGGAGTCGTCCTGGTAATCACCACGACTATTTCGAGCGGAGCCGCTGATGGTCCGTTCTCCCGCACTTTCGAAAATGCCGCCGTTCTCTTTGCTGGAAGAGCCGCTCCTGGTCTTTTCCCCGACCGACCAAACGCATGTCGACGTGCATCCCCTGCGGGGCCTGGCAAAATTCGGTCCCTACTCCAAGGGCTCGTTCGGTAAATACGCGTCCAGGATAAGGATCGCGACGGTCGGACCCGAAAGTGCCTTTAGGCAACGCGGGGCTCTGATGGCGTCATTGCGGAGCAGCTACAGCCCGACGGACAGGTCAGAATACGTACCGCCATATCCCGGTTTCGAGCAGTTGTATCGGGTCGCCTTGGAATCCGCTCCACCCGAGGCACACGTCAGGTGGCCTGATGATCTCGATAAACTGCCGGGCGATGGGCTTCCCCAGCAGCGCCTGTCAGATGCCATGGACGCTGCGCTCCGTCGGCTCGATGCCGTCCGTACAGAGTTCGATGTCGTTCTGGTTCATTTCCCCGATACCTGGCTTTCGGCCAGCCGCGGAGCATATTTCGATGCACATGACACCCTGAAGGCCATGGGCGCGGGTTACAACATCCCGACACAGGTCCTGAACGACAGCGCCTTCTCGTTCGCCCACAAAGCCTCCCTAGCGTGGCGCCTCTCGACGGCCCTCTACGTGAAGGCCGCGGGCATCCCTTGGAAGCTGGCGCCCCTCAAGGGCGTGCCCGAGGACACCGCGTATATCGGGTTGGCCTATGCGTTGCGGGGTGACCAACGCGATGCGCATTACGTAACCTGTTGCTCGCAGGTCTTCGACATGGATGGCGGCGGGATGCAATTCGTCGCGTTCGAAGCGCGCGATCCGGTAGCGGATGTTTCAGAGGCGCAGAGGAACCCGTTCCTGAGCCGAGACGACATGCGCACCGTACTTGCCCGAAGCCTGGAACTGTACCAGGCAAGGAACGGTGGGGTCCTGCCGCGGCGGTTGGTCGTTCACAAGACTACCGCCTTCAAACCGGATGAGATCGAGGGTGCTTTCGATGCCCTTGCCGGCATTCCTGAGGTTGAGTGTGTCGAAGTCGGGAGCGCGTCCGGTTGGCGCGCTGTCTGGCTCATCGAATCCGGCCAGCAAAAACCCCCGACCAAGCCTTCGGGCTATCCGGTCCCGCGGGGCACGGTCGTTATCAGGTCCGGAAGCTCGGCGCTGGTTTGGGTGGCCGGCAATGCTCCGCAGGTGTCGAGCAAGTCGGACTATTTCCAGGGTGGAAAGAGCATTCCCAGACCGTTGCAGATCGTGCGGCATGCCGGCCACGGCTCGCTGGACCTGACGGCGCATGAGGTACTGGCCTTGACCAAAATGGACTGGAACAACGACGCGCTCTACGATCCGGTGCCGGTGACTATCCGCTACTCACAGCGTTTGGCACGAACCATCGCCAATGTCCCCTATCTACCCGGCAAGGCCTATCCCTATCGCCTATTCATGTAAGGCAATGCGTTCGGCAACGGTCGCTGCTGTGAGACGCCTTTCGAAGCGCGTCGGCATGTCTGCCCCGAGTGAGATTCCTTCCGCAAGCTGTCATTCCGCTTCCGGCCCCATCTCGGTCATTCTTGATTGCTCCAGACCGAACTTATGGACGCGGTTGATCTGTCGATAGCTCGGTAGGGCTACGCTTGCACGAAGGGGCGGATGGACGCGGACATCGTTGCTGGAGTGTCTCCAGTGACAATCGCACCTAGCAGAGGCGCGGCTACGCCAATTTGCTGTAGCCGCCGACCATCCTCGGGAGTGAGCATCAATTGGCTTGGTACGATCACGGGAACGTCCACCGCTCGGACGATCTCTTGATAGCGGGACAGGTCGGCGTCCGTCATGGCCGAACGGTAGCGCGTGAACGGGCTAATAGAGGCCTCAAGAATGCAGCCTGGAAGTGACGCTAGCTTCTTGGCGTCTTTGGGAGTGCTGGCGTCCGACAGAGCCGGCATGGGTCGCAGCTTTGATTGGAGAAGATGTGGCTGCAGATGGTCGGCGTAGACATTGAACCCCTCGAAGCCCAGATTATGGAGCGCATCCATCTCCTCGGCAGTGGGGACGGTTTCCTGTCCCGCCATCACGAGGAGGGGGCAGCCGAGCTTTGCCAGCTGCCCGAAGAACGGGCGCTCTTCAGCAAAACTGCCGAAGGTGGTGCCCGTAGCGCGGTGATAAGCATTCAGATGTGTTTTTAGAGCATATGCACCTGCATCGAGCGCCGCCTTGGCGAGATCGAGATCGTGCCGTGCGAGCGATACGATGACCGGAAATGTGCCATCGGTAAGCGCCCGGTAAAGCGGGGTCTCTGGATACATTAGTTAATCCTCTGTCCGTCGGCCGCATCAAAGAGGTGGATGGTGCTAAGCTCAGGCATGATGTTGATGGTCTCCCCGGGCCGAGCGGTGAGCCGCTCGCGGAAAACGCCGATCATGGTATGCTCGCCCAGCGTCATGGTCACCTGGGTTTCCGAACCCATGGGTTCCACAAGGCGAACAGTCGCTGGTAACCCCTCGGGCACAAGAAGGATGTGCTCGGGTCTGATGCCGTAATTGGCGGGTCCGGTAGAATTGATGTTGCCGGGCAGCGGCAGGGTGGCACCTCCAACCTTGAAAGCTCCACCTTCTACGGTGCCGGCAAGTATGTTCATCGCTGGCGAGCCGATGAAGCCGGCGACAAAGAGATTGGCGGGGCGATCATAGAGGTCGAGCGGTGTACCGATCTGCTCGACCTTACCGGCATGCATCACCACGATGCGGTCGGCCATAGTCATCGCTTCGATCTGGTCGTGAGTGACGTAGACAGTAGTCACGCCAAGCCTCTGATGGAGCGCCTTTATCTCCCCGCGCATCACGACCCGAAGCTTGGCATCCAGGTTCGAAAGCGGTTCATCAAACAGGAATACTTGTGGATTGCGGACGATCGCGCGGCCCATGGCGACGCGCTGGCGCTGCCCGCCAGAGAGCTGACGCGGATAGCGGTCTAGCAGAGGCTTGAGCCCCAGGATGTCGGCAGCCCAATTCACCCTCTCTGCGATCTCGGCCTTGGAGCCGCCTCGGTGCTCCAGGGAAAAACCCATGTTGGTCGCCACGGTCATGTGCGGATAGAGCGCATAGTTCTGGAACACCATGGCGATGTCCCGGTCCTTTGGCTCGAGCTCGTTGACCACACGGCCGCCGATCGAGATGTCCCCGGCGGAGATTGTTTCCAGACCGGCAATCATGCGGAGGAGCGTGGACTTGCCGCAGCCAGAGGGTCCGACCAGCACGATGAACTCCCCATCAGCGATGTCCACGTCGATTCCATGAAGCACATCGGTGGCGCCATAGCTCTTGCGGACGGAAGATAAAGTAACAGGGGCCATGATTCAGCCTTTCAGACCGGTATGGGCTAGGCCTTCGACAAACTGCTTCTGCGCCACGATGAAGACCAGAAGGACGGGGATGGCAGTCATGGTGGCAGCGGCCAGCTGGATGTTCCACATGGCGCCGCCGTATGCATCGGTGAACTGGGTCAGGGCCTGCGGCAGGGTAAACATCTGCGTGGAGGACAAAAAGACGATCGGCTCGAGATAGAGATTCCATGAGTGAAGGAAGGTGAAAATCGCCACCGCACCCAGAGCGGGTTTGGCCAGGGGGAGAGCGATGGTCCAGAAGATCTTGAAGCGGCCCAGCCCATCCACCCGCGCGGCTTCCTCCAGTTCGACCGGTAGCGCGATGAAGAACTGGCGCATGACAAAAGTGGCGAAGACCGAAGGCGCACCGAAGATCGGCACCAGAATGAGCGGCCAATGCGTGTTGATCATGTCCCAGCTCAGAAACAGCTGAAACAGGGGCACGATCGTGACTTCCGAGGGTATCAGCAAACCCATCAGCACGATCATGAAGATGGTGTTGCTGAAGGGAAAGCGGATGCGGGCAAAAGCATACCCCGCCATGGAGGACACCAGCATCGTGCCGATTGTCACGATGGCCGCGATGTAGGCCGAGTTCCAATACTGGCGAGCGAAAGGCTGTAACTCGAACACCTGCTGGTAGGTCGACCAGTCGAAGCGGCGGGGCCAGAGGTCGGGTGGGAAGGCGAAGATGTCGCTGATCGGCTTGACCGATGAGGTCACCATCCACCACGTCGGGAAAACGAACGGGATCAGTAGCACGCACATGAGGCCATAAAGTGCGACCTTGGCGCGAGGGGAGAGATCAGTTTTCATAGAAGACGATCCGCTTGCGCATCTGCCACTGAATGAAGGTGAGCACGGCGACGATGGCGAACAGCAGAATGGAAAGAGTCGAACCGTAGCCGAAGAAGTTGAATTGGAAGGCCTGCTGGTAAAGGTAGTAGACCAGCACGGTTGTAGAGACCCCGGGGCCGCCTTTGGTCAGGATTGCGATTTGCGCGAAGACCTGCAGCGAACCTACGATGGTGATGATCGAGGTCAGCAAAATGGTGGGTGAGATCATCGGCAGGGTGATACGGCGGAACTGTTTGAACCGTCCTGCGCCGTCCACCCGGGCGGCCTCATAGAGTTCCTTTGGTACGCCCTGCAGGGCCGCCAGGAACAGGATCATGTTCAATCCAACGTTCTTGAAAACCTGCACGACGATGACCGAGATCATCGCAGTGGACGGGGTTCGCAGCCAGTTCGGTCCTTCGACCCCGATCATCGCTAGCATGCCGTTGATCCCCCCATTGGCCTGCAGCAGAAAGCTCCAGACAATCGTCCAGGCAACCAGTGAGACCACAACCGGCGAGAAAAAGAGCGTGCGGAAGATGACCATGCCCTTGAGCTTCTGGTCGAGCAGAACGGCGAGCAGCAGTGCCAGGCTCATATTCAGCACCACCAGACCCGCGGAGAACACCGCCGAGGCCCACAGCACCTGCGGCAGATTGGGGTCGCGCAGCAGCATCTGGTAGTTGGCGTCACCCACGAAGGTGAAGGTGTTGGCCAGTACGTTCCACTCGTGCAGCGAATAGTAGAACACCAAGCCAAGTGGCAGCAGGACGAAGATACTGATGCCGACGAGTTGGGGAGCGATGAAGGCGTAGCCTGATGCAGCATCACGGCGGGCCATGGTCCAGAACGCAGGCTTTCGGGGAGTGGTATCCGCTGCGAGGCGCATGTGCATGGAAGTTCTCGTGTGAGGAGGTGGGAGCCGCTTTTGCAGCACCCACCGAAACTGCGACTAGCGTGACAGCAGCGGAGACAAGCTGCTGCAGACCGACTGCAACACCGCCGGAACATCGGCATCCTCAACCCAGAGGGCGTCGAGACCGGCCCGAACCGTCTGCTGGATCTGGGCGAAGTTGGTGTGGCCCGGGAGCACCTGGCCATTCGCAATGCCGTCGATCACCACCGCTTCAAGTTGTTCTGGCGAGAGTAGCGGGTTGGTTGTTGCCAGAGTGTCGGCGTTGAGAAGGCTTGCACGTGCCGGGGGGAAGAACTGCGCCAGCTTCTGGCTGTTCTCCGGATTGGTCATGTAGGCAAGAAAGTCCACTGCCGTTTCGACATTTTCGCCTGCTGCGAATGCCCCAACACCGGCTTGGCCGACCACCGCATACTCACCCGCCGGTCCCTTGGGAAGCGGCACCAGATCCCAGTCAAACGGATCTTCTTGCGGCAGGAGCGAAGCTCGTGAGATCTGGGTAATGGTCATCGCAGCATCGCCAGCAAAGAAGTCGACGCTCTCGCCTGGGCCGGGCATGGCGCCTTCTGCAAAGATGGCTTGGTGAATGCGGGTCATCGCATCCACCATCGCCGGCTCGGCAAAAGTGCAAGTCCGACCGTCATCGCTCCAGGGCGCTGCGCCCCAGCCCCGCCAGATGGAGGCGAGGTTTTGCCAAACCTGGTAGTTGAAGTCGCGAACCACCAAACCATCGGCTTCAGTGCCGCTGGCGACCTGGGCCGCGACGTCAAAGGCATTTTCCCAAGTCCACTCTCCGGCCTCGATTAATTCTGCCGGTGTACGGGCACCTGCTTCTGTGATCAGGTCGTTGTTGGCGAAGATGGCAAAGGGAGACGTGGAAAAGGGATAGGCGTAAAGCTCGCCATCGCGCCGCCAAAGCGCTGTAGCCTGCTCGGTAACGTCATCGAGTTCATATCCCTCGGTGGTGCTGAAAGCTTCGCTGAGCGGGGCAAGCGCTCCGGAGTTGACGAAATCGGCTGCGGTAGTCTCCAGAACCCATGCCAGGTCTGGTGGATTGCCACCGGCGATCTGCGTCGTCAGCGTCGTTGTGTAGTTTTCGAAGGGCAGGGGCTCGAAAGTGACCGTCACGTTGGGATGGGTCTCCTGGAACCCCGCAGCGATCTCGTTGAACATGGCCAGGTGCGCTTCGTTTGCGCTCCAGATGGTCATTCGCAGGTTGACCGCATCCTGGGCCCAAGCCACGCCACTTGCGGCGAGTGGCACGAGTATACCGGCAACAGCTGCCGTGGCTTTCAGTTGAGCAATTCGGGACATCTATTCCTCCTGTAAGTGTCCGTCGGTCAGTAGCCCCGCACGTCCGGCCAGCGTATCTCGATACCTTCGCGATAGAGCTGTGCCTGAAAATCCTGGAGCTGCTGTTCGTCAGCCTGAACCTGATGGGGGCTTAGGCCTTTGTTGAGGCAATGGGCGGCGAGTAGTCCGGCCACTTCGCCCACATTCCACTCCACCGGATGCAGGCGGTAACAGCCATTAGTGATGTGGGTGGTGCCCATGTTCTTGCCACCGGCAAGCAGGTTTTTCACCCGGCGTGGCAACAGCGAACCCAAAGGGATTTCGAAGGGAGCGGACTCGACGTCGACATAGTTGTCGCCACCGGTAGAAGGGTGCAGGTCGATCCGGTACATGCCGATGCCAACGCTGTCGCGATAGCTCTTGGAGAGATTGTTTCCATGCACCGCCATGGAAACATCCTGCTCAACGATGCGCGTCACAGGCAGGATGCGGCGGCTTTCCCGGATATAGGGTGCCATGGCCAAGCCGTGCCTGGTGCCAGTGACGTCCCCACGTAGTCTCAATCCGGGGAACCCCTGACCACCATCGAGGCGCGGGGCTTCGGTTTGCAACCAGTAGAAGACGGAATAGGACAGCTCGGCAGCTGCCTTGAGATGCCGCGCCTTTTCCTCTTCCGAGACATCGATGATCGACCCGAGCATGTAATCGATCATCGGCCAGTTCACGAGGCAGATGTCGGACTGGTAAGTGCCGGGAAGGAAGTTGCGGCGGGCTGCGATCCGACGGAACGTCCAGAGATTACCATCGCCTGGGTTGCGCCGCTGGTCGGCATCGACCAGAAGCGGATCGTCGTCCGGGTTGGGCGTGAAGCTGCGCTCCGTGATTTCCAGCGTGCGCGGATGTGGGGCCTTGAAACCGAGTAGCGGGCCGCCCCAGAAATCGGGCTGATACTGCCGCCAAAACTCGTAATTGGCCGGCTTGTCGATCACCTGATTGCCATCGACATGATCGATAGCAAAGCAGACCGATACTGCCTGGACGTTGTCCGGTTGCGCCTCCACCGGCGCACTTGGCTCTCCGGTGTCGGACTGCGCCTCGAACCCTTTGGCATACTCGGTCCCTGTTAGGGGTAGTAGGTCGCCGAGTTCGGTAGCGTCGATCACGTACGGCGCCGAGCATTCAACTTCGTCGCCGCTGTCGCGATGGCGCAAGGTGATCGAACGGACGGAATCTCCGTCTACATCTGCAGCTACAGGATGGTAGGGCTGCAGCACCGTCAACTGCCCACCACCTCGCCAGGGAACGAGCATCGCCTCCAGCACTGCCAGACCCGCTCGAGGCTCGGCGCACAAGCGGCTGACCCAGCCGGCGCCGGGATTGAGGTCGCCCCACGCCCGGCTTTCTGCCGTCAGTGGATAATGGTCACGGTAGTACTGGCGAATGCCGTTGCGAAGTTGGCGATAGGAACGCGTTACGCCAAACTGTTCGACCCAAGAATGCTCATCGGGTGGCACGGCCTGGCTGGTAAGCTGACCGCCAATCCAGTCGAATTCTTCACTCATGATGACGGTGCGTCCTGAGCGGAGTGCACCCAAGGCTGCCGCGACGCCACCGAGTCCGCCGCCAACAATGAGGATATCTGCGTGAAGCTCTTTGGTCATGTGTTCCGAATAGTTTGAGTAGAAGCGGGCCCGAGGGTGTCGCCCTCAAGCAGTTCGCAGGCGAGAAGCACCTGTTCGACTGGCGCGTTGTTTTCCACGCGCCGCACCAGCATTTCGGTGGCGGCGTGGCCCATGGCCTCGCGCGGTATTCCAAAGGATGTGAATTTTCGCCCAGGCTCCTCGGCCCGGATGTGATTGCCGAGAACGACAAGGGAAAGATCGCGCGGAATCTGCACATCGCGCTCTCGCGCCGCCGCTTCGAAGTTTATGGCGTCTGCCAGCTCGGTGAAGAACACGCAGCTAGTTCTTGCCCCCATGACGGCGTCGAGCAGCGGAGCAGGGGGCTCTCCAACAGCGAAGCTGGTGAAAACTAGCTCTGCTGGTGCAAGTGCGGATGAGAACCCAGTCCAGCGATCCAGCGTCGATTCGGCACCTTCATTCAGGCCCACATAGGCAATGCGGCGATGGCCCAGAGCCTTTGCCTGGTCGACCAGAGCTGCCGTTGCTGGGATGTAGTCACCGCCGACATAGGGTACCGGTCCCCCGGCATCGTCGCGGCGACCCACCGCAACAAAGGGGAAGTCGCCCCCGACAAGCCGAGCCAGTTCTTCCCGGTCGAACTGTCTTCCAAGCACAATGCAGCCGTCAGCGAGACGTAGCCGCACGTTTTCGCCAAAAATTCGGCGCTTCACACCGGCTCCTGTCAGCAGCAGCAGGTCGTAGCCCAGCTTCTGCGCGCCCTCTTCAATGCCGAGAAGGAAAGGGGTGAAGAAGTCAGCTTGTGCTGAGGGGAAAGCGGGCTCGTAGGTGAAAACGCCCAGGATCCGGTTGAGGCCCTTGACCATTCGCCGCGCCACTGGGTCTGCAACGTATCCCGTTTCACGGATTACCTTCTGCACCCGCTCCCGCGTGTCAGCGGGGATTCGGCGAGCATCACTCGGCGTGCCATTCAGCACCAATGAAACCGTCGCCTGACTCACTCCTGCCAGACGAGCAATGTCGCGCTGTGTGAGGCGTTTGACGGCAGACAGGTTGGCTCTCCTGAAGCGGACCTTGCTTATTCGTATTAGCAGTTAATGCGTATTAGCGCGATCATCGTTTGCGGTCAAGTGCGCTGAGTCCCTGGAACAGGGCGAGCGGGGGGAGCTGATCACCTAGCATCGCGCAGAGAATTTCCATCCGTTCTAGGACTTCGGGGATCGCGCATGCGGCTCTTGCAAGGAAGTGTGCGTTACTTCCCCGCCTTCAACTGAAACCGAAGTCCAGACGGATTGACCCGCATCAAGGAAGCTAGCCAGACGGGGCCGTATCTTGCATCAAATCGTCATGGAGAGCATCGATGATCTGGAAGATAGCCGTCCTCTTTTTGGTTCTGCTGATCGTCGTTGGTGCCTACCTGTTCGTCTCCTATCGGCAGGCCATTGGCGAAGCGGAACGAGCCTGGAGTTCTATAGAGCAGGGCGCTCTTCCGGGGGATCGGATCTTTGATCCGAATATGGTGCAGGGTCTGCCGGAGACTGCCCGGCGCTACTTCATCCACGCTATTGCTCCGGGAACGCCGCTCAAGACCACCGTCGAGCTTGAGATGCGAGGTACCTTTCTGCTGGGTGACAGAGCGAAGTTCCAGACCTATGAGATGGAAGCCAGGCAGATCCTGGCTCCCCCTGATCAGTTCGTCTGGATTCAATCCCTACGGTCCGGTCCAATGCACATCACTGGATCCGACGCTCTTTTTGACGGAGAGGCCTGGACGCGTTTCTGGATCAACAGCTTGATACCGGTTGCAAATAACCCATCCTCTCCGGATCTGGTCCGGTCAGCTCAGTTCCGCTCGGCTGTCGAGGGCGTCTGGGCACCAGCCGCCCTCCTTCCCGGAGAAGACATCGTTTGGAGCCAGCCCGGCGAAAACCTGGCACGCGTGACGATAACCTCCGGAGCCGCCCCCGTTGTGCTCGACCTGAAGTTGAACGAAGCGGGAGCAGTTACCGAAGTGGTTGGCCAGAGGTGGAGCAACGCCAATGCAGAGAGCATATTTCAGCTGCAGCCGTTCGGCGGAACGGTCGAAAGCGAGGCCACTTTCGATGGTTACACCATCCCCGCCATACTGAAGGTCGGCAATCATTTCGGGACCGACGAGTACCTGCCGTTCTTCCAGGCGGAGATTGTCAGCGCTCGGTATCGCTGACCGCGAAGCGTCATTCACCGGGACCGGCGCGGTGCACCAAGACTTGCATCGGCGAAAAGGCTCTCTGGCTTGAGCTTGTCTCCATCCTTTGCGAGCGCCATCGCAGCCACGGTGCTTCCTCCGAACAAAATGCCTTCGAGTGCACCTGTCACGACCTGCGCTACTGGTCCGAAGCCGTTCTCGCCAAAGAACAGCCCGTTGTGACCAAATCGTAGCTGTGAGTTGGGGAAGCTGAGGGTGAGGAGCTCAAGGCTGCCGCCGAGCATTTGGCCTCCCAAGAGAGGGATGAGGGCGCCTGCCAAACCTGTGGTCAGGCATCCTACCAAAGCTGCTCGTCTGATCGAAACGCTGCCATGGCCGAAGGTGATGGCCACAGCCAGACCGATAGCAGCGCCAAGCAGCAATCCTTCGAATGCTCCGGTCATGTCCGCAGGTGCCTTGCCGAACAGCAGGAGAAAGGCATCAGTGCCGATGAGCTTCACGACGGCACCAATGACCAGACCGCCTACGGCGCCCCCGATGACCATCGCCAGTGGATTTCTTGGCTGCATCCGAGCGGCCGCCACGATGCCGAAGGCGACACCGGCTCCACCTAAGAACGCAACAGTAGCGGTCATGCAGACATAGACGAGCACCACAGAGATGCCTGCCGCACCGCCTGTGAGTGGCCCCGATGCTTCGGCAAGACCGTAGATCACACCCCCAAGTACACCAGCGATGATCCCTCCCAGCGTACCTGCGCGCCAGAGCAAGAAATGTGAGTCTTGGTTTGTGCCTACACTGGCTGCAGCTCTTGCAGGAGCAGTACCCGCCACTTCCTCGACAGGGGCAATGAACCGGTAGCCGTGCTTTGGAATGGTTTCGATGAACTGCGGTTTGGTGGCATCATCGCCAAGTTGTCGGCGGATCGTGCGGATGGCTTGGGTGAGGGCCTCGTCGGTGACAGGAACGCCACTCCAGGCATCATCAATGAAGCGCTGCTTGGCAATGAGGTTGCCCTGTTCTCGCACCAGCAGGATCAGCACGTCGAGGTACCGGGAGTTGAGCTCGATCCTTGTTCCTTGCCGCTCCAGCTGTCGGTTCGCTGCGTCGAGTCGGAAACCTTCGAACTTATAGACCTCGGTGCTCATTTCATGGAAACCTCATCGCCGGCTCACGCCCGGCTCATGGCAGCAAGCTCTATCTCCGCCATGCTTGCAAGCTCCTAAGCCACGGAGTTACGCATGGCAGAACATGTAGCATACGATCCGAAGCGGAGGGGTCAATGGCGGCTTGCCGTCTGGGTCGCCGCAGCAGGCATCTACCTCATCCCAGTTGTGCTCAAGGTGACCACCAGCAGCCTCAACTGGGACATGACGGACTTCTTATTCGCGGCGGTGCTGATCTTCACGCCTGTGCTGATCTATGATGCCACCACACGACGTGTGGCCAGCAGGAGCTATCGCGCCGGGATGGGTCTTGCACTCTTCGCTTCCGGCTTGCTGATCTATGTCAACGCCAGCGTCGGGATCATCGGGAGTTCATCGAATCCCGCCAATCTGCTCTACCTGGTGGTTATCGCGGTGGGCTTCACCGGCGGCTTTGCTGCCCGTCTCTCCCCGGATGGGATGTGCAGAACCATGCTGGCGGTGGCAGCGGGTCAGGCACTCATCACATTGGTGGCCGTACTTCGTCAGCTGGGTTATCCCGCCAGCGGGCCATTGGAGCTGACGGCAATCAACGGGGTCTTCGTTGCTATGTGGCTGCTGGCGGCCTTGTTGTTCAGCAGGGCTTCGCGTGAGTGGTCCCGGTTTGCCCCTCAACCTGGGGGCACCGACCATGCTTAAACTCAACTCCATTGTCGTGGCCAAGCTCTTCTTCGGTGTGCCTGCTCCAGCCGGGACATACCCGGTCGAGTTGGACGAGATCTTCACCTGGGAGGAACCGACAACGCTACGCCGTTCCACGAGCATGAGCGCCATAAATCCAAACGATCCAGAGCACGGCGGCTCCATGATGATGCCGGCTGCCGATCGTGCCCGCCGCACCCCATGTCAGAGGTTGTGATGCGCCATGCACACACTTCCTTGGGGGTAGCTATGTCGGAATTCGTTGGCACGCAGCGCCGGCCGGGTCAGCCGCTTGTGCGCCGAGCCTGGAGCGGGTCTGGCAGTGCTGAATGGTAGCGACGTGCTGCAACAGCCCTGCGTACCTCGACCTCGAAAGGAGGTCATTGGTTCACCCGAATGGAGGCTTGGTGGGGCAGGGTGCTCTGCCGCCGCTGGAAATGCGGACGATGACCTCCAACCTGCCGGATGCATCAGTGCTGCCAGGCAATGTTCCGAGCCGCAGGCTCCAATTTCGCGAAGCTCCTGAGTGCCTGATAGCGACGGGGCTTCGCAGTCCGCACTTGCCGATCCAGGCTAAACTCGAAGTGTGACCTCGGCGAGGGAACCAGGTCATCTTCAGACTTGGTCTAGGTTTACCGTTCGTAAACTGCCGCACTCAGATAGTGCGGGCCTCAGCACCCAAGGAGGCACCATGAGCGACGCTGGTATAGCGGGCGGACGGATCCGCTCGTTCGTTGAACGGATCGAGCAAGTCGAAGCGGAAATCGCTGAATTGAGCGAAGGCAAGAAGGAAATCTTTGCCGAAGCGAAGGGCGAAGGCTTTGACGTCAAGGTGATCAAAGAGATCATCAAGCTGCGCAAGCAGGATCAAGACGAGCGGGACGAGCACGAAACTCTCCTGGACCTCTACATGAGGGCCATGGACAACGCGCAGACATCCGAAGAAGCCAAGGCCGCGTGAATGTCGACGTCGAGCGGCCTTGCCGCTCGGCGACCTGACAAGGCTCGACTGCCGGTGAGCCAGCCGGCAGGACCGCCAAAAGTTTGTCCGCAAGGCGCCCCAGTTCGGCCGTTGGAACCGGCACGGCGATCGAACAAGAGCGGGCACCTGTCTGACTACTCCAACAAGCCTTGACCATTAGGCTCGAAGCCTTGCCATATTGGTTGACGCCCAACGGATCCGTTGATGCTTGATACCCGCTCCCCACGTCTTGCCGTCCTGATTGATGCCGACAACGCCTCGGCCCGGATTGCTGATGGTCTGTTCGAAGAGATAGCCAAGATCGGTGAGGCAAGTGTCCGGCGCATCTATGGAGACTTTTCCAGCTCCCGATCCAAGGCGTGGGCCGACGTGTTGTCAAAACACGCAATCATTCCACAGCAGCAGTTTGCATACACCACTGGCAAAAATGCGTCCGACATAACATTAGTGATCGACGCCATGGACCTTCTACACAGTGGGCGGTTTGATGGTTTTTGCCTAGTTTCATCCGACAGTGACTTCACACGACTTGCCGCTCGAATCCGGGAGCAGGGCGTTGATGTCTTCGGCTTTGGCGAGCAGAAAACGCCAGAAAGTTTCCGACAAGCTTGTCGCCGCTTCGTCTACACAGAGAACCTTCTGCCCGAAGCCCCGGCAAACGTGGAGGACGCGGGAGCGAGAGCTGCCCCACTTCAGCTGCCCGCTAATGCAGTGCCAATCCTGATGCGGGTGATGGAGCAGATGGACACCGAGGACGGATGGGTACCGCTTGGCGCGGTCGGCAATCAGCTTGCCAATCTGGCGCCTGACTTTGACCCGCGCACTTTCGGCTTCCGCAAGTTGAGTGACCTAGTTCGGCAGACCAACGGGTTTGAGCTTGATCAGCCGGAAGGCCGAGCTCTTCGTATCCGAGCCAAGCTCGACAGAAAACGGCGCCGATAGTCGTCAAGCATTGCGTTCTTGCACCCCATTTGGCCGTTCAGGCTCCTTGGACGATCACCCGAAGGCTGACGATCGGCTAAGCCAATGACGATGCCTGAGATGGGGTGGGATGCAGACAGTCCGCAAACTAAGCACCTACACAGGTGAAATTGATGCTAGGCGGGCCTTACTGCCTATCTGGACAGCTGAGCAACTTGGCTAATCAGTTCACCGCAAACAAGCCTTCTTCATTCGAGCCTATCTGCGCTATGGGGGGAAGATGTCTGAAACCTAGCAGCCCGGTCCAGCATATCGGTCATGTGCTCTGCGGCTTTGAGGGTGAGCGGGTGCTGAGTATATCCAGGTCGGGGTGTGATATAGGCGGCCATTTCACGAGCGATTTCCACTTGCCGATCCGAGGCTTGGGCCATCAGGGCAATGACGAGGTTCTCCAGGGCGATGACCCGAATGCGAAGATGAACCAATTCGGCATTGGTCAGCGGCGGATACTGGTAGGCTTGTTCTTCGATCGTGGGCGGCTCCTCGGGAGCGCCACCTTCGTTGTCCCATCTGGAAAGCGCACGTTGGCGCAGTTCAGTTGTGGCCAATAGCTCGTTCAGCACGGATGTTCTCCTGTCCTCAGTACTGATGGGTCTTCAGCGATAGCCAACCCCCATCACGTAATGGCGCATCATGTCTTCTTCGGTCGTGGACTCTTTGAGAAGCGCCTGAAGCAGGTCCCGAGCATTGAGTACCCCTACCGGACGGGAGTCCCCGTCTAGAAAAGGAATGTTCTTCAGCCCCCGCTCTTTCATGTTGCTCCACAGATCCTCCAGCAAATCTCCGGAGCGGCAGGACAGTACGTCTTGCGTCATCGCGACCGATATCAACGCGATGCAACCTGCTCCTTGGCACTGGGCGATCTGACCGACGATGTCTGTTTTGCTAACAACGCCCCGCAGGACGCCGGCGGAGTTGCACACCACCAGAATGTCCGTTCCGGAACGCAGCTTTCCGGCCGCCTCGATGAGCGGTGCATCATCGGAAATGGTAATCAGGCGCTGCCGCGCTGCTGGCAGTAAACTCTCAGCGTACATAGTGTCTCCTCTAGCAAGGCTGGCCCGCAGGTCTGGGGACGAGCGGAGACTGGTTTTATTGTATCATAAGCTGCCCCAATCGCCGAATGCGATGCGGAGCACTGCGAGGAGGCCCGCTACCGCCAGAGAGACGCAGGTAATTCGGACCGCGAGCAGGCCAACGTGCTTCAAACCGGAATGCACGTAGTCTTCGATCACCACCTGCAGACCAAGTGCCGCATGGTAGAAGGACAGGCAGAGCAGCAGCGGCACCAAGAGCACGGCCAACGGTGATCTCAGCCAGTCGATCACCGCGCTATGATCGTTGATTGCAACGGCACTGATGGAGATGACGAACCATAAGGTGAGCGGGATGAGTGCAACTCCCGAAGCGCGCTCCACCCACCAGTGAGTGGTTCCGTGCCCGACTGAACCAGAGCGACGGGCGCGGGTCTGGCGCAGTGGTGTGTCTTTCGCGACCATGGCTACCCCTTGTAGAACCAGATGAATATCCATGTGAACAGCGTGAGGGCAGTGGTTGAGCCGACGACTAGCCACCCAGAGATGTAGATCGAGCGGAGCTCAAAACCCCTGCCAGTGTCCCAGGCGAGATGCCGTATGCCGCCGCACAGGTGCCAGAAGAAGGCGAACGTGCCGGCAAACAGAAGGGCTTGCCCCACCCATGACGAAAGGACGGCCACGAGAGCCGAATACGCCGGCGGACCAGAGGCTGCGGCAATCAGCCAGACAACGAGGCCGACCAGGTAGAGGGTCATTACCACTCCCGTGATCCGGTAGCCGATCGACAGCACCGAGGTGAGTTGGGGGCGGTAGATTTGAATGTGGGGAGAGAGTGGCCGCGGTCTCGCCGTTGCTGGATCTACCATTTCGGCGCTCCTTGTGTTTCAGCTCTGGCGTTCAACCAGCATCTTCTTGATCTCGGCAATTGCCTTGCCTGGGTTCAGTCCCTTTGGACAGGTCCGGGTGCAGTTCAGAATGGTGTGGCATCGATAAAGCCGAAAGGGATCTTCTAAGTCGTTGAGGCGCTCGGTCTTGGCCTCATCCCGGCTGTCGATCAGCCACCGGTATGCTTGCAGCAGCACGGCGGGCCCGAGGAAGCGATCTCCGTTCCACCAGTGACTGGGGCAGCCCGAAGTGCAACAGAAGCAAAGGATGCATTCGTAGTAACCGTCGAGGCCGCTGCGTTCGGCAGGGGATTGAAGCCGCTCCACTTGTGGTGCCGGCGTGCTGGTTTTCAGCCATGGGTCGATGGAAGAGTATTGTTCGAATGCAGGCGACAGGTCGGGTACGAGGTCCTTGATGACCCTCATGTTCGACAGCGGGTATATGTCTGCCGATGCATCCGTGTCAGAGATGTACCGCGTGCAGGCGAGCCAGTTGGTGCCATCGATGTTCATCGAGCATGAGCCACATACGCCTTCACGGCAGGAGCGACGGAACGTCAGGGTAGGATCAATCTTGTTCTTGATCCAAACGAGAGCGTCCAGGACCATGGGGCCGCAATCGTCCAGGTCTACCTGATACCTGTCCAGCCTGGGATTGGCGCCTGTATCCGGATCATAGCGATAGACCGTGAACCACTTCAGCCGGACAGCACCGGCAGGCGCTGCCCATGTTTTTCCCCGGTCGATCCGTGATCCAGGTTCCACCTTGAAATTGGTTGGAACCGGAAAGCGTTTCAGCAGAGTATTTCGGGGGACTTGGTCCGAGGAATCGACAATCATTCTCGTTCCTTGGTTTGGCGGACCGTTTTAGGGTCGTAATGGTGTTATAGACTAATTGAGGGCATCTCGCACATCTATCACCACATCGTTTGTATCATGAGCCTCCGGCCTCTTCTCTGTGTGCAGCAAGGCATTTGCCGTTGATCAATTCGAATTGGTCTACCACACCGAAGACTTACCCAGCTCGCCAGAACGACTTTAAGAGCGCGGTTCGCTCAATCCGCCCAGCCTCATGAGGGTGAAGCCTGGCGAACCAATCGGCTTGCCTCCCGTTGCCTCTTGAGTCCGACAATTCGCCTGGGAGGGCCCGCATGCCCAACAACGACCGCTCCCGCCACATCACAGAAGGTATCGCGCGGTCCCCGAACCGGGCAATGTTCTATGCCCTCGGTTATGAGGAGGGCGACTTCGACAAGCCCATAATCGGTATCGCCAACGGTCACTCCACCATTACACCTTGCAATTCTGGCCTCCAGAAGTTGGTGGATGCCGCAGCGGCAGCCATCAAAGAGGAAGGTGCCAACTCACAGACCTTCGGCGTCCCGACCATCTCGGATGGCATGGCCATGGGTACCGAAGGAATGAAGTACTCGCTGGTTTCCCGCGAGGTGATCGCGGACTGCGTGGAGCTGTCGGTCCAAGGTCAGTGGATGGACGGCGTGCTGGTGGTGGGCGGGTGCGACAAGAACCTTCCGGGTGGCATGATGGGCATGCTCCGGGCGAACGTACCATCCATCTATGTCTATGGTGGAACCATCAAGCCGGGACGATGGAAGGGGGAGGATCTGTCCATCGTCTCTGCGTTCGAGGCGGTAGGTGCCTTCATGGCGGGCACCATGAGCGAGGAGGACTTCAAGGGCATCGAGCGCAATGCGTGTCCGACCACCGGCTCCTGCGGGGGAATGTATACCGCGAACACCATGGCAGGCTCGTTCGAAGCGCTCGGAATGTCGTTGCTCGGCTCGTCCAGCATGGCCAATCCCGATGAGGAGAAGGTCGCTTCAGCAGATCAATCCGCCCGCACACTTGTGAGTGCAGTCAGAAGCGGACTCAAGCCGAAAGACATCGTGACGCGGCAGTCGATCGAGAATGCAGTGGCGCTGGTGATGGCCACGGGTGGCTCGACCAATGCAGTCCTGCACTATCTGGCGATCGCCCGAGCGGCGGGGGTGAAATGGGAGCTCGATGACTTCGAGAGGGTTCGTCAGCAGATTCCCATCGTCTGTGACTTAAAGCCCTCCGGCCGTTTCATGGCAGTGGACCTGCACCGCGCCGGCGGCGTGCCGCAGGTGCTCAAGATGCTTCTGGATGCAGGCAAGCTGCACGGGGACTGCCTCACCATCACTGGCCGGACACTGGCGCAGGAACTGGAACAGGTCCCTTCCACACCTTCTCCCAACCAGGAGGTGATCACCTCCTGGGACACTGCGCTTTATCCGGAGGGCCATCTGGCCATTCTCAAGGGCAATCTGGCCGAGCAGGGGGCGGTGGCCAAGATCACCGGGTTGTCCAAGGCCTCCCTCAAAGGGCCCGCACGTGTATTCAACGACGAGCAATCCGCATTGGACGCCATCCTTGGCGACGAGATTTCCGCCGGCGACATCGTAGTCCTGCGGTACCTCGGCCCACGGGGCGGACCTGGCATGCCCGAGATGCTCTCGCCCACTTCCGCCTTGGTCGGCCGCGGCCTGGGAGAAAGCGTCGGCCTGATCACCGATGGAAGGTTCTCCGGCGGGACCTGGGGATTGGTGGTGGGCCATGTTGCGCCGGAGGCTTTTGAGGGTGGCACCATAGCCCTGGTGCAAGAGGGGGATCTGATCACCATTGATGCCGACGCCCGCCTGCTGCAACTGGAGGTGGGGGATGAGGAGCTACAGCGGCGGCGGGCAGCGTGGCGTCAGCCAGCACCGAAGTACACGCAGGGTGTATTGGGCAAGTACGCCCAACTGAGCCGACCCGCGAACCAGGGAGCCAGCACCGGCTGAGTTGGCACGTCCACCTTACCTTCAACCGGTCTCAAGAGAAAAGGACAGAAGAATGGCCCTGAAACATGCCAATGCGGCTGAGGTCGTGGACCTCCTGTCGGCTAGCGAACAGCAGCCTGGAAAGACTGCTGCGGTCGTCAAATCCGAGCACTTCGAAGCGGTGCGACTGGTGGTGAAGGCTGGCACGGAAATCCCGCCCCACCAGGTTAATGGCCCAATCACGCTCCAATGCCTCTCTGGTTGCGCTATCCTCGGCGTCGAAGGCCGGGATCTAGAGCTCAGGCCCGGGCAGTGGACCTATCTGGAAGGTGGTGTTCGCCACTGGGTGAAAGGAGTAGAGGACGCAGTTCTCCTGCTGACCATCATCTTCAGGCGGTGACACGCAATTCTGCCACTGGCAGCCCACTGCATTGAGCATCGGGCTGCCAGGTCACGGCAGTTGCAGATCAGCGAAGCGGGGTCTGGTCCTGCACCGCATCATCGGCTTCGAGCGAATTCTTCACCTGCGGAGCAGGGAGGGGCGTGCTACCGGTGCTGACGGGCAGGAGCGGCAGTTCAACCCGCGGCTGTTCACCGGTAAGGGTTCTGAGGAAGGCCGCGATGGCGCTGACTTCTTCCTCGTTCAGCTCCGCGCCCAGCTGGCTCACCCCCATGATGGCGACTGCCTGCTCCAGATCCCAAACCTTGCCGCTGTGGAAGTAAGGAGCCGTCTGGTCCACGTTGCGCAGGGGGACGGCCCGGAATACGTATTCGTCGCTTGCCGTCTGGGTGACGGCGAACCGGCCCTTGTCCTCGGGCGGCAGGATATCGCTGCCTGGACGTTCGACGACACCAAAGGGGAAATAGTCCTGCCCACCCAGGTTCACGCCGGCATGGCAGGAGGCACAGCCGGTGTCGACGAAGAGCTGCAGCCCCTGCTTCTCCTGGTCATTGAGGACGTTCAGATTGCCCTCAAGATACTGATCGAAACGAGAGCCCGGTGTAATCAATGTCGCCTCGAAAGCCTCAAGCGCGCGGGCAACGTTGTCGAAGGTGACGGCATCTTCTTCGCCGGGGAACGCCAGGGCGAAGCGTTCCTGGTACTCCGGCATGCTGTTTAGCACCGAGAGGACGAGTTCTGGCGTTGCCGCCATTTCAACAGCTGCCTGGATGGGTCCGGTGGCCTGGGTTCTAAGGTCTTCGGCACGACCGTCCCAGAACTGGGCAATGTTGAAAATGGCGTTATAGACTGTGGGTGAATTCCGCGGACCGCGTTGCCACCCATGACCGATCGATGTCTCGAGGTTGTCGTCACCGCCCATAGCGAGGTTATGGCATGAATTGCAGCTGAGGACACCGCTGGCGGACAATCTGGTGTCGAACCACAACATCTTGCCCAGCTCGGTTTTCTCCCGGGTCACAGCATTCCCTTCCACCGCCGGAACCATGGATGGAATGGGTTCGAACAACTCGTTGGCGGTCTGGTGCAACTCGTCAACGGGCGGTGTGTTCTCGTTCTCGGCAGTATCCTGAGCAACGGCGGTCAAGCCAAAGATAACCGAGATAGCTACACTAGCCAGCAGTGCACCACGCATCGAAAGTCTCCCCTCAGAGGTCTGCAGCCCCTCGCTGCTCGTCAGCCTTACTGAATCAATGCTCAATCAATGCTCAGCTTCGGCTCATGTAGCAGAACTGTCAACCTGCACCCCCGTTCCTAAGCGGTGTCCTGGGTTGCATCAGAGAGTTTGCACGGCAGGTATTCTGCAGCTGCTTCGACCGACTTAACAAATCTTGAATGTGCCGAACTAATTCTCACCTGGGGTCGTTGGCCAACTGCTGACGGCGACTTCGAGCGAGTTGCAGAGCCAGTGATCTGACGGAACCTAGGAGGACACCTCATGAGAAAGCCAATTGCCACAGCTGTAGCACTCGCCACCGCCGCCTTGATGTCGACGGCTCCCGCTTGGGCCGCGGATCACGAGGTCCTTATGCTCAACAAAGACTCTGAAGGGCGGCCCATGCAGTTCGAGCCAGCCTTCCTCAAGATCGCCCCAGGTGACACCGTCACCTTCATCGCGACAGACAAGGGCCACAATGCCGAGACCATCCTCGACATGATCCCCGAAGGGGCGGAGACCTGGAAGGGCAAGATCAACGAAGAGATCACGGTGACCTTCGATCAGGAGGGCTTCTACGCCTACAAGTGTCAGCCGCACTTCGGGCTGGGTATGGTCGGCTTGATCCAGGTTGGAGAAAACCCGCCCCAGATCGACACGGCAGAAATCGCTAAGCTTCCGCCGCCAAAAGCCAAGGAGCGGATGGCCGAGTTGATCGCCCTGGCGAGCGAAGCCGGCGGGAACGGTGCCGCCGCGGGTGCAGCTGCAACTGGCGAGGCCGAAGCATCCCCTGCGCCTGCGACGCAGTAACTAAGCATCACAGTCCCTCCGCTGGTCTCCTGTGGAGGGATGTCGCCTCGAACCAAGGATGACACCCGATGACTGAAGAACACGACAACAATCAGAAGCCAGCTGTCGAACAGGAAAAACTGACCAGGCGTAGTCTGCTAGCAGGGACTGCGGGCTTGACGCTTGCGGGGGCACTGGGCACCCAAGCGGCGCAAGCGCAGGCAGGTGGCGCTGGTGCAACTCATGCTCAAGGACAGCATGCGTTGCACATGTCTGCTGCCGGAGGGAATAGCCTGAGTGGCAGGCTCTACCAAGTGAACCCGATCATGCCAGAGCACGCCGATATCGCGCATGATCCGGCTGACATTCCTGGACCGATCACCCGCCGGGAGCCGCAGACCGTTCGGGTCGAACTCGAGGCAGTCGAAATGGAGGCGCACCTCGACAGTGGCGCCATGTTCCGCTTCTGGACCTTCAATTCCCGTGTTCCTGGTCCGTTTGTTCGCATCAGGGTGGGCGACACGGTCGAATGCTACTTCAAGAACGCCGAAGACAGCTGGATGGCTCACAATGTGGACTTCCATGCAGCGACAGGCCCCGGCGGCGGTGCGGTGCTAACCACCGCAATGCCTGGAGAGGAGTTCGCCTTCCGCTTCAAGGCGCTCAATCCGGGACTTTATGTTTACCACTGCGCTGTACCGCCGGTGGCACTGCATATCGCCAATGGCATGTACGGGCTGATCCTGGTGGAACCGGAAGAAGGGTTGCCGCCGGTGGACCGCGAATTCTACGTGATGCAGGGGGAAATTTACACTGAAGAACCTTTCGGTACGCCCGGCCTGCTTACGGAGAGCTATGAGAAGCTCCTCAACGAGCGGCCGGAATACTTCGTGTTCAATGGTCACGTGGGGGCTCTGACCGAGCACTTTCCCCTGACGGCCAATGTCGGCGAAACCGTTCGCATCTACTTCGGCGTTGGTGGACCGAACTATACGTCCTCGTTCCACGTCATCGGGGAGATCTTCGACCGGGTGTACAATGCCGCTTCCCTCACCAGCCCGCCGCTGACCGATGTGCAGACCATCAGCGTTGCGCCCGGCGGGGCCGCTGTGGTCGAGTTCAAATGTGAGGTGCCGGGGCGATATGTTCTGGTCGATCACGCCCTTTCCCGTGCCGAGCGGGGGCTAGCTGGCTATCTAATCGTCGAGGGTGAGGAACAGCCGGAGATCTTCAGCCCGATCGGTGAACCGCCTGACCCAGAGGCATCGGGGCACTAATGCTCTTCGGCCTGCCGGAGGGGTCTTCGGCAGGCCGTTGGGGAGTTGAAGTTCATGCGGACCTAAACTTCACTTCTGCAGCTGCAGGGCAAATGGGCGGAGGTCGATTGGGAACGGCACGTGGACAAGTTTGATGCTCATCAAAGAAGGATAGCTGCCTTGCCGATAAAGGTGCGCTCACATCAGGAGTAGCGCATGTCCAGATCCCTCATTGCCAAATACAGCAAGCCGGTGCCGCGCTACACCAGCTATCCCACCGCACCGCACTTTCACAAGGGCATCGACCAGACGGTCTATGAGGGGTGGTTGAGCGCCTTGCCGAGCGACGCCAGCGCCTCGCTTTACCTGCATCTGCCGTTTTGTGACCGGCTCTGCTGGTTCTGCGGCTGCCATACCAAGCAGGTCAACCGCTATGCGCCGGTTGCAGCCTATCTCAAGGCGCTATCGGTCGAGGTGGCGCGGATTGGTGGGCTGCTGGGTCAGCGGGACGTCACGGCGGTGCACTGGGGAGGTGGCTCACCATCGCTGATGACGCCCGAGGATATCGTTGCCATGGCCAAGCGGGTCCGGAACGCCTTCCGCGTGACAGAGGACGCGGAGTTCAGCGTCGAACTCGATCCCAACGACATGGATGAAGCGCGGTTTGACGCCTGGGCCGAGGCGGGCCTGACGCGCGCGAGCATCGGCGTGCAGGACTTCGATCCGCAGGTGCAGGTGGCCATCAACCGCATTCAGACCTTTGAGCAAACCCAGCATGTGGTGGCGGCGGTCCGCGCCCGCGGCGTACGGTCGGTCAATATCGACATGCTTTACGGGCTACCGCATCAGACGCAGGATGGCGCGTTAGCAACGGCGCGGGCAGTGATGTCGATGCGTCCTGATCGCATTGCGCTGTTTGGTTATGCCCACGTGCCGTGGGTCAAAAAGCACCAGAACATGATCGACGAGGCGGCGCTGCCCGACTCCTTGGCGCGTTATGATCAATCCGTCGCCGCAGCCGAAGAGCTGGTGCGCGGTGGCTATGTGGACATAGGCATGGACCACTTCGCACTGCCGCATGATGCCATGGCGGTGGCAGCAAATGCAGGGCGGCTACACCGGAACTTTCAAGGCTATACGGTCGATGCGCATGATGCCCTGATCGGGTTGGGCGCTTCGGCAATCGGCAAGCTGCCCCAAGGTTATGTACAGAACGTCGTCGCCACCCACGAGTACCAGCGGCGCAGCTTTGCCGGAGAGGGGATCGTCGATCGGGGAGTGGCTATCACCGAGACCGATGCGCCGCGTGGCTACGCCATCGAGCGGCTAATGTGCGACTTTGCCTTGGACTTCGATGACCTGCGGCAGCGCTTCGGGCAGCAAGCTGATCCAGTGGTAGCCGTCGCCTCGGAGCTCGCAAGGTGCGATGTGGATGGATTGGTTGCGCTTTCCACAAATGGCATTGAGCTATCAAGCACCGGTCGCCCGTTCGTTAGGTCGATCGCAGCGGGCTTCGACGCCTATCTGAACCAGAATTCTGCACGATACTCTAAGGCCGTGTGAGAGAGTGCTGAGAGGCTGAGAGGCTCAGCTTTAGGCTCACCAGGGAACTTGGTGCTGCCAACCGGCTCGAAGCAGTTGTCGCAATTGGTGCGTGTGCAGTCCGTCTAGAGGTCTGGGGCCTCTTGGGAGACCATCTGCATGGCTGAAGAGCCTAGCGCTGCTGCTCGGCCGACCTCGTTGAAAAGCTGCGCCAGCGCTGAAAGCCGAACGATCAACTTCATTCCAGCTGATGTCGTCGAGCTCGGCCAGCATGCCGGTCAGAGCTACGATTCGGGCGAGCTGCTTACGCGCCTCGCCCATGAGCCGCCGGTCCTGCCGCGCCTGCTCAAGCGCCATGAAGCGGGCAATCGCTTCGTCGACATGATTGCGGCACTCGCAGGTATCCGCGACCTGCTGAATGGCTGCTCGGAGACGGGGGACTAAGTCCTCCGATTGGCCCAGAGATTGCGTACGGGACGTGTATGCTCAGAAGGCATGGAAGTAGCCAAAGCCGTGTTCAGGTGCCTCGATGTTAGTGGCTTTGGGAGTATCTCTCGTTGTCCTGGCGCAAGGACCATAATGGTTACAGCTCGGCCAGTGCGGAGGGTAGCGGCAGCGGCTCCTTACCGTCCTCCGCGTTCCTCAAAAGGTAAACTCTTTGACCCCGGTCAAAGAGGCGATGAGCCATTATGCCTAGAAACAACGGCGAAGGGGCCAACGGGTCCCAGCTCTCAAGGAGAAAAACAATGCGCACCACACTCAAAACCATTGTCATCGGCTTGGCATTTGGGGCGTTCCTGGGGGCGCCAGCCTTTGCGGCGGACCATGAGATCAAGATGCTGAACAAGGGCGATGCAGGCGTGATGGTCTTCGAGCCGGCAGCCCTGCAGATCCAGCCCGGTGATACGGTCACGTTTGTGCCTACGGACAAGAGCCACAACGCTGAGGCAATCCTGGGAATGATCCCAGAGGGTGCCGAGGCATTTAAGGGCAAGATCAACCAGGAGGTGAGTGTAACGTTCGATGTTCCCGGCCTTTATGGCGTTAAATGCGCACCCCACTTCGGGATGGGCATGGTTGCCGCTATCGCGGTTGGCGATGAGCTGCCCAATCTGGAAGAAGCCAAGGCCGTGAAGGTACCGCCAAAGGCTCAAGAGCGGTTTGATGCCGCTTACACCGAACTCGGCCTCTAGTCCGACAACGGTCAGATGTTTTACCCCGCAGGCTAGCCCTGCGGGGTTTTGCCGCTATGCCTCCGAGACCCTGCTCCACTTCACTTTTTGGGCCTACAGCCGGTCGTTTGATCGGGCGCACGGATTGCACAGCGGGCCGGAGTACCGAATGGGCGTTCCGCTCGATCATGGAACTCTCTCCCAGAAGCGAGGCGACGAAACGGTCGCCCCGCCCCACGGCGTTAGACCTCAAGCTCTTAGCCCTGCGACCGACGTTTGCAGGAACAAAGCACACCCAAAGGGGAAACTCAGAAATGAAACTTGCTCGATCACTCGTCACCAGCAGCCTGGCTATCGTTGCGGCTTTTGGGTCCGGCTCCGCAATGGCGCAGGAACAGGCCCTCGAAGGAACCTTCGCGCTGCCGAATGCTGAGCAGGAAGTATCCGGAGAAATGGTGGTCAGGGACACCGGCCCGCTCTCCCGTGAGCTTGAACTTAGCTATTCCGACCTCGACACGGGTGCGGCCATCGCGAACTTCGATGTCGAGCTCACCCAGGAGCTGCACGTGCTGGCGACCGATTCTGGCTTGTCCCATCTCGTTCACGAGCACGTCAAAGCCGCCAGCGCGGATGGCATCTTTACGACCGAGCTCCACTTCCCGGAACCCGGCCGGTATCACATCTACACAGATGCAGTTCCTTCAGGTGTGGGCCAGCAGGTCCTCCGTTTCGATCTACAGGTGGGTGAGGGCGGTAATCAGGGCCCACAGAGCGATAGCGGGATGGCTGAGCGGCCAGCCAATGTAGAAGAAGGGCCGATTACCTCTTCTGATGCTGGGTATACAGTGGTCCTGGATGCCTCGGATCTTGAAGCAGGCGCGGAGGGGAAGATCACGCTCACTGTCGAGAAGGACGGTGAGGCAGCTACCGATCTGGAACCCTACCTAGGCGTAGCCGCGCATGCCGTATTCGTCCGGGCCGAAGATCTGGCTTATGTGCATGCACACGCCATGGCGGATGGGGGAGAGGCTCATGGGGAGCACGGGAACACGGCGGAGCATTCGACTGATGCCGGTGATCACGGCCATGGAGGGGCATCGACGGGCCACGCTGAGCATGGGACGGCGATGAGTTCGGCTGCTGAGCACGGACATGAGGATACTGTCGGTAAGGCGATGCACGGGACCATGGATCACGGATCAATGGACCACGAATCCATGGGGAGCATGCCACATGTTTCGGTGAGTGCTGATGAGCACGCCGGGCATGGCTCGGATGAAGGCGGCGCTGCCCAATCAGTGTCGCCCGAAATGACCATCCATGTGACGCCACCCGCCCCAGGTGCCTACTCGCTCTGGATCGAATTCATCGGTGGGGGCGAAGTGGTCACAGTGCCGTTTGCTCTCGAAATTCCTGAGAGCAAATGATCTGCGGAAAACATGGGCTCGCCGGCCGGCTGGAACCGTGCCAGCGGCTCAAAAGTGAGGAAAGAAAACAATGATGAAGAAGTCACTTCTGACCACAGGCGTCATGGTGCTGGCCTTGGGGTCTGCACCTGCCTATGCCCATATTTCGCTGCTGACGTCAGAAGCTCAGGTGGGGGCATCCTACCGCGCTGTGTTGGTTGTTGGCCACGGTTGTGGCAGCGAAGCGACTACCGGAGTTCGGGTCCAGATCCCGGAAGGGTTCTATAACGTCAAGCCCATGCCCAAGCCAGGTTGGGAGGTTGAGACGGTCACCGGGCCCTATGAGTCCCCCTTCATGAACCACGGCACTGAGCTCACGGTAGGGGTCCAGGAGATATCCTGGACCGGCGGGGCCTTGCCGGACGACTTCTTCGACGAGTTTACTTTCCGCGGCACGTTTGGTGAAAACCTGGAAGAGGGCACCACCTTCTATTTCCCGGTCATTCAAACCTGCGGCAGCACGGAAAGTGCCTGGATCGACCAATCGGGCGATGACGACGTGGAGTTTCCCGCTCCCGCAGTTACCCTGAACCCAGGTTCGGGACACCACCATTGAACCAATCGATCTCGGGCGCGGGACTATTCCGCGTCCGCTTCCGCTCGACTATTAGTGTCTGGATTGCCGCCGCCCTCCTGGTGCTCGCCATCTCCGGCAGCAGCCCCGTACAAGCGCATGCTACCCTGATTTCCACCAGTCCCCTTGATGGTGCTGTTTTGGAAACTGCGCCGTACGAGCTGATATTGTCGTTCAACGAGCCGGTGTCACCGATTCTGGCGCGTCTTGTCAGTCCCAATGGCACCATTACGGACCTGGACAACGTTCGTGCGACTGCCTCCGATCTCGTCATCAGCCTGCCTCCTGCGGAAGGGGAAGGTAGCTTTGTGCTGAGCTGGCGGGCGGTCTCCGATGACGGGCACCCGATATCCGGCATTAGCGCCTTCACCGTGGGCGCTGCGCCTGCAGCGCCGACTTCCATAGGTGCTAACGAGACTGATGCAGCAATCACAGGCACCTTATGGGTGCTGCGGCTCGTGCTCTTTTGTGCGCTCGTCTTCGGAGCCGGAGGAGCGGCTTTCCGTGTCTTGTGCTGGGACTTGCCGCCAGCGGCGGCGAGAGCAGTTTGTTGGTCTCTGGTCGTAGGCCTAGCCGCAGTTGCCGTTCTGCCAAGCCTGCAGGGGGCTGATCTTGTCGGCGCCGGCGTGTGGGAACTGGTCAACCCACGCATCTGGGTTACGGGTATAACAAGCGCCTATGGAATAACACTCATCCTGGCTGCTGGTGCGCTGCTCGTCGGCCTTTTGGCACTTTACGCGACTGGTGGGACGACCATCACATTTGTAGCGGTGCTTTCCTTGGTTCTGATCGGGCTGGCACTCAGTTCGAGCGGACACGCCAGTTCCGCCGATCCTCGCTGGCTCACGAGAACAGCGCTGTTCCTCCATGTAACGAGCATCGCGTGGTGGGTGGGCGCTCTGTTCCCCCTCGTCCTGCTCCTGAGGCAGGACCGACGCACGGCAACGCCACCCCTGATCCGGTTCTCGCGCTATATCCCCTACGCCATCGTGCCGCTTGTCGCTTCCGGCCTGGTGCTGGCGATCCTGCAACTCGGGCCGCCGAGTCAAGCCTGGCTGACACCCTATGGTTTAGTGCTCGCGGCCAAGCTGCTGCTGCTTGTCATCCTCTTCGCCATTGCAAGCTGGAACCGCTGGGTGCTGACTGCACCAGCTGCGGCCGGCGAGGCAAAGGCGGTAAAGCATATGCGCCGCGGCATCGCCGCTGAGATTGTCATCATTCTAGCCGTTCTTGGGCTGGTTTCAGTCTGGCGCTTTACGCCACCGCCTCGTGCATTGGCTGATGAACTCGCAGCCACCTCATCCGTGACGCTGACCGAAGGAGATTATCAGGCCATTCTAACACTTTCGCCCGGTCGGATAGGTGCAAACTCAGCCTTGATCCAAGTGAGCAAGGGCACTGGCGAGCTGCCAACGCCCCGATCGGTGCGCCTGTCCATGCAGCCCCAAGATGACGTAATTGCCCCCGTGACGGCGACGGCAGAACAGGACAGCAGTGGAGCCTGGTCGGTTGAGCAACTCACCTTACCTTTGCCCGGAGAGTGGGTCGCCGGGGTAGAAGTGCGGGTCAGTGACTTTGAACTGGTGAAGTTCGAGGAGCTGCTCACCGTTGCGCCGTAGCTCTTCCTTGCGCTGCCGCAAAGATGGATGGCGCGAACGGGCCTACGGATTGCATCTCGTTCACAATCTTCTAGCCACGCCATGTCATTCTTGCTGTCCGGTCCGATCCGGTTCTTTGACGAGGATCAGCTCACAGATCTAGTCGAGGAGTTCAGTCACCGGGTCCGCCGTGATCCCCTGCTACGCCCCGCTCTCGACCAGCTGGTCGGCAACCGCTGGGCTGATGCAGAGGCATCTTTCCTGACGGTGCTACGGTCCAGCCTCTTGTCCGAATGCGGTATCCCGACTGACGGCAATTTGCTCGCTAAAGCCGCAAGACTACTGCGCCCGGCCGATGTGGAGCGTTTGGCTACAATTCTGATGAACTGCGCCATGGAAATATTTCCCATCGAGAGCGCCGCAGATTTCATCGAAGTTGGCGATGAACTCGCTGGCGCCCTGATGGCCCTCGTGAACTCTGAAGGACAGGCGCGTCAGCGACAAGTGCTCCGCGTCCGGGATCAGCTGAGCTCGGGCGCCTTGCTGGCTGGATTGTAAATGAAGGCCGTTCTGAACTAGGCAGCTTGCCCGGAGCGCCAGGTGCAGTCCCGCACTTGGCGGACGCAAGTGAAGTCAGCCAGAAGTGCGGTCGCCCGTTGCACATCGTCAGGATTAAGGTCGCAACCGGTGATGGTAACAACGGCATCTCGAACTTCGATCTTCATCCCACTCGGATCAATGAAGGGGTAGAGCCACAACGAGGCCTTTGCGAGCCGTTCGATCTCTTTATCCTCGAGCGCCGTGTAGAACTTCATCATGATGCCTCCGCGTGCGAGAGCTTGCGAATCCGCACCTGCCAGATCTCCGGCCCCTGGTGATCGTATCGCCACTCGAAACACCCGGCGAGGAGGTTGTTGAACTGATGCCAGAGCGGCACCGGATCATGGTCATTCACGATCACGAAGGCCTCGCCATTCGCTAAGGCCTCAAATGCGGTAAAAATCGTGGCATGCCGCATGCGTGGCATGATGGCCCGCACATCGATCACCAAGTCCGGGGTGTCACACTGGCTGCACATGGCGCTTACCTGAGTTGTTGAACGAGGCAGTCCGCAAAGCACGTGGCGCGGATACTCTGAAACGCACTGGCAGAAGCATCCGGGTGTTGTGCCAGCCATGCCAGGTCTGCTCCAGCTTCAGCGCTTCGCCCTCGGTAAGATAATGCCGGAGCTGGTTCGCGATCCAGGGCCGCATCATCTTCCCGGTGACGCCGCGCTCCCCGCAGAGCAGTGAAACTATGTTGGCCTCGAAGTCGGTCAGGGAAGCATCGTTGTTCCAGTCGAGGAGGCGACACAGCACGGTCTCGCATAGGCCCCAGTTCGCCTTTGAGATGTGCGTCAGCACATTGTTGAAGTGCGGGTGGTGCCGCAGTTCAATGATGAGGAGTTCGGCAAGCTGCGCCCTGGTGAATTTGCTCCCGGTGTCCTTTCCGGTGTGGTCGTGAACTCTTTCTACTCCATGACCCTCTGGGCCTGCCCAATGCTCCATGTCCGTTCCGTCTTTCTCTTACCTGCAATACCTGGTGCTTGCGCCCGTTCATGCTCCTTTCGAGGACTGTAGTCTTTGCTTCAGCACAAAGACCGGGCGGAGCGACGGAGAGTGCCTCTTGGGCAGGGTAGAGTGCTCTGCTTATCGGCCTAGACTTGAGCCATCGCCAACGGATCGGCGCCAAACAGTACAGCGTGCCCGCCAATGAGCAGCCAAGCCGTTAGCAGCACCGTCAGAATGAAAGCCACGAGCATAGCGGGGTCAACTCTGAGCCGGGCGCGGCGCTGAGCGAGAGCCAGAAACGGAACGATGGACGTTTCTTGCTTCAAGAACTGGAGCGAAGGCTCCTGGCGCTTGCTGCTCCGCCGCTCGGTCATGACAATTCCGAACACACCAAACAACGCCAAAGTACCGAACAGCAGGAGGGCCCGAAGATCACCATTCGCCACCACATGGCTGACCGCCCAGAGCACAAATCCCCAGAGCACCGGATGACGCGTCACGGAAACGATCGCGCCCGGTTGGCTCCCCTTGCGCATGCTGACTGAGATCGGGTTGGGACTGAGAAGACCTGACAGCAACAAGAAAAAGGCGATCGGCGTGAAAACAAGCGGTACCCAGGCGTGCCAAGCCGCAGGAGACCAGAGCTCGATATAGTCGATCCGCAACGCCGCATGAAAGACCCAGGCCAGACTGGCGACTGAAACAACCGAGTAGAGCACCAGGTAGGCTCGTCGGCCCAGAGCAGCGATCAGGCGCTGCCGAATGGCCGGCACTGAGGGCACCGAATGGAGGAGTAGGAACACCGCCAAAGCGAAGATGAACTGGGTCAATGCATTGATCCCTTGTGCCCGGCAAAATCAAGCAGGAGCGTCACAAGTTCCTGTTCAGACCGGACATGCCTCCGCACGCCTTCGAAGAACGAGCGGAGGAGATATCCCATTGCATCGGTGGAGAGGAACGGCCGCCCTTCGGCGAAGGAGAGTAATGCCTCCTTCAGCTCTTCGGCCGCGGCTTGATCTGTTTCATGTTCCTGCCGCAGGCGGCGGGCGACAGGAGCAAGGTCTAGAGGGGCGGCTGCTGCAAGCATCGGAAAGAGAAGCCTCTCTTCCCCCGCATGCGCATCTGCCAATGTGGTGAGGGTCGCCCTGACAAGCTTGGCGCACCGAGCGGGCTCCAACCGATCCGGAAGGTCGTCCGCTGCCATTTCGAGTTCCTCGCAGATGTGCAGGAGCGCCCAATGATGACGTTCAAGGGCTACAAGTGGCGAGTTGTTGCGCATGAGCACACCTCCGGGATCGATCTGAAGTGTTTAGGCCAGATCAGCGGCGCCGCATTGAGCAGGATCAACAAGCACCAAGTTTGTGCTGCGACAAAGTGCTTTCAAACCTTGGGTGATAGCCATTGTCTCTCCCAGACGTAGGACCGCCGTCCGGGCTCGTCTCTCCCGCGGTCAGGACAGGATCAATGACAGAATCGGCAGCGCTTCCCTTCATCGATGTGCGGACAATACAGCCCCGAGAGCGCCACCCAAAAATCTTCGCCATGGTCGACGAACTTCCGGTCGGCAAGAGCTTCGTGATCGTGAACGATCATGATCCACGGCCGCTGCACTACCAGCTGCAGGCGGAATATCCTGGACAGTTTTCGTGGACCTATCTCGAATCCGGCCCTGAGGTATGGCGCGTGCAGGTGGGCCGCGAAGCAGCCGCCTAGCGGCTGCCGTGGAGGGCTGGCGCCCTGAGCCCGGCCCTCTACAAGCAGGAGCAAAAAGTATGCAGAGAGCCAGTATATCGCAGTGGACGCTTGCCTATTTCGGCTGCTCTTTGGCTGTCTTCCTTGCCGCCTTGGGGCTGATAGCCGCCGGTTTCGGCTATCCTGCTGATGCTTTGGCAGGCCCGCGAACTCTGATCGTGGTCCATATGCTTGCCATTGGCTGGCTAACCCTCCTGATGTTCGGGGCCATGTTCCAGTTTCTTCCAGTCCTGGTCGGCCGAGACCTGGTGTGGCCCCGACTGCCCCCGGTTGCACTCTTGCTGATCGCCACCGGACTGGTGGTGATGCTCACGGGGTTTGCGGGTCTCGACGGTATGATTGATCTACCTGCCCAGTTACTTCCGACTGGCGGCCTGCTCCTGCTCTGCGGTTTCTCGACCGCAGCCGCAGTTCTGATGGCGACCCTGCTGCAAGGACAGTCTCTGCCGTTGCCGGCCTGCTTTGTTGCCGTGGCCCTCTTAAGCGTTCTGCTAACGGCTCTCGTGGGTGAAAGCCTTGCTAGCGCACTCACCGGAGTCTTCGGAGGAGATTTCGCCCTGGCCCTCGTCACGCACGGGATACCCCTCCACGCCGGACTGGGCCTGGGCGGCTGGCTGACGTTCGCTGCCATGGGAGTGAGCTATCGCCTTGTATCCATGTTTCTTGTGGCACCCGAGCGGGGCGGACGACTGCCCCAAATTGCCTTTTGGAGTGGGGTGCTGGGGGGAGCGGGCCTGGGTGGGGCCTTTGCCATATTGCTCGCCAGGAACATGCCGGCCCCACCGGCAGTGACATTTGCTGCTCTCGCAGGGTTCGCCTCTGTGGGTGCTTACCTTGGCGACATCATCACCCTTTACCGCTCTCGCCGGCGCAAGGCGCTCGAGCTGCACATGAGAGCGGCAATCGCCGCTTTTTCGATGCTGGGGCTGGCCGCTCTGGTGTTGGTGATCGCTGCGGCCGCGGGATCGGAGAGGGGAGTGGTGGCGGGTGTCTATATCCTCGTGCTGGGTTGGCTGAGCGGCCTCAGCCTTGCCATGCTTTTCAAGATTATCCCATTCCTGACCTGGCTGGAGTGCTTTGCGCCAGTCATGGGGCGCACACCTACCCCTCGGGTTCAGGATCTCGTCTGCGAGCGGCGGGCCCTCCCAATTTTTGCCGGCTACTTCATTGCAGTACTCGTTGGGGCCACGGGGTTGTTCATGGAGGAACCACACCTTCTGCGGGTAGCAGCGGCAGCCCAACTGATCGTTGCCATCCTGCTGAGTGATGAATTTCGTAAAGCCCGGCGTTTGCACCACCTTCCCGCTGAGTGGACGAACTGGAAGAAGCCTCGGCTCTTCTTGCCAACAACACCATCAAGGATGCTGCCATGAACGATCTCGAACTCGATGTCCGACCTATGCTGCGCAATGGCGGCGAACCCTTTGGAGCCATTATGGGCGCCGTGAACGAACTGGTGCCGGGCCAGCGGCTGCGGCTACTCGCCACATTCCGGCCGGAGCCGCTGTTCAGCGTGATGGCGAGCAAGGGATTTTCTCATGAAGCGAGCCCCTTGGAAGGCGGGGATTGGCAGGTCGTCTTCACGCCGACTGGCGATAGCAAGCAGGCGGGTGGCTCAGCGTCCAATCCGGACACCTGGGCGGATCCGGACTACTACCTCGACTGCACCGACATGGATCCTCCCGAGCCAATGGTGCGCATTCTTGAGCAGCTGGAAGACATGGGGGAAGGCCAGGTGCTGTTTGCTCTGCTCGGGCGGGAGCCGATTTTCCTGTTCCCCGAACTCGAGGCACGCGGGCACGCCCATGTAGGCGAGTTCGCCGAAGACGGTGTTACCTACCGGCTCTTTGCTCGGGCAGGACGCAGGCCATGAAACCTCTCGATGACCGGCAGATGGAAGATGCTATCCGTGCCGCACTTCGAACGGTGATCGATCCCGAACTCGGGCACAACATCGTTGACCTAGGGATGATCTATGACATCAGCATAGCTGAAGAAGGCGCCGCCACGGTGGTGATGACCACCACGGCCCGGTTCTGTCCCGCCAGTGCCTTCCTGCAGCAGGCTGTTGCAGAGCAAGCATCCGCTGTCCCAGGCGTCGGCGCGGTCCAGGTGGAGCTTACCTACGATCCGCCATGGACACCCGATCGAATGCGGCCGCACCTGGCAAGGCACTTCTAAGCCATACTCAGGCGGGGCGCGGCTTGCATCGCGTGAGGAGGACGGGAGCATACTCGGCCACATAGACCACGAAGGCCAAGATCCCGTCGGCTATCCACCATGGCTTCTGGGGAAGTGATGTTCGCTCTGACGTCTTACGAACCCGTGCAGTTGATTTCCGAGCTGCGGGAGCGGAATGCCGCGTGGGGAGGGGAGTTTGAGGCAACTGGTGAGTGCTTCCGCATGATGGTTCGCAAGAGCGGTCGCTGAATGGCCGGGTGACTGCCTCGGTTATATAGGGATAGGTTCAGTTTTCTTCGGCCAATGCTCGCAAGCGAGCCGAGTGCCGAACAACAAGTCTACGGCGGCCGCCCGACACCAATCCTTGCGTCTCCCAGCCACTGAGTATGGAGAAACGGTGTGAAGGGTCGTGCCCGTCATCTCCGCGAGGTCTTGTCGCGAGATGGGGAAGTCGATGCGGATGCCGTCCCCCTCCTTTACACCGGCTGTCTTGATCAGACGTAGGACAGCATGGGCGAGGCGCTGCTCGACCTCTTCCGTGGCCATCTCCCGCAGTCCGGTATGGGCCTCCTGGAGCCGCTGTCCGATTGTCTGCATCGCATTGACCGCTAGGCTCGGGATCTGCTCGATCAGGTCGCCCCACACTTCGGTGGGCCAGCAGATCACCACGGCTTCGGCCACTGCCACCGGCGTGCCAGGATAGTCCTCCCGCTGCAGGGCCTTGGCAAGCCCGAAAATGTCACCCGGGTGCACGACACGAACAATCATCTGCTGACCGTCCGCGGTGACTTGGGTGACTTTCAGCCTGCCATGCTGCAGCAAGAAGAACTCGGTCGCGGGTTCGCCCTGCTGGAAAACGGCTTCTCCGACGAGGATCCGTCTTGGCGTGGCCCTGGCGAGCAGCCTGGCAAGGTCAGCATCGCTGAGGTGCTCGAAGACGGGGAGGGCCCGCACCACTTCTGGGTCTACTCCAGACAACGTCCTGCTTTCACTATTTTTGCCACACCGCTCACGGTAGCCAAAAGCCAGATGCTGAGCAACGCGACCAGAGGTCTCGTCATGGAAAAGGATCACTCTTTGATGCGGGTCAAGGAAGTGGACCGTCGAGGGACCTAGAAGGATTGCGAACGGGCCAGAACGGGCCCCGGCGCTCAAGGAGATTCAAGATGCGCACCATTCTTAAGACTGTCGCTGCTGGCATGGCTTTCGCAGCCTTCCTGGCCGTCCCCGCCTTCGCGGCAGACTATGAAATCAAGATGCTGAACAAGGGCGAAGCAGGCGCGATGGTGTTCGAGCCGGCTGCCCTGCAAATCCAGCCCGGTGACACAGTCACCTTCGTGCCGACCGACAAGAGCCACAACGCCGAAACGATCCTGGGTATGATCCCGGAGGGCGCCGAGGCGTTCAAAGGCAAGATCAACCAGGAAGTGAAGGTAACTTTCGACGTTCCCGGCCTCTACGGCGTCAAGTGCGCACCGCACTTCGGCATGGGCATGGTTGCTGCCATCGCAGTCGGCGACGAACTTCCCAACGTCGAAGAGGCCAAGGCCGTAAAGGTGCCGCCAAAGGCGCAGGAGCGCTTTGACGCGGCCTACACCGAGCTCGGGCTCTAATCACGCAAGAGACAGGCCGGCATGCGAGCGGCCTGTCTCTTCTCCTCGTCCGGTTACAATTGGTTACAAACAGCAGATACTGCGATTACATTGCTCAGGCTTTCTGTCCTCAAGCCAAATCAGACTGGTTCCCAAGGACAGAAAATGCAACCTGCCGCTTCGCTCTCCACATCGTCCGAGGTTCATCTTTGGAGTGAAGCTCTAGGCACCAGATCGGGTTGTCGGAGCATCTCTAACGCTGAGGTCCTGTTTCGTGAGGGCGATGAGGCGAGCGGCTTTTATGAGGTGCTAAGCGGCACTCTTCGTGGCTACAAGATCTTCGCCGATGGCAGCCGCCAGATCATCTCCTTTTCTTTCACCGGCGACATCGTGGGCTTCGGTCATGGCGAGGCCTTCCGGTTTGACTGCGATGCCATTGCTGACACCAAGGTCCGCTTCATTCCGAAGAATTCGCTTCTGAAAGCGATCAAGGAGCAGCCGGAATTGGGAGAACGCCTCCTGACGATGGCGAGCGATGAACTTGCTCAAACTCAGGACCTCTCCATTCTGCTTTGCCGGAAATCTGCAGCGGAGCGGATCGCTTCCTTCCTGCTGAACATCGCGACGCGGTCGAACTGGCGCCCGGGCGTTGCTTTGGCTCTCCCGATGTGCCGCCAGGACATTGCGGATCACCTGGGTCTCACCATTGAGACCGTGAGCCGCACCATCACCAAGATGCGCGCTCGCCGCGTCATCGACATTCCAACCCGCAGTTCTTTCGTTGTGAACGACATGGCAGCTCTACGGCATGCCGCACAGGCAGAAGATACTGTCCACTAAGCTAGATGCCGAGGCTGCCATGCCGGGACGCACAAGAACTGTGTTGGGGTTCTTTCGCCAGGAGGAAGACCTTCGCGGTGTCCTCGCGGAATTGAATCCTCACCAGCATGGCGAATGGGTCATCATCCGCGAAACAAACGACCCAAGTTTCACATCATTGACTGAGCGCCTTCCTCTCTCCGCTGCAGAAGAGTTTCGCCATCTGGTTGGAGACGGATCGGTGGTGCTGGCGATCTACACCAAGAGCGCCGAACAAGACCGCAGAGCCGGCGAAGCCATGTTCAACCACCACCCGGAGACGGTCTGTATTCACGACCTTATCAAACCGGAAATTGTCCTTTCCGCCGCAGGTAAAAGCCAACTGTTTGATCCTGCGCAAGGATAGGCCTTCAGAACCCCGCTACAGTTCTACCAACGCCAGAAACCTCAAGTCCCGAGACTGGCAGCGCGCTGCACGGACCAGGGTCCGTGCCGCCTTATGACCCACCCTGGGAGACAAACGATGTTCAAGAAAAAGCACGACGCACCAACAGGCCCCGAAACGGAGCACGCAGGCCTCAGCCGCCGCAGCATGCTGGCTGGAACAGCGGGATTGACCTTCCTGGGTGCCCTTGGTGGCACGGCACTCCAGGCAAAGGCCGAACACCCGCATATGTCGGCGGCCGGTGGTGTTGGCAGCGGTCGGCTGTACCAGAACAATCCCATGATGCCGGCCCATGCCGATATCGCCCATGATCCCACCGACATTCCACCCCCAATCACCCGGCGCGAACCGCAGACCATCAGGGTGGACCTCGAGACGGTGGAAATGGAGGCCCATCTGGGCGGCGAGAGCCTCTTCCGCTACTGGACCTTTAACGGGCGTGTTCCGGGTCCGTTTATTCGGGTTCGCGTCGGCGATACCGTCGAGTGCTATCTCAAGAACGCCGAAGACAGCTGGATGGCCCACAATGTCGACTTCCATGCGGCCACCGGCCCCGGTGGTGGTGCTGTGCTGACCACCTCGATGCCAGGGGAGGAACATGCATTCCGCTTCAAGGCGCTGAACCCTGGCCTTTACGTTTATCACTGCGCCGTCCCGCCGGTGGCGCTGCACCTGATGGCCGGCATGTATGGTCTGATCCTGGTGGAACCCGAAGAAGGCCTCGCCCCCGTCGATCGCGAGTTCTACGTGATGCAGGGCGAAATCTACACCGAGGAGGCCTATGGCACCCCGGGCCTGCTGACTGAAAGCTACGAAAAGCTGCTCAACGAACGACCTGAGTACTTCGTCTTCAACGGCCATGTCGGTGCCCTGACCGATCACTTCCCGCTCAAGGCGAATGTTGGGGAGACTGTGCGTATCTTCTTCGGCGTGGGTGGTCCTAACTTCACATCGTCGTTCCACGTGATTGGGGAGATCTTCGACCGCGTTTACCAGGCGGCTTCGCTCACCAGCCCACCGCTTACCGACGTGCAGACGGTGACGGTTCCCGCTGGTGGAGCTGCGATGGTCGAGTTCAAATGCGACGTGCCCGGACGCTATGTTCTTGTCGACCATGCCCTGTCGCGCGCTGAACGCGGACTCGCTGGCTACCTGATCGTGGAAGGGGAAGAGCAGCCCGACATTTTCGGGCCTATCGGCGAGCCTCCTGACGCGGGTATGTCGGGGCACTGATCACCCCTAGTCACGCTGCAGATGTGTGGGAGCGCACTCTATCGGTGCGCTCCTGCCGACGGCCTGGGAGTCACAAAGTATCGGAGCAGCTAAGCTCTAGTCCGCACACTTTCAACACCTGCGCAGAACGCGTTCTGCTCAAGGAGATCAACATGCACGCACCGGGTATCTGGGGCATTCTCGTCGTAGCCGTCGTCGTAGTCCTGCTCTTCGGGCGGGGCAAGGTTTCAGGTTTGATGGGAGAGGTCGCCTCCGGCATTAAGGCCTTCCAAAAGGGACTTCGGGACGAAGACAAGCCAGTTCAGCTGGTGACCACAACCGCAGAAGCCAGTGCTACGCGCGAGGCTGCAAAAGAGGAGGTCTAATCCTCAAGGGTCTACCATCTATGTCCTTCCTGCTCTCCAGTCCTGTGGTGTTCTAGACCCTGACGAGCTGGCCAACTGCATCGAACTCTTCAGCGAGCGCATTCTGATGTGCTGGCACAAAGAGGCGGTGTGCCGAGCTATGGCATGCAGAGTCGGAAACAGGTCTCACAACATCAGCGACAAGGATGAACGAAATGAAGCACTGGGCGGGACCGGAGGTACAGACGACAGGCGTTGACGGCGCGGAAGCTGCCGGCAGCCTGGACCCGCAAACGACCGCCGACCTGCTCATCATCGGGCTGCGCGATCATCCACACTTCAACAATGTCCTCACCCATGTTCTCCACGCAGACCGGCCATTGGCGCAAAAGTCGATGGAGCGGCTCCTCCGACTGGAAGACGAAGCCCCTCTCACCAGTCTGGAGGCCAATCTCGTTTCCTTGCTTTGTGGTGAGCGTGGCGTCACGGGAAAGATGATGCGGCCATGGGTGGCGGCTCAGCTCCGAAGGCTGCTCAGCGAGCAAGACGCCTCCCGTATCGAGCACACCTGGCACGCCTGGCACACGCTGAACATGCTTCTGCCGGTACGCTTCAGGACATCGGCTATGCCTGCCCTCAGGCATCCGAAGAAGTAGTCAACATCAACCAAGAGACATCCGCATGTGCAGCCACTGCGACAATGCTGACCCGATCATCGACGTACGGACGATAGCCCCCCGCATGCGCCACGCCACGATCTTCATGACCTTCGAAGCACTACCGGACGGGGAGGCATTTGTCATAGTCAATGACCATGACCCGGTCCCGCTCTGGTACCAGTTCAACACGCAGTACTCGGGTAAGTTCGAGTGGATCTATGAGCACCATGGGCCGGAGCTCTGGCAGGTCCGCATTCGGAAAGCTGTGGCTTAGGTTCAGCGTCCCGGCGCCTGCTACCAGCGTTGCCGAACTAAAGTGACCGCTGAGCCTTTAGCATGATGCCGTCTCTGCTTCAGCGTGGATGGCAAGTTGAATTCAAGCCCAGCACCAGCGGTGCTGGCGTGCCGACGTCTCGAAGGAGCGGCGGTGTCCCGGATCCGGAGTGAACGACATGATCGACGAGAAACTAGAACCGCTCCTTGAGCAGGTGCTGCACCGCAATCCGGGCGAGCCAGAGTTCCACCAAGCGGTTCGCGAAGTGCTGGAAAGCCTCGGACGGGTGGTCGCGAAGCGGCCCGACTATCTCGAGCATGCCCTCATTGAGCGCATCTGCGAACCCGAGCGACAGATCATATTCCGGGTGCCCTGGGTGGACGACAAGGGGCAGGTGCAGATCAATCGTGGCTTCCGGGTTCAGTTCAACTCGGCTCTGGGACCTTATAAAGGTGGCCTTCGTTTCCACCCCTCCGTGAATGTCGGGATCATTAAGTTCCTCGGGTTTGAGCAGACCTTCAAGAATGCTCTTACCGGCATGCCCATCGGTGGCGGCAAGGGCGGATCGGACTTCAACCCGCGGGGGCGATCCGATGGCGAGATCATGCGGTTCTGCCAATCGTTCATGACTGAACTGTCCCGCCACATTGGGGAGCACACCGATGTTCCAGCTGGTGACATCGGTGTGGGAGGGCGCGAGATTGGCTATATGTTCGGGCAGTACAAGCGACTGACCAACCGGTATGAAGCGGGTGTGCTCACCGGCAAGGCGCTGTTCTATGGCGGCTCACGGGCCCGCACCGAAGCTACCGGCTACGGGAACACCTATTTCATCCAAGCCATGCTTGCGACCAAAGATCAGAGCTTCGAAGACAAGAAGGTGGTGGTGTCCGGCTCGGGCAACGTTGCGATCTACAGTGTCGAGAAGGTGCAGTCCTTCGGCGGCAAGGTTGTCGCGGTCTCCGACAGCTCCGGCTATGTGGTCGACGAAGCGGGGATAGACCTTAAGCTACTCAAGGAGGTCAAAGAGGTCCGCCGCGGGCGCATTGCCGACTATCTGCAGCTCAAGGGCGAAGGCGGTGGTGCCCACTTCGTCAAAGCCGGGGAAGGCTCCATTTGGGACGTCCCCTGCGATGTCGCCATGCCCTCCGCGACGCAGAACGAGCTTACCGGCAAGGACGCCAAGACCCTGGTGTCTAACGGCGTCGTCGCTGTGGGGGAGGGGGCAAACATGCCCTCGACCCCTGAGGCTATCCGCATCTTCCAGGAGGCTGGGGTGATGTTCGCACCAGGCAAGGCTGCCAACGCCGGCGGGGTCGCGACGTCAGCCCTCGAGATGCAGCAGAACGCCTCCCGTGATAGCTGGAGCTTCGACAAGACCGAGGCAAGGCTGGCCGAGATCATGCGAACTATTCACGATACTTGCGCCAGCACAGCCGACGAATATGGCGCACCCGGTGACTACGTGCTGGGCGCCAACATCGCTGGCTTTGTCAGGGTAGCGGAGGCCATGCGCGCATTGGGGGTGATCTAGAGCGGTAAAGCCTGCGGCTGTGCATCAGCCGCGGTGTCCGCCCGTCCACCAGTGCCCCTTCAGGGCTTCCGTTCGGTTGGAATGAACCTCGCTGAAATTGTGAGGGCCGCGCCTGCAGCAAGGACGCCGACCGAAGCTATCAATGCGAGGTCATAGCCGCTTTCGGAGACTGCTGCGATGGCCATGCCGCTGCCCATTTGACAGAACGCGAAGGTTGCAGTGGCGGCACCCCACAGACCAAGGTACCGGTCTGGTGTGGTGATGGAGGATAGTGCGCTGGACGTCAGAATGACCAATCCAGGCGTGAGTACCCCAACTATGAACAGGGACAGGCTCGCTGTGTTAGGGTCAGAAGCCGTAAGCACCAGAGCGACGCCGGTTGCCTTGAGGAGGTAGGTGGCCCAAAGTGCATCAAGCGGTCCTACCCAGCGGCGCAAGAGCATGATGGCGGCCGGTGCAAGACAGGCGCCGATTCCAAAGCAGGCCCAGCTTACGGCAACCTGAACCTCGCTGTGTCCATAGGATCGCCGCAGCATATCGGGCAGGTAGATCGTGTGCATGACGAAACCCAACGCATCACAGCCATAAGCGAGAATGATGAGGTACGCCGTCGAGCTTGAAGGGGGCCTGTGCTGCCCCGTGGTGAGCGGGTGAAGTTTCTCTCGTCGCAAGAAGCCGCTGCTGACCCAGAGGACCATCACGGCACCAGCCGACAAGAAGGTCAAACCGGCAAGGCTGGCGCCTAAGCCATAGGCGAGCAGGGTAGGCAGTCCCAACGCGACGAACAAAACGCCAAGGCCAATGCCAACAAATACTAGTGGCTGTAACTGCTTGTGACCTAGCCTCGTAAGTTCCCGTCCGGCGGCTGCTGTACCGATTACCATCAGCAATGCGCCGCCCACTCCCGAGATCGATCGCCATGTCCAGAACCAGACTTCCCCAAAGGGCAGAAGTAGCGCGGCGTAGGACACCACAACCGCAATGCCAGAGAGCAGGCATATGATTCGCTCTGAGACCAACTTCGGGAGCCAGCCGGCAGCCAAAGCGCCAAGCAGATAACCGATAAGGTTTGCGGCAGCGATCGCCTGGACTGCATCGGCGCTGAACCAGCCTTGCTCAACCAGTTCAGGAACAATTGGGCTGAATGCAAACCGGCCGAGCCCCAAGCCGAGGAACATCGCACTGGTGGCAAAGGAAAGAACAGACAGCACTTGATGCCTCGCGAGGTAGATCCGGAACCGCGGCTTCAGACTTGACGGCATTAGGGGGGCCCGAAGGGACCAGGACTAGTCTCAGACACGCCTCCGGAAATCCAACTCTCCCTTGGTTCAGCCGTCATGAATCGGACCTCGCCACGGGCAGGACAAGTGACTCTTTCCACCCTTTTGGTTCTCGCGACGAAGACGCCGAGGACATTGAGCAGCTGACATGTTAGTGCGGGCGGCAGCCAGATAACATCTCACCACAGTCCTCTGTATCAGCACTATGACATTTGAACCCAACGCGCCGGCGAGTAGCACGCTGGTAGCCAGCACCACCACAACCAGCGTGGCAGGGAAGACCACGCTCTCCATCATTCTGGCGGTGAGTGCGTGTCACCTGATCAACGACGTCATGCAGTCGCTGCTCGCCGCAATCTACCCGATCCTGAAGACTAGCTATGGTCTGGACTACGTGCAGATCGGACTGCTGACGCTGACGTTTCAATGTGTTGCGTCACTCCTGCAGCCGGCGATTGGCATCTACACTGACAGGCATCCCTTGCCGTACTCGCTGCCAATCGGGATGGCATCAAGCCTGGTCGGCCTGATCATTCTTGGGTTTGCGCAGAGCTACTTGCTGTTGCTGGTCGGGTCCGCGTTCATTGGATTGGGGTCCGCGATCTTCCATCCAGAGTCCAGCCGGGTGGCTCGCCTAGCTTCTGGGGGTCGGCACGGTTTGGCTCAATCTCTGTTCCAGGTCGGCGGGAATGCAGGCTCGGCTATCGGTCCGTTGTTGGCAGCCTTCATCGTGCTGCCACGCGGTCAGTGGAGCGTCAGCCTGTTCGCTGTGGGATCTCTGGTTGGCATATTCATTCTTTGGCGGGTTGGACGTTGGTATGCCGAACATCAGCGGTCTAACGCCGGTAAAGCGCCTGCGAGCACCGCTCTGCTATTCGACAAACGGACCACAATGATTGCGCTGACCGTTCTGACGGTGCTGACGTTGACCAAGAACGCCTACATGGCCAGTTTGTCGAGCTACTACACCTTCTTCCTGATCGACAAATTCCAGGTCGGTGTTCAGGACGCGCAACTGCTCCTCTTTGTCTTCCTTGGCGCATCGGCCCTGGGCGTGTTCCTGGGTGGCCCAATCGGCGACCGGTTTGGAGCCAAGTTCGTCATCTGGTTCTCCATCCTGGGCGTGCTGCCATTCACCCTTGCTTTGCCCTATGCGGATCTCACCTGGACTGTTGTCCTGACAATACTCACTGGCCTGATTTTCTCCTCGGCATTCTCGGCAATCGTGGTGTTCGCGCAGGAACTCATGCCGGGGCGAATAGGAATGATCGCCGGCATCTTCTTCGGTTTTGCCTTTGGTGCGGGCGGCATCGCGGCCGCCGCACTCGGTGCCTTGGCGGATACCACCAGCATCGAGCATGTGTTCTGGCTATGCTCTTTCTTGCCATTGGCCGGGTTGCTGACCGTGTTCCTGCCCGACATGGGAAAGATCCGGTGACACGTCTCAGCCGCAGTCAGTGTGGCCTCGGGTGTCCAGACGCGTACCCAAGGACTTTGAAGGGTTAATCACCTACGTCGAAGCTTTAGATGGCCGCGCCGTGGGGGCTGATTTATGGGAGCATAGGCACGCAGATACGGAGTAGAGACAACGCGCAACGAGATCTTTGTCACTCCCAGTATCGTAGTCAGGCTGCTTCCAGCAGGCATTAGCCCAGGCCTGCCGATCGCCCATCGTAGTGCAGGTGCTTGATGAACAGGGCACATTAACTGGAACCGTGACGCTGTCGGACGTGCCTTCAGCGCTCTTTCACGTCAATGCCGAAGAATTGGCTCTTACCGCCTGAGCGAAGGTTTGCGGGAGGAAAGGAGCCGCTCCGGGGTAGACCACTATCCCTAGGCCGCGGCGCTCAGTTTCCGTGAGGTGGTACCGTCGACCACGTCGTCAACAATCGGCAGATCGTCGATCAATTTGATTGCGCGCTCTACCTGAAGCCGATCAAGGTCATGGCCCCTGAGGGTGACGACGCCATCCTGCACAGTGACCTCCATGCCATGGGCGTCCAAGAAGGCGTCCTGCCAGAGCGCCTCAATGACGCGGTCGGCGATGTTCTCATCCCGTCGTAGACAGGTGGATTTATTCAACGAGTTCATGATGATGCTCCTTGCTCCGGGAGCTTTTAGCCCTCGCCCTTGTCGACGTGTTTGAGCCAGATCAAGGAGCCGCAACCGCTCGGCGAATGGCCGACATGCGCTGGCGTCTTGGTGCGGGAGCGACTTCGGGGCTCCCCCACAGCTCCTGGAGACCTCGATAACGTGCGAAGAGTTGCTCGCCGGATGCGCCAAACTGCACCACCTCGTAAGGTTCGAGCGGAGCACCAGGATAGTCCATGCCGGGAGATCCCGATGGCATGCCCGCCACTGCAAGGCCAGCGGCATTCGGCCGCTCGCGAAGGAGACGTTCAATCGCTGAAGCGGGCACATGTCCCTCGAGTACGTATCCCTCTACTTCTGCTGTGTGGCACGAGTGAAGAGCTGCCGGAACGCCAACCTGTTCCTTGAGGGCGTAAATATTGTCGTTATCTACAAGGCGCGTGGTGAAACCAGAAGCCGACAGATGGTCTGCCCATGCCGTGCAGCACCCGCAATTGGGGTCCTTGTTGACGATGACGAGCGAGCGAGTGTCGGCAAACGAGAGCGCCGGGAATGCGACCAAAGCTGCATAACCAGCGGCTGCCGCGAGAAAGCGTCGGCGGCTGAAGACCGTGTTCATCGGGCTGCTCCAGCTTGATCGTTATCGGCCGGTGCTGGCCGCGTCAGAATGAAAGTGCCCACCAGAACAAGGAAAATGGCCGTCCCGCAGGCAAGCGGCCAGTCAGGAGAGGCGGTGATAAGCAGAATGATGTAACTCGCCCCCATCATGCCGACCGCGAGAGCTTTCGCCCGAGGGGCTACTGCTCTCTCCCGACGCCAGTTCCGCAGCGGTTCACCAAACACCGGGTGGTTCAGCAGCCAGTGCTCGGCCCGGGGAGAGCAACGCGAGAAGAACCATGCCGCGGCAAGCAGGAAGGGTGTGGAAGGAAGGACCGGCAGCACAGCACCGGCAGCTGCCAAGGACAGCATTGTGCCTCCTAGAGCGAAATTGCACGCCCGCATCACCCTCATTGCCGCACTTCTCCTGAGATCATCTGCATCGCCGCCGAGCCAAGTGTAGCCGCCCGCGCCACATCATCGAAGAGTTGCGCCAACTCCTCGAAAGCGGAGCGGTCCACCTCGGTCCAGCTGATATCGTCGAGTTCAGCCAGCATCTGAGTCAACGCAATTATCCGTGCTAGCTGCCCGCGGGCCTTCAGAAGGGCGCTCCGATCCCGCCGCGCCTGCTCAAGTGTCATGAACCGCCTGACCGCTTCGTCCACATGCTCGCGGCACTCGCAAGTGCTGGCGGCGTGCTGGATTGTAGATCGGAGGCGCTGCGCCAAGTCATCTGTTTGGCTCGAGGTTTCGCGGCTGATAACTGGATGAAACGACATGAGCAGGCGGCCAAGGTGGTTTGCTGCGGTGCAGCTTAGCCAGCTTGCGCCATCATGTGTTTGTTCTGTCGCAAACAAGGGTAGGCTAGCTCACCTTGCCCGGAGGATCGATTGGTTCTCCAAGCATATCGCACGTTTACAGCGAGACCTAATCCACATTCAGACAGGACGTGGCTTGCGCCGAGTGAGAAGCACCGGAGCGTATTCGGCGACATAGAGCATGAAGGCGAGAATCCAGCACAACCCACTGGCTGAAACTAGGTTTGAGTATTGGTCTGGAAACACGGTTGCGAGCGGGCGGAGCACCGCACCAGTAAGCAGTAGAACGTAGCTGATCCCGGTGGTGATCGGCGCTGTAAGCGGCATCCCGGTGTGCCCGCGTGTTGCCCGGCTCATGATCGCAAGCGTCATGAGGCCAATGGCGCCAACTGTGAACAGGTGCAGGGCGGAAGCGGCGTCCAACCATCCGAACGGCACAAGTGCGATGGCGAAGAACCCCAAGGGCACGAATGCATAGGCGACGTGCAGCACGAGCACCAGTCGCTCGGCTCCCGTTTGCCAGCCACGCCACCGCCCCAGCCGCCCCAGGTGCAGCGCGCCGGCAAGCAGGCATATCAGACCTGTGACGAGGTGATCGGGGAGGAAGACCCAAAGCGCAAGGGCAGCAAGGCCCGTGAGTAGTGCCGCTGCATCCAGCCGGCCAAAAGGCGCGGGCAGGGTGGTAATGTGACGCTTGGCTAGCCAGTTCCGCGTGAAGCTCGGCACGACGCGGCCTCCGATGATGGCGATGAGCATGACAAGGGCAGAAACTGCAAGGCGGCTCGCCAGTCCCGCATCGCCATTCCATAGAACCAGCGCATGAAAGGCGCCGTTGGCAACCGTCAAAGCAGCAACGCCAGCCAGCACTTTGAGGTCACGCCACTTGCGTCCTGCAATCACCTCTCGCAGGCAAATGGCAAGGAGGAGGGGCAAGAAGGCCATGTCGGCTGCAATGGCAGCTGGCAATCCGATAAAGTCCGGAGCGATGAGCGCCAACCGTCCCGCAAGCCACACGGCGCAAAGCACCGCAAGCGGAGTGCCTGAGACCGGTAGGCGACCAGTCCAATTCGGGATCGCGGTCAGCAGGAAACCGGCCAACGCTGCGGAGCTATAGCCAAACAGCATCTCATGGGCATGCCACGCAGCACCGCCATAGCTTCCACCGATGGAGATGCCGCCTGCCAGTGCCCCGATCCAGAGCGTCATAGCCAAGACGGCCCAAATCCCGGCAGCCAAGAAGAAGGGACGGAAACCGTAGGCGAGGATCACCGGACCGGTGTGGCGGATTCCCCGGGGTACTGGCTTTCTAGCCACGGCTGGAGCACTCATCGAAACACCTCTTGGAGTTGCTTCCATCTACCTCCGAGGTCTCCATGCGTCTTTGCGTCAAAACAATTGCATCGTTCTGCGGTGGTGCTTGCCGGTGCGAACTTCCGTGGGGAAGGTCTTGTTCAGGCAGTGAGTGGGTGCCAGGGTTTGCAGCGGCAGCTTGGCATGGCATTGTTGAACCATGGCCAAGCAGTTTCCATCACTCGAAGCGCACCACCGCCGGTTCATTGCCGCACAGCGCATGTTCTTCACCGCATCCTCGGCTCCGACTGGGCACGTGAACGTCTCGCCACGAAGCACCGATATGTTCCGGGTGCTCGGGGACAATTCCGTCCTCTATCTGGACCGGACGGGCAGCGGGAACGAGACCGCAGCCCACCTGAAGAAGGATGGCCGATTGACCATCATGTTCTGTGCGGTGGAGGGGCCGCCGCTCATAATGCGCCTCTACGGGCGGGGGCACGTGATTCACCGTGACAGCTCCGAGTATCGGCACCTTCTGTCCACGTTGTTTGACGACGATCCTCCCCTCGGAGCGCGCCAGATGGTGCAGCTTGACATCGATCTGGTGCAAACTTCGTGTGGCTTCGGCGTGCCGCTGTTTGATTACAAGCAAGAGCGACCGCAGATGGATGCTTGGGCGGAGGCTAAGGGAGTAGAGGGTGTCGAGGCATACTGGCGGGAGAAGAACCAAGTCAGTCTGGATGGCTTCCCAACCGGGCTCTTCGAGAAATCGTAAGCCTTCGCTCGGGCAATGCATATGCGTGCCCTGCACTTCACTTCGTGAGCTCTTCTGATTGCACAACATTTGCGCGGAACGCATGAAATTTGGGCGCTAAGCCTTTGAGCTTTTCCAGCTCCGCTGCTACTCAGCTGCCATGTTGCGACTTGCATTTCTCAACCAGTTCCTGCCCAACCTTGTTCCTGTCAGTGGGCATGAACGAGCGCGTGCTGCGTTGGGGGCGTTCGCCGGAATATTGGTGACGGGAATCGTGACTGCTGCTGCGGTTGGCTCGGACGCAGGAATCCCGCTGTTGATGGCACCGATTGGTGCCTCGGCGGTGCTGCTATTTGCAGTGCCAACCAGCCCACTCGCCCAGCCCTGGTCGATCCTGGCTGGCAATTGCCTGGCAGCGCTGGTGGGCGTCACGGCCGCCCTTCTCATTCCTCAGCCAATGGTTGCTGCAGCTTTCGCCGTGGCAGTCAGTATAGGGCTGATGCTGACCTGCCGTTGCCTCCATCCGCCCAGCGGCGCCGTTGCGCTTACGGCCGTGATCGGCGGTCCGGCGATCACAGAGCTCGGCTATGGCTTCATACTATGGCCTGTCGGGCTCAATTCTGTGCTCCTGTTGCTCCTGGCCCTCTTGTTCAACAAGTTGACCGGGAAAGAATACCCGCACCGTCCTAGCGCGGGCGTATCGCTCCCGAGCGTGGGGAGTGGGGGCGGCGGTAGCCTCGGCGTCACGATCGAGGACCTGACAACCGCCATCCAGGAACGAGACGATATTGTGCCCGTAGACCCGGCCGATCTGGAGGAGGTTCTACAACGTGCAGAGGCGATGGCCTTCTCACGACGATCCGGAGGCGTGACCGCGGGTGCAATCATGTCACGCGAGGTGATCACGGTCGCACCCGCCACCACTCTACGGGTGTGTCTGCGGCTGCTGCGGAGCCATGGCCTCAAGGCATTGCCCGTAGTTGAAGATGACCGAACCGTTGTCGGCATACTCACGGCAACTGACCTGCTGGAAAAGGCGGACTGGGGTCCAGCTCCCGTTGCCACGGGGCTCGGCTGGCGTTTGCGCGCGATGACGAACTCAGACCGGCCTCTTCGTGGCAAGGCACGTGAGCTGATGAGTTCGCAAGTCCGTTGTGTCTCCCAGGCAATGCCGATCGCCCGCGTGGTACAGGTGATGGCCGAGACGGGCCACCACCACCTGCCGGTGCTCGATGATCAAGGCATCCTCATTGGCATGGTGACGCAGTCGGACGTGCTTTCCGCGCTCTTTCATGTCAATGCCGAGGAGCTGGCGCTTATCGCCTGACGGAGAAGGCTGCGGGACGGGAGGTGCCGCTCGGGGTTGAACACTACCCTAGGCCGCAGCCCTCAGTTTTCGCGAGGTGGTACCATCGACCACGTCGTCAACAATCGGCAGATCCTCGATCAATTCGATTGCGTGCTCTACCTGGAGTCGATCAAGGTCTTGGCCCTTGAGGATGACGACACCATCCTGCACAGTGACCTCCATGCCATGGGCGTCCAGGAAGGCGTCCTGCCACAGGGCCTCCATCACGTCGTCGGCGATGTTTTCATCACGGCGGAGGTTGGCCGATCTATCGAACGAATTCATGATTTTGCTCCTTGCTGCGGGAGCTTTTAACCCTCGCCCTCGCCGCCGTGTTTGAGCCAGATCAAGGAGCCGCACCCTCTCAGCGAATAGCCGGCATGCGCTGAGAATGGGGGAGCGACTTCGCGGCACCCCCTCACAGCTCCTTGAGACCACGATAGCGCGTGAAAAGTTGCCCGCCCGATGCGCCAACCTGCCCACGTCATAGGGTTCGAGCTGAGCTCCAATATAGTCGATGCCAGGGAAGCCCGATGGTATGCCCGCAACTGAAAGGCCAGTAGCATTCGGCCCGAAGGAGATGTGCAATCGCCAGCAGGCACATGCCCCCTAGTACTTAGCCCTCAATTTGTGCCGTGTGGCGAGCAGGCCGGAATACCTGCACCCCGAGATAGCTTCTATCGTGGGAAGCGGTCGATAAGCTTCCAGACGCCACTGATCTTCTGCGACTCCATGAGGATGCCAGTGCGGTATTGGCCGTGCCGTTGGTGTTCTTCGAACGCTGCAAGCGCCGCCCCGAGAGTGTCAAATTGCATCCGCAGACCGCCTGAAGTTGAGCGATCCTCAGTCTCCCAGAACACCACGTGGTAAAGCTTTGGCTGAACATGGATCATGGATGCCGCCCCCGCGGAAGAATACTAAGACCGATAGATCAAACCAACAATGCTCGGGGCCACGGTCGTTGAGCAGACTGCATTCTCCTTGTGCCTCTTCTAGGAGGTTCCAGCGCGTTTCACCTCGGGCAGGGCGATGGCGAACAGGATCGCTGCAGCGAACACGAGGAGGTAGCCACCGATTGTGAGATAAAGCGCAACTCCGACGATGCCACCGATCAGGAAAGCTATGATCGTGCTTGTATATAAGCGCAGCCTGGCAAGTGCACTCTCCCTCTGTGGGGCCCGGTCAAAGAGGGCCGCAAGTCCAAGCCCGATGTCAGTCGCCATGCCAGACACGTGGGTGGTGCGAACTCTCGCGTTGGAGATCCTTGTCGTTGCTGCGTTCTGCAACCCCATGACAAAGCTCAGTCCGAGTACGAGGAGGGCGCTACTGTCGAAGGCGGGAATGAAGATATCCACGCCACCGAGCAACAACAGCAGCAATCCCTCAAGTACAATGCTAAACGCATATATTGCACGGATCTGCCGCTTCCGCCCCGCTTCAATCAGAAGCCCCGAGGTGCACGCCCCAGCAATGAACACTACCAGAAGCGCCCCGAACAGGGCCGCTGCACCGAGTTCGCCGAGACTTAGATGGTCTGAGAATGCTGACAAGTTACCGGTCATGTTCGCTGAGAACAGACCCACCGCCTGAAAGCCAGCGGCGTTCAGGGCGCCCGCTATGCCGGCCAGCAGAGTGGCAAGACGGATATCTACTGCAAGATCGCGTTGGTCGCCTTCGCGTATCAACATCTTCGGCCCCCTGACGACAGAAATAGCCTCTGGTGGCGGGCTGCAGCAAGTGATGCGGTTCGGGCGATTTCCGGATGAGCCGATCACATGGGTAGGACAGTTGGAAGCCTGCACCGCCGGTCGGCTTCGAGCCCCCAATCGAAGATCCACGCTTCCGCCTCGGCTTCTCGACAGCTGCCGGTCCTCTGTGGATGGCTCCCGCATTGCAAGAGGTAATTCGACGTTCTGGCGCGTTGGTCGGGTGCAGTCTTCTGTCCGGCCTATTGATGCAGCCGTAGGAGACTGCTGGCCCTGATGGGGTCGGCGAACAAGGTCCCAATCTGCTAAGCAGGCTATAACGCCTCGGACTGGCTGTGGGTTGTCCCTGTTTCCGGCCTGACCGGTTTCGCCATCACATCGCTTCGCTCTCACAACCTCATGGAGCCGATTATTCGGCTCGAACTGTTTCCCGCTTCAAGTCTTGGCAGTTTACGCCATCAGATGTGGGGCATGGCGAGCCTGGTAGACCTCGCCACGGGTCATGATCGCCCAGACCAGCCGTGCCATCTTGTTCGCCATGGCGACACTCGCCACGCGCACCGGTTTCCTCGCCAGGAGTGCGACAAGCCGGGGGTCTGCGGTGTCCGGTTTGTATTTGGCTCCGCGGATCAACGATGTCGCGCCGATCACAAGCAGCTTCCTCAAATACCGATCGCCCATCTTGGTGATGCGGCCGAGGCGGTCCTTGCCACCACTGGAGTTTTGGGATGGCGTGAGCCCGAGCCAGGCGGCAAACTCTCGACCGGACCTGCAGTGCATCCCAGTCCAACTATGCTGTTCCAACTGCCGGGCCAATACTTCTTGCGCGGGGAGCTTGGCGTCGCTCGAAGTTGCGGTCAGAATGAGGAGGCTTTGCGATATGCTAGGTGACTCCCACAGCCAAGGGGGAATCCTGTCAGACTATAGCTCCCGGGCGCCAACTCCTTTGCTCACCGAATTAGTGGTTGCGGGTACCCGGACCAACTTGTCGGTACCCCTCGCGAAGCCACCCTTGCATTTCCACGTCGATCTCTTCATCAGGTTCGAGCGTGAAGCGGTTGGTGACCACCGATTTCGTGGTGCGAAACGAAGCCTTCAGATGCTGGTGTTCCACAGCATGCAGAAGGTCGATAGAGCACTCAAGATATCTGCCTTTGATGTACGCCGTCGCGAATGTGCGCTTCCCCTTCCACGCCACCATGGTGCGGGAGACCTTCTCGGCCACATCCTTTCCAGCTGCCAGCGCATGCTTTCTAAAATCCATGAAGACCTGGATTGTGTCCGTGTTCTTACCAGATAGGTAATCTTGGATTTCCTGGTCAGCCATGGATAGAGTTTGCACCCCAAGAGCAGGGCAGTAAATGTAGGATACTCGTGTGTCGGCCTAGCTGGCAAGCTCTCAGCAGAACGTAGGCTTACCGGTGGCCAAACGCAGCGCGGCGCGGTCCTCTCGCTTTCTTGCTTAGTGCGATCTTCACCGTCGCCTACTTAAATGCCTTGAGGGCATTTATTCGGGAAGAGACGATGACGCTGCGCATTTCAACCAAACTCCTGATCATGGGTGCGCTTGCACTCGCCATGATGGCGGCGGGAACTGTCTTTTCCCTCTTCAACACTCAGCATCATCTCGTGGAGGACCGCAAAGCACTGTTGTCTGCAATGACCGACAGCGCGACGGCAATCATCGAGTATCACGCAGCCCGTGTTGAAGCAGGCGAAGTGCCCCTGGATGAGGCGCAGCTTCAGGCACTCGAAGCCATCAAGGCGATGCGCTACAGCGGGAGTGAATATTTCTGGATCAATGACATGGGTCCGGTGATGGTGATGCACCCCATCAAACCCGAGCTCGACGGCCAGGATCTTTCCCAAAACGCTGATCCGAACGGCAAACGCTTGTTCGTCGAATTTGTCAGAACAGTCGAAGCTCATGGCTCCGGCTTTGTGGACTACCTATGGCCCAAGCCTGGCAGCGACACTCCACAACCCAAGCTCTCTCACGTCACGGGAACATCCTGGGGTTGGGTTGTTGGCACTGGCGTCTATATCGACGATCTAGAGGCCATGTTCTGGGAGAATGTGTTCATACTGGGTGCCGCCTTGCTGGCCGGTCTCCTGCTGATGGGCGCCTCGGCCTTTCTGATTGCCCGTTCGATCACTCGGCCTGTCAACGCGCTGACCTCAGCAATGGCTGGGTTGGCCGGTGGCCACAATGACATCGACGTTCCGGCAACTACTGCACGTGATGAAGTCGGAGATATGGCAAGGGCCGTCTTGGTTTTCAAACAATCAGCGATTGAGAAGTGCATTGCCGAATCCGAGGCCATCCAGGCACGACAGCAGCATGAAGCCGATCGGGCCATGAGCGAACAGGAGAGGGCGGCAGTACAGCAGGCGAAAGAACGCGAAGCCGAGGACGACGCAGCGGCCGTGGAGGTTCTGGCCGAAGGCCTCGCCGCTCTCGCTTCCGGCAATCTCAGGCATCGCATCACGGCGGACCTGCCCGCCAAGTCGCAGCGTCTCAAGGACGATTTCAATCGCACGGCCGAAAGCCTGAATGACGTCGTCACGAAGCTCCGGCTAACCTCCAATGAACTTAGGGGCGCGACGATCGAAATCATGTCGGGAACGAATGACCTCTCTGACCGCACTACTCGCCAGACTGCGACCATCGAAGAAACCTCAGCAACCATGGAGCAGCTGGCTGTGACAGTAATGGAGAATGCTGGTCGGGCGCAGGAAGCCACAAAAACTGCTACCTCAGTCAGCCAGTCGGCCGAAGAAGGGGGTGAGGCCATGGGGCTGGCGACCGCAGCGATGGAGCGGATCACCACCTCATCGGCCAAAGTTTCCGACATCATCAAAATGATCGATGATATCGCCTTCCAAACCAACCTTTTGGCTCTCAATGCATCGGTCGAAGCTGCACGTGCCGGGGAAGCAGGCAAGGGCTTTGCCGTCGTGGCCATCGAAGTACGTCGTCTGGCCCAATCAGCGGCCGAGGCGTCCTCCGAGGTGAAGGCTCTCATTGAGCAGAGCGCTACCGAGGTTGACGGTGGGTCAAGGCTCGTAGCCAAAGCTGCCGAAAAGCTTGTGGCGATGCTCAAGGCAGCTCGGAGCAACACCGCGCAAATGCAGACGATCGCCGATGCTAGCCGCGAGCAGGCTTCCTCGATAAAGGAGATCACTGCTGCGGTGCGTCAGCTGGACGAAATGACGCAGCACAACGCCGCCCTGGTTGAGGAAACTAACGCGGCAATCGCTCAAACCGACCAACAGGCGACCGCGCTCGACCGGATCGTTGAGATATTCAGGATCGAAGCGGGCGACCCGCGCACTCAATTGCCCGCCACCGCGGAAACTCGGCCTGCTGCGCTTAAGCTAGCAGGGGAAAGCAAATCCACGCGCCACACCCACAGAACCCTTCTTACAAATGGCAACGCAGCGATTGATCAGAACTGGCACGAGGCCTAGGCCTCTTGCCGACCGCTTGAACCCCGTCCTGGTCTCCAGAACACAGATTCGCCTGGCAGAATCTCACGACGGCAAGGCCTTTACCGAGTGGCTGGTTTCAGGGAACTACCTTCTGCCACTGAACGGCAGAATTGGGGTCGCTTGCCGCCGATCAGATTATTTGCTCGGAATGGCAGCTAATCAACCTCTCGGCACCAGAACTGGTCAGTCTGGTGCCGGCCCCAAAGTAGACCATCAGAGTGGGCTGGGCCTTTCCACAAGGTGGAGGGGAGGTCACGGTCTAGTGGAGAAAAAAATCAAGAATAGTACGGCAGTGAACACGCCGTTGAGCGCCATTGCTGTGCCCGAGAATGCGCCTGCCGCGCCGCTGACCTGGAGCGCCCGCGCGGTGCCGATGCCGTGAGCGGCAATGCCTACGGCGAAGCCACGGGCAGGATAGTTGTGTATGCGCAGGGCGTTCATCATCGGAGTGACGACTACTGCGCCAGTGATTCCAGTGAATACCACGATTACAGCGGCGACAGCAGGAATACCGCCCAGCCCTTGCGCCAGGTCCATTGCAATTGGAGCACTGACCGACTTTGGCGCCAGCGATGCCAGTACCTGAACGGGGGTGCCGAACAGCGTAGCAACAAGAAGTGAGCTACCCACTGCCGTCAGGCTTCCCGCGACCAGCGCCACCGCGATGGGCAGAAGTGAACGTTTCACAGCAGCCCGGTTGGCGAACAAGGGAATTGCCAGGGAAGTTGTCGCCGGGCCGAGCAGAAAGTGGATCAGGTTCGCGCCTTGTAAATAGGTGGGGTATGGCGTGCGGGTGAGCAGCAGGACCGGAATGATGATGGCGGCAGAAATCAGCACGCTGTTGGCAAGCGGGGAGTTGTCGAAGCGCCCAGCGATCCATAGCGAGGCGGTGTAGGCAACGAGCGTGACACTCAGCCAAGTCAGCGGTGACGCGGTTAGGTGAGCCCAGACGGGCTCCATATGGATCATGAGCGTTTTCTCGCCAGTAGCCTTTCGGTGCCGATGAAAGCGCCAACGGTGACGAGCAGGGTCATCACCGTCGATACCACCACGGCCAGGAGCAGCGGTAAGCCCCAATCGCGGATCAGTTCGCCTTGCTGCATGATTCCGACGGCAGAGGGAACGAACAGTAGTGTCAGGATGCCGAGCAGGGCATTGCCCACGCCGACCACCGCCTGCGCGCGTTCCCCAAGCACCTTTAAAACAACGAGTAGCAACAGAAGACCCAAGATTGGTCCAGGAAAAAGCAGGCTCGGCAGCATCAGGCGCGCCGCTAGCACAAGGACTTCCCCTGCCAACTGACACAGGATCAGTAGTGACAGTCCGGCTACCCAGTCACGAGGTTGAAGGAATGGTCGCTCCCCTTCACACATGCGACTGCTCCAGGATTGAGCTCTGGCCAGCGCCAATGCGCAAAATACCCATGACCGATCTTATGCCAACGTGGCCGACACGGTTTCGAACCCATCCCCCTCCACAGTAACCCGATCACCGGTCAGAGGCAGCGCGCCGATCCGGGCTCCGGTAATGACTACATCTCTGGTCTTTAGCGGCAAACCCCGCTCGGCGGCGTGGTTGGCGAGCCAGGCGAGCGAGCGAAGCGTGCGCGCGGTGTCTTGGCCGGCTTCCACCCTCCCAACCTCTACCCCGTCTACGAACATAGCGATCCGCTGTCGGCTGAACTCCGGCCAATTCTCCGCCGATCTTGCCCCACCCAACACCACCGCTTCGTTGTTCTGAAGGTCGGCCACCCCGGCGAGCGTTGTCATGTGTGTCCGGTCTAGAAAACGCGACCCAATGACCTCGATTGCCAGATGGATGCTGGCGACCGCATCTCTAACCTCATCTACGCCGTAGCCTCCCGGAATCGGGGGAAGGTCATGCTTTAGGCTAACGGCCAGCTCTGCCTCAATTGCTGGCTGGGCCAATCCTGAGAGCTCGATCGACGCACCATCCCCGAGTACAGTACTGCGCAGTAGAGGGGACGCCATCGGCTCACCTCGCTCAGGGTAGGGTTGCACCTTCCATCCTCCGACGGGTGCCAACGCCAGCGCGGTTTCCGTCTGTACTTGGTATGCCTCTTCGAGGTCTGCAGGCAGCAAGTCCGGTGAAGGGCCGTCGATGAGAATGCCACGAGCTCGGCTCGACAGGATCACGTCGGTAAGGGGAAGTGTCATAATTGTTCTTTTGCTGTTGCGCCGAGGACGAGATCGGCCTGTGATGGCAAGTGTGGGACAATGGGCCGGAACGCCCGTGCTGAACGAACGGGGGTCCGGCATCGCCAAGCTAAGGGGTAGACTTGCCTTTAAGCATTCGAAGCAATGGCTCGTAATGGTCAACTACCGCCCGACGATAAGCGTCGCCGTCGCCCTGTTGGGCCGAGCGGTAGAGGTCCCCGTGAGCGTTGGCCGTCTGCCGCAGATCGGATGGCAGAGCGAGGTCGAGCTTGGGCAGAACCGCCGTGTGAATATCCCAGAACGCCGTCACTAGCTGGACGGCGAGTTGATTGCCGACCGGCGCAAGTAACTCGGTGTGAAACTGCCGGTCTTCGGCAAGGAAAGGCCTTTCCGCCTCCGCGCATGCGAGCATGCGGTTTACCAGATCCTCGATCACCGCGTTGTCGCTGCCCTTGTGAACGGCCACTACGCGTTCGCTGAGGGCTAGGTCAAAAGCGCATCGCATGTCGACTACCTCACGCAGCGCCTCAAGGTCGTCCCCCGGCGACAGTACGCCGCGGAACACCAAAGTCTCCACCAGTGGGGCAAGGCTCATCTGGCCAACCACGGTCCCATGTCCGTGACGAACCTCAACAATATCAAGGGTAGCCAGGCGGCGAATGGCTTCACGCACCGATGAGCGCGAGACCCCCAGCTCTTGGCAGAGTTCGGTTTCGGTTGGAATCGGATCGCCAGCACGCAAGCCGGACGTGAGGATCAGACGCTTGATTTCTTCGGCTGTGGTGCTTCGCCTCATTCGGAGTTCACCGCTTTGCGCCTGTGTCAGGCCGTTCATCGTCCCTCCAAATCTGCGGCCGCACCAAAGCGGCGGGGTGCTGCTTGATAACTGGAATACATGGCTTGCGCAGCAGCACACAATTGTCTAGAAGACATCTGACGTCTGATGTCAATGGAGGAGTTTTCATGCGTTTCGTCCCAAAGGGAGTCTCTCGCCGCGCTTTGTTGTTGGCAGCCGGGGCACTCGCCTCGCTGTCAATGCTGGGTGTAAACGTCGCCACCGCGCAGCCGGTGATGGAGAACATCGATCTCGATGCCACCATCCAGGCCGGCATCGCTTACGGCCTATCCGGCACGTTCGATCCGATGAGCGCGTCGGGTGCAGTCACTGTCGCCGCCAACTGGCACACTCTGGAAGGTTTGGTCGATCTTGATCCCGTGACTCGTGAGCCCTATGCGGCTCTAGCGGCCGAAATGCCGACCAGCTCTGACGGGATAGAGTACACCATCAAGCTCCGTGACGGCGCAGTCTTCCACGATGGCACGCCGGTCACGGCGGATGACGTGGTTTTTTCGACCGAGCGCGTGCTCGACCCCAACTCGAACTCGCTGTTCCGTTCCTTCGTGTCGTTTATCGACAAGGTTGAGGCGGTCGACGAAACGACGGTGAAGTTCACCAACAAGTACCCGTTCTCGCTGTTCAACGAGCGTATTGGCTCTATCAAGATCGTGCCCCGTGCTGCCGTAGAAGCGGATCCGACGGGCTTCGGCAACCTGCCGATCGGCACCGGACCCTACCGCCTTGTTTCGGCCGTTCCGGAAGCGCAGATCGTCTTCGAGCGTAACGAGGCCTATACCGGACCACGCCCGGCTCTTGCTCAGGAGATGGTCTGGAACCTGATTGCTGATCCCACCGCTCGTGTTAACGCTTTGAGCTCTGGGACGGTGATGGCCATCGAAGATGTCCCCTATATCGACATCGACTCGCTCTCGGCCGTGGCAACCGTGGAAAAGGCTCAGTCCTTCGGCCTGCTCTTCGCCATGTTCAACACCGCCGCCCCCCCGTTCGATGATGTTCGCGTCCGTCAGGCGTTCCTCTACGCGCTCGACATGGACAAGATCATCGGCACTGGCATGCTCGACAACGCCGCTGCGGCTAAGTCCTTCCTGCCCGAGACACATCCGAACTTCCATGAGGCGTCGACCGTCTACGCCTACGATCCGGACAAGGCTCGCGAGCTCTTGGCGGAGGCCGGCGTTTCCGAGCTCGACATCACTCTACTGAGCACCGATCATGGCTGGGTTAAGGACGTTGCGCCGATCGTCAAGGAATCGCTTGATGCAGTTGGCTTCGATGTCACCCTTGATATCGGTCAATCTGGCGGACAGTACGTCAAGGTGGACGCCAACGAAATGCAGGCCATGATCGCGCCCGGTGACCCGTCGGTTTTCGGCAACGACGCTGACTTGCTGATGCAGTGGTGGTTTGGCGACAATGTCTGGCCTACGGACCGCTATCGTTGGGCCGACAGTGAAGAATACCAGCAGCTGACTTCTATCCTCGAAGAAGCCGTACGGCTTTCCGGTGAGGAGCAGCAGGCTAAGTGGAACGAAGCTTTCGACCTCATCTCCGAGCAGGTTCCGCTCTATCCGCTGCTGCATCGCCAGCTGCCGACCGCCTGGAACGAGGACGAGCTCGAGAACTTCCGTCCGGTGCCGACCACCGGCCTGTCTTTCCTCGACGTTGGCGTCAAGAAGTAGGCCTTAGTCCGCTGGCGCCGCAGCGCCGGCCGGGACATCATTGGTAAACTCAGGTCCCGGGTATGCCCGGGACCTGGTCCACCCTTCTTCTCCACCAAAAAGTGAGCCAGCGGTCCATGCTGAACGTGCTCAACCTGATCGGAAGGCGCCTCGTACAACTGCCGATCATGATTTTCGGCATTACGTTTCTCGTCTTCTTCATCATGTCCTTCTCGAAGGTCGACCCTGCGCTTACCGCGCTGGGCGAAGGGGCCTCTGTGGAGGCGCGGCAACAATACCGGGCCGAACACGGGCTCGATGATCCGCTGCTGACCCGCTACATCTCGTTTCTCGGCGGCCTTACCAGACTCGACCTTGGCACCTATTCAGCGCGTGAACTGCCGGTGATCGATGAAGTCGCCAAGGCCTTTCCGATCACGCTGCAGTTGACATTCCTTGGCCTGATCATCGCCATCATTTTCTCGCTGCTGCTTGGCGTGCTCGCGGCGATCTATCGAGATCGTTGGCCCGATCAGGTAATCCGGTTCTTGTCCATCGCCTCGCTGTCCACGCCATCATTCTGGCTCGCCGTGTTGCTGATCCAGTTGCTCGGCCACAAAGTGGGCGTGGTTTCGCTGCTGCCGACATCCGGGCGGCTTCCGTCGATCACTGAAAACTTCGGTGGCTGGTTCCTGCGCATGCTCCTGCCTGCGGTCGCTCTTGCCATTCCGGTGATCGGGCAACTCTCGCGCGTGGTGCGCACCGCCATGGTCGAGGAGCTGGACAGAGACTATGTGCGCACCGCACTGGGCGCCGGCATTCCCCGCCACGTCGTTGTTGGTCGCAACGTTCTGCGCAACGCTCTGATTACCCCCATCACCGTGCTCGGCCTGCGTGTCGGCTATCTCTTAGGTGGCGCCGTCATCATCGAGATCATCTTCAACATCAACGGAATGGGGATGTTGATCATGAACGGCGTCAGCAACAATGAGCCAAATCTCATCCAGGGCGTGACGCTCACCGTGGCACTGGCTTTCGTGGTGATCAACGTCGTTGTTGACCTGCTGTACGTGCTGGTCAACCCGCGCATCAGGAGCGTCTGACGTGATCAGAAACGAACTGACCCAAAAGCTCTCGTTCCCTGGCATGCGTCTTTCCGGGCTGAAGCACCTTCCGACACCCTCAAAGATCGCGCTGGCCATCATCGCCTGCGTGTGCCTGATGGCGGTGTTTGCACCCTTCATCGCGCCCTATGACCCGCTTGCCACCGGGTTGACCCGTGGACCTGCAGCGCCTGACGGGTCCCACTGGTTCGGCACCGACCGGCAGGGGCGTGATATCTTCTCCCGCCTCGTCCACGGCGCCGGCGCATCGCTGGTGATCGGACTTGCGGCAACGGGGGTGGCGCTGCTGGCCGCTGCGGTTCTGGGCGCGATTGCCGCCACGTCCGGCCGCTGGGTCTCGGAAGTGCTGATGCGAGTGCTGGACATGGTCATGTCCTTTCCGGGCATCGCGCTTGCTGTGGTGTTCGTAACCGTGTTCGGGCGGTCGTTACCCGCCCTGGTTCTGACGATCGCTTTTCTCTACACACCGCAGCTCACCCGCGTGATCCGCGCCAACATCATCGGCCAGTACGGCGAAGACTACGTGGCTGCCGTTCGGGTGATGGGCGCTTCGACTCCGCACATCCTGATCCGTCACGTTGCTCGCAACTGCCTTGCACCAATCCTGGTGTTCGGCACGGTACTGGTGGCGGACGCTATCGTCTTCGAAGCCTCGCTCTCCTTCATCCAGGCGGGGGTGCCCGATCCGGCGCCATCATGGGGCAACGTCATCGCCGCCGGCCGCCAGCTGGTGATGTCTGGCGCCTGGTGGTCGACGCTGTTTGCCGGTCTGCTGATCACCATAACGGTTCTTGCACTCAATGTACTGGCGGAGGGCATGACTGATGCCATGGCCGCCCCGCGTGCTCGTACCCACGTTGATCCCAGTGCGGTTGACGCTGCAATCGACCAGGTTGATCAGCCCAAGACCGATGCACGGGGCGCCGCGGCAGAACCTATTGTATCACTTGAAGAACGGCTTGCGGAACTGCGGCGCGTGGAGCTCGCCCGCACCGACCGTATGGTCATGGACGACAGCGGTGCGCCTCTTCTGGAAGTGCGTAATCTCAGCATCGCCTTTCCGCGCCACGGCAACGTCAACGTAGTGGACAACATCTCGTTCAGCGTCCGGGCGGGCGAGACGGTCGCACTGGTAGGTGAATCCGGCTGCGGTAAGTCCATTACTTCTTTGGCCATCATGGGGCTACTCGATCCCAGGGCCCAGATCAGCGGCGAAATTCTCTTCGAGGGCAAAAACCTGCTCACCATGGATGAGAGCGACCGTAATGCTCTCCGGGGCAAGGGCATCGCCATGATCTATCAAGACGCTCTCTCATCGTTGAACCCGGCGATGCTGATCCGCTCGCAGATGAAGCAGCTGACCTCCCGCGGAGGCACCCGTTCGGCCCAGGATCTGCTAGAGATGGTGGGCCTCGATCCCGCCCGCACGCTCAACGCTTATCCGCACGAACTTTCGGGCGGGCAAAGACAGCGTGTGCTGATCGCAATGGCTCTAACCCGCAATCCGCGACTAGTCATTGCCGACGAGCCCACGACAGCTTTGGACGTGACGGTTCAAAAGCAGGTTGTGGAACTGCTTGATCGCCTGCGTAGGGAGCTGGGTTTCGCCATGCTGTTCGTCTCGCATGATCTGGCACTGGTGGCAGAGATCTCACACCGCATTGCCGTAATGTATGCCGGCCAGATGGTAGAGCAGGGCCGCACCCGCGAGATCCTCACCCAGCCGGTACATGAGTATACTCGGGGTCTGCTCGGGGCCGTGCTCAGCATTGAGGCCAGCGCGGCGCGCCTGCACCAGATCAAGGGTACGGTGCCCTCTCCGCGAGAATTCCCACCCGGCGACCGGTTCGCGCCACGCTCGTCCAATCCTGCCCGCAGTGCCGGCGTGGTGCCAGTCTTCCGGCAGATACCCGGGACGGAGCATTTCTACGCGTCACATCCGGACGATGCGGTGGTGTTGCCTATGGAGGAGCCCGCATGAACATGATGTCAACTCCTCAGCAGGCTGGTGCTCCGGTCATTGAACTGCGCGATGTATCAGTCGACTTCCGCATACGCTCCCCAGGCCTGAAGCCTATCGTGCTTCGGGCGCTGGATAAGGTCTCGCTGGCCGTGTATGCGGGCCGCACCCTTGGGGTGGTTGGTGAATCCGGATCCGGCAAGTCCACCGCTGCCAAGGTGCTCATCGGCCTTCTGGAGCCGAGTTCGGGTGAGATCTGGTTCGGCGGTGAACAGGTTCGCCGTTTTGACGCCTCCACCCGCAAGCGCATCGGGCGCGTCGTCTCGGTGGTGTTCCAGGATCCGGCGACGGCTCTCAACGCCCGCATGCTGGTGCGCGAGGCGCTGCTTGATCCATTGCGTGTGCACCGCATCGGCGACGAACAGAGCCGCCGCAAGCGTGTTGCTGAGCTCGTCAGCCTTGTGGGTCTGCCGCAATCGGTACTCGATGCTATTCCCGCCCAGCTCTCCGGCGGGCAACGTCAGCGCGTGGCCATTGCCCGTGCCTTGACGCTCAAACCGAAGGTCATCGTGGCCGACGAACCAACATCTGCCCTAGACGTGTCGGTGCGTGCGCAGATCCTCAATCTCCTGCAGGACCTCAAGCGCGAGCTGAACCTTGGCATGGTCTTCATCTCCCACGACATCCAAACTGTGCGCCACATCTCGGACGACATCGCGGTGATGCATCGCGGCAAGGTCATCGAGTTCGGGCCCAGCGACCAGGTGCTAGACAGCCCTTCTCAGGACTACACCCGCACTCTGCTGGCTGCCGCTCCAAGCCTCTTGCGGGCACCCCCCGCGGAAACACCTTCCAACGCCTTCCTCTGACAACCGGAATAAACACCTATGTCCTTCCACGGCATCATCCCGCCTGTCGTAACGCCTCTCAATGACGATGGCAGCATCCACTTCGATGATCTTAAGCGCGTCATTGAATACCTGATTACGTCGGGCGTGAATGGCATCTTTGCGCTCGGCTCTACCGGCCAGGTCGCATACCTTTCGGAGGAAAGCCGCATTTCCGTGGTGAAAGCCATCTCCGCCACCGTTGCCGGTCGTGTGCCGGTCATCGCCGGTGCCATGGAAGTCAGCGCCCCGAGCGTCATTCGTACCGCCCGCGCCATGATCGAGGCCGGAGCCAACGCTATCGTGACCACTGCGCCACTTTACACCATCAATGATGAGGCCGAGATCGCCGAGCATTTTCGGATGATCCGCGCCGGCATCGATGTGCCGCTCTTTGCCTATGACATCCCAGTGCGGTCCCACAAGAAGCTACCGCCGCGCCTGCTGGTGCAGCTCGGCAAGGAAGGCGTTATTGCGGGCGTCAAGGATTCCTCGGGAGATGATGTCGGTTTCCGACGTCTGATCGCCATGAACCGGGATGCGGGTCACCCGCTGGCCCTCTTCACCGGACATGAGGTGGTGGTCGACGCCATGGCTATGATAGGTGCCGACGGTGCCGTGCCCGGCCTCGCCAACGTCGATGCCGCCGCCTACGTCCGTCTCTGGAAAGCAGCTAAGGCGGGGGACATGAAGACCGCCATTGCCGAGCAGGAATATCTCAACCGACTGTTCGAGATCGTCTTCGTCGCGACGGGCCGCTCCGGTGACGCAGCCGGAGTTGGAGCGTTCAAGGCCGCCATGGGTATCAAGGGCCTGTTAAGCGCCGCCACCCTCACCGCCCCGCTGAAGCCCCTCGATGCAGCGACGCTGGATGCGATCGACAAGATCGTGCGCGATTGCAACGCCAAGGCAGCTTGATCGGTGAAGGAACGGCTGCCGGTCCTCCGGCGCCGTTCACATGAAAGGAGCTGACATGTCCGCAATTCTGGAGCGCCTCCGCGGCGGACTGGTGGCGTCTTGCCAGCCGATCGACGATGGTCCCATGGACGATCCTCACATCGTCGCGGCCATGGCGCGGGCGGCTGTCGCCGGCGGTGCGGTGGGCTTGCGCATCGAAGGCATCGACAACCTCCGCGCCGTGCGCCCAGTCGTAGACGTGCCGATCATTGGCATCGTCAAGTCAGACCTCCCCGATACGCCAGTTCGCATCACGGTTCGGGTTCACGAAGCCTTGGAATTGGCCGAAGCCGGCGCCGACATCATAGCCTATGACGCCACCAATCGCCCGCGGCCAGATCCGCGGGAGAGTGTGCTGGCGGCAATCATCGGGGCAGGGCGCCTGGCCATGGCCGATGGCTCCACTCTGGAGGACGGGCAGATCGCACTTGCTGGGGGCGCGACTATCCTCGGAACGACGATGTCTGGTTACACGGCGGCGACCGATCGTCTCAATGCTGGTCCCGACTTTGGCCTCATCCGCGCCTACCGGGACTTGGGTGCCTTTGTCATGGCCGAAGGGCGCATCAACACACCTGAATTGGCTCGGCAGGCGATTGCCGAGGGCGCTGACGCCGTGACGGTGGGCAGTGCTCTTACACGGCTTGAGCAAGTCACCGGCTGGTTCGTCGATGCAGTGCGGAGTGCGCGATGACGGTTGCAGGCTTTGCCGTCGATCTGGGCGGCACCAAGATTGCCGTTGCACGTATCGTCGACGGGGTCGTCAGCGCCCGCCGGCAACGCCCCACCCAGGCCGGTGCCGACCTCGATGGTCAACTGCAGTCGATCGGCGCACTTCTCGAGGATGTAAACTACCGGCGTGGCGAGCCGCTGGGGGTGGCGGTGGCAGGTCGTGTCGACCGGGACGGCAACTGGCATGCGGTCAACACGGCCACTCTCAGCGCTATCGCTGCTGCCCCGTTGGGTGAAGCCTTGCGCGAGCGTTTCGGTAAACACGCCCTGGCCACGAATGATGCCGCTGCTGCAGCATTGGCCGAATACCGGCTTGGCGCCGGTCAAGGCGCCTACAATTTTGCCTACCTCACGGTGTCGACAGGCGTCGGTGGTGGTTTGGTGTTGGGTGGAAGACTGATCGACAGCCTCACTGGCCTGGCAGGCCATGTCGGTTTCACTTCGTCGCAACTTGGCAAGGATCGCTGTGGGTCTGGCCGGATGGGCACAGTGGAGAGTGTCGCTGGAGGCCGGGCCATTGCTGCCGCCGCCGGAATGGGGGATGCCAAGACTGTCTTTGCCGGGGACCCGCAGAATGCCGCCATCCACCGCTCGGAGCAGGCAGTCGCAGGGCTCATTGGTGATTTGACTGCTATACTGGGCCTCGACCAGGTTGCGATCGGCGGAAGCATTGGGTTGGCTCCGAATTATATCGCTGGCGTGCGGACCCATCTCGACCAGGAGCCAGCACTCTTTCGCCCGCCCGTGGTCCCGGCGGGGCTGGGCAATGACAGCGGACTGGTTGGTGCCCTGCTGCACTGCCTTGAGAGTACCTGAAGATACGTTCGGAACACAGCTGCATGAAGGTAGTACTAGCATTCGGCGATAGCCTGACCTGGGGCGCCGACGCGGAGACGGGCGGCCGTCACTCCTATGAGGACCGTTGGCCCTCGGTTCTGGAACAGCAACTTGCTGGAGAAGCCCGCGTCATTGCCGAAGGACTGAGCGGGCGCACAACTTCCTTCGACGACCACGCGAGCCTCGCTGACCTCAACGGAGTCAGAGCGTTGCCGATGCTACTCGCCACCCACACGCCCATCGATATTGTAGCCATCATGCTCGGGACCAACGATCTCAAACCGCATCTTTGCGGCACGGCAACTGGCGCCGCTTTCGGGATGCGCCGGCTAGCCGAAATCGTGGCGACATATCCCTTCGGACCCGGTGTACAGCGCCCCAAGGTACTGCTAATCGCGCCGCCCATCATAACCGAGCCTGCCGAAGCAAAAATCCTCGACTGCTTTGCAGGTGCAGCATCCGAGTCCCAGCGCCTGGCCCAGCTATTTCAGGAGGTCGCCAGCGCGGCAGCATTGGCCTTCGTCGACGCTGGGACCGTCGCCCGTTCATCACCCGTAGACGGGGTGCACCTCGACGCGGACAACACCCGTGCCATTGGCCTAGCCCTAGCGCCTATTGTGCGAGGCATGCTGCACGGCCAGTAAATCGGGCAGCTGCAAAGACCATCGCGCCCGCGGTTCAACTGAGAGCAGTCAAAATGGAAGTCATCGTGCGGGCCTCGGCAGATGCCGTTGCCGATTATGTTCACGACCGGATAGTCGAACAGCTCCGTGGCGTTCCCAGCAGTGTGCTCGGGCTACCCACGGGCGGCACGCCCGTGCCGGTCTACGCGCGCCTGGTTGAGAGCTACCGTACAGGTGTGATCTCTTTCAAGCAGGCCACCACCTTCAACCTCGACGAATATATTGGCTTGGGAAGTGAACATCCCGCCTCCTACGCAGCTTATATGCGGCACCATTTGTTCGATCACGTGGACTGTCCAGCCCGACGCCGCCACATCCCGGACGGCTTGGCCTCGGACGTCGACGCTGAGGCCGCCGCTTACGATCGAGCGATCGCCAACGCTGGCGGCATGGGTCTACTGCTCCTGGGTCTGGGCGAGAATGCCCATATTGGCTTCAACGAACCAGGATCGGATTTTGCGTCGCGGACCAGACCCGTCGACCTCGCCGCGTCAACAATGGCCGCTAATGCCCGTTACTTTACTGACGGGACGAGGCCACCCACCCGCGCCTTGTCCATGGGCATCGGCACGATCCTGGAGGCGCGCAGCATCATCGTTATGGCCACCGGCCCTCGGAAGGCAGAGGCCGTCCGGCGCATGGTCAGAGAGGCTCCCACGAACGAGGTGCCCGGATCGGCCCTGCAGTTGTCCCGTGATGTCACGGTTGTGCTGGACCACGCGGCGTCTTCCAAATTGGAACGGCACCTCCGCCCCCCTTGTCAGCAACAGCAGGCTCCCCAATGACCGAACTTCTGGCTGTAACGGCCCCGAAAATCTTCGATTCCGAAGTGTGGTTGGAAAACGCTGCGCTGTTGGTCCAGGGAGGGCGAGTGCTCGCCACGGTTCCGGTCAATGCGATACCAGGCGCAGCACGACGGATCGATTTCTCAGAAGACCTGGTTCCAGGCTTCGTTGATCTTCAGGTCAATGGCGGCGGTGGCATTCTGTTCAACAATCAGCCCGATCTCGACGCTATCCGTTGCATCTGCATGGCACATGCCCAGTTCGGAACCACAGCCCTGCTGCCGACACTCATCACGGATACCGTTGCGGTCACCGAAGCGGCTATGGCGGCCGGGATCGAAGCTGCTACTCGAGAGATCCCCGGCTTTCTTGGTCTCCACCTTGAAGGTCCCCACCTTGCTGTCGCACGCAAGGGAACACACGACCCGGCACTAATACGGCCCATGACATCGACGGATCTAGACCGGCTAATCGTCGCCCGAGAACATCTGCCTGTTCTCTTGGTAACGGTCGCCCCGGAGTCGGTGACCACTGACCAAGTTGAGAAACTTGTCGATGCAGGGATCATCGTCAGCGTCGGACATTCGGACGCCGACCTCGCCCGCACAGAACGGGTCTTCGCCGCTGGCGCGCGGCAGGCAACCCACTTGTTCAATGCCATGAGCCAACTACAAAGCCGCGAACCCGGCGTAGTTGGTGCAGCTCTAGCCGCACCTCACGTGTTTGCCGGTCTCATCGCCGACGGTATCCACGTTCACCCAACCGCAATTCGCCTCGCCCTTGCCGCCAAACAGGGCCCCGGACGCATTTTCCTCGTGACTGATGCTATGTCCCAGACCGGCACCGACATCACCAGCTTCTCCCTTAATGGCCGCACCATCCACCGCGCCAACGGGGCTCTGCGCCTTGAAAACGGCACGCTCGCCGGCGCCGATCTCGACATGATCGACGCAGTACGTTTCATGCATGAGCAGGTGGGACTGCCCTGGACCGAATGCCTTCGCATGGCTTCGCTATATCCGTCACGGGCAGCGGGCATACAGAGGGACCATGGGCACCTCAAGAAGGGCGCGATGGCCAACTTCATCCAGATGAGCGAAGACAAGCGCGTCGTCAGCACATGGATCAAAGGCAGAGAGGTGTACGGAGGGGCAGCAGCAGGGCTAGAAACGCAAGTAGTGTAGCTTGGTGGAGCAAATTTACGGCGGTAATCAGGGGACAGGAGGAGCGAGTGGAAGAGAGTACCGATAAGTAGGCTGCTTTTCTCCCAAGTCGGTCCTCCGCTCGCTGTCGGGTCGTGAGTGGTCCGCACACTCTACAGATTTCGGCCCTCACTTATTGATTGAGGCAAGGTATCGAAGGCGATGCGAAAGCCAACATTACTGGCGGAGCTGTCTGCAGACAGAGCCATGCGTGCTGCTATTCGATAGCGGTAGCAATAGCTGCGATGGCAGAGGAAGGAGCCGCCTTTAAGCAGACGCTCCCGGTTAGCAAGTGCCATTTCGTTGCGTTGCCGGGCGGTTCGAGAGATAGAGCGTATGCGGAACGGCTCTGCCGTCCACTCCCATACGTTCCCAACCATATTGAAGAAGCCTAGTTCTGAGGGGGTGAAGCTCCGGGACGGTGCAGTCCCTTCATATCCGTCCTGCGCCGTGTTCAGCTGGGGGAAATCGCCCTGCCAAATGTTGCAAAACACTGTATCGTCAGTCGGCTCATCATCGCCCCAGGGGAAACGACGCCGGACGAGCCCTCCTCGGGCGGCATGCTCCCATTCAGCTTCGCTGGGGAGGCGGCCACCGGCCCACGCAGCAAAATCCTCTGCGTCTTGCAATGAGACATGGGTCACCGGATGATCCATCCGGCGTTCGATTGAGCTGCCGCGGCCTTCAGGTTCACGCCAGTTGGCATCGTGCACCTTGCTCCACCAGCTGAGGCCGCTGCCGACGACTTCCCCGAGGCGAATCCCGCCTCCGGTGAATACCGCTGACCAGCCGAAGCGTTCGGCTTCCGTGACGTAGCCCGTCTCAGCGACGAACCGGCTGAAACGTACATTCGTTACCGTTGCCGCTTCGAGGAAATAGTCTTTGAGCTTTGTTGGCCGCTCCGGACCCTCACCATCAAGTGGGATAAGTGGTTGCGCGACACCAACGAAGCTTGGCCCGCCCTTGAGAAAGATCGGGTCGCAATAGCGTGGACCAGCCGATTGTGCGAGTGGCAAGCCGTTGGTACCCACAGCATCGCCGACCGCTTGCCCTCGGGCAGAGGGGGGGACGCAACATGACATCGTCAAGCGGTGCTCACCCTATTGGCTCGCATCGCGGAAAGTACCGTGGCGGTATCGTGCTCTGGTATGTCGCCAATTTCAGCCATCTTGGCATCCAGTTTGCTCAACATGGCTTCGAACGTTTCCGCGTACGCAGGATCGCCCGCCAAGTTGTTGAGCTCGCGTGGGTCCCTTGCGCAGTCGAACAGTTCCCACTCCGGCGGTTCCTCGCCCCCGCGCGCGCCTGGCTGATCCAAGTCATTGTTGTACCAGTAGATCAGCTTGTAGCATTCATCGCGAACACCGTAATGAGCAAAAGCATTATGATAGTAGTCCTTGTGCATCCAATAGCGGTGATAGGCGAGGTTCTGCCAGTCTTCGCCTACGGTTCCCTCCAATAGCGGCCGCATGCTTGTGCCCTGCATATAGCTGGGCACCGGCGCCCGGGCGTAGTCGAGGAAGGTGGGAGCGAAGTCCACATTGGTGGCTATGCGCTTCGACACAGCTCCTGGCTTGATGCCCGCCGGGTAGCGGATCAAAAAGGGCATCTGCAGCGACTCTTCATACATGAACCGCTTGTCGAACCAGCCGTGCTCGCCCAGGAAGAAGCCCTGGTCGGAGGTGTAAATGACGATGGTATCGTCCGTCAGATGCTTGGCCTCGAGATAATCGAGCAGCTTACCCACGTTGTCGTCCACCGCAGCGACGGTGCGCAGGTACCGCTGTACGTAGCGTTGGTACTTGAACAAGTGCAGTTCACGGCGGGATGTGAAGGTGAAAACTTCGCCCGACTCCTTATCGATCAGGCGCAACCCGGTGACATCCTCTGGATCAGGAATCTTGCGCCCTACAAAGCCGTTCTCCCCTCGCTGAGCTTCGCCGATCTCATCGCCACCCTCTGGCTGAACCAAGCCGAGGTCGTCATAAGTCATGTCCTCGCGGATGCGCATCTTGGCAAGCCTGGCAGCCTGCGCCCGGTTGGAATAATCGTCGTCGTATGTCTCGGGTACCGGCAGGTCTTCGAGGTAGAGTTCGCGGTAGCGCGGGTGCGGTGCGAACGGCCGGTGCGGTGCCTTGTGATGGCACATCATGAAGAACGGACGGTCGGCGTCACGTCGTTCTAGAAAATCTATGCATTTATCTGTGACTATGTCGGTCGCGTATCCCGGCTCCACCGTTTGGCCATCGGGGCCGATCATCACTGGATCGAAGTAATCACCCTGTCCGGGCAAGACGGACCATTCATCAAATCCTGTCGGCTGATGTTCAGGACCTTCGCCGAGGTGCCATTTGCCGAACATCGCGGTCTGGTATCCGGCATGCTGCAGGTGCTTGGCAACATTGGGCATGCGGTTGTCGAGGTGGGTGGCCAGCGTGGTTACACAGTTCACGTGGTTGTAGGTGCCAGTCAGAATCGAGGCTCGGCTTGGCGTGCAGATCGAATTGGTGACGTAGCAGTGATCCAGCCGCATGCCCTCAGCGGCAATGCGGTCCAGATTTGGTGTGGAGTTGAGCCCGGACCCGTAGCACGAGATCGCGTTTGCAGCGTGATCATCAGACATGATAAACACGATATTCGGGCGCTTACTGGTCATCTTAGTATCCGTTGTGAGGGCTTGCCGTTCGCAACGGCGGCTTTGCCGCCGCCGCCGCCGCGAGGATGGCCGAACTCAGTCGACGTAGAAGTCCGAGAGGTAGAACTCGCTTGCTGGCACCGGATCGGTGATGCGGCCGAAGTCGACATAGAGACCGGCTAGCACGTCGAGCCAGCCGTCGACCGTTCCGTCAGCGGTCAGTTGCTCAAGTTCCTCGCTGGAGGGCAGGCGGGCCTGCGGGGCCTCCGCAGCCAGCGGCTCTATCGGAACACCGAGGAAGTCTGCGGTGATCTGCACGGCCTCGTCGATGTTGTCCCGCCGATAGTCCAGAGCTTCTTTGATCACCGCGTTCATCTTACGGATGGTCTCTTCGTCTCCAGCCTTGCTGTTGCTCACGATGAAGGAGCTCGGAAAGGCCACCTCGGGGAAGAAATCCTCGTTGGAAGAGAGTTCGTTGAGGTCGCTGACGCGCTGCCGGATCACATCAACGAACGGGTACCAGATACCTGCGCCTTCTACCTGTCCAGAAGCGAACGCGGTAACGATGGTGCTGGGGTCCATACTGACCACTTCCACATCGTCCAAAGTCATCCCAGCCTTCTCGAGTGCCAGGCGGAGCAGCATGTCTCCGGATGTGCCTTCCGGCACCGCGACACGCTTGCCACGCAAATCTTCCATCGACTCAATGCCCGGCTGCGCAATGACGCGGTCGGTGTAGCCCAAGGCATTGATGGCGATGACTTTCGCCTGCCCCGAGGCCGGCAGCCACAGAGCACCGGGCCCGATATACGCAAAATCCAGCGATCCCGCACCAAGAGCCTGAACCTGTATCGGGCCATTCGTAAATACCTTGAGTTCCGGGTCCAGCCCGTGCTTCTCCCACAAGTCCTGTTCGCTTGCGATAGCCACCATGCTGGTACCGAAGTAATCGGCAATATAGCCGACCCGAACCTTCGTCAGCTCTTGCGCCGATATCGGCATGATGGCCGAGGCAGCCAGTGCCACCCCGGTAAGAATCTTGATGAAACTGCGCTTGTTCATATTGCTTCTCCTCCTATTGATCTGAGCTTTGGCGCGACCGTGTGTAAACGGCATGCCAAACTTGGTTGCGGATTGCCGCGAATTCGGGTGACAGTCGGATTTCGTCATTGCGCGGGTATGGCAGGTTCACCTCGATGATCTCCTGCAAGCGTCCTGGTCGTGACGCCATGACAATGACCCGATTGGCCAGGTAAACCGCTTCGTCCACGTCATGGGTAATGAACATGACGGTACGCCGCTCGCGCGACCACGTGTCGAGCAGCTCATTCTGCATACGTACGCGCGTGAGCGCGTCCAACGCGCCGAATGGCTCGTCCATCAACAAGACCTGAGGGTCCACCGCATAGGCGCGTGCGATCGCGCAGCGCTGCTTCATGCCGCCGGATAGTTGCTTGGGCAGCGCATCGGCAAAGTCGGTTAGTCCAACAAGGCCAATATAGTAGTCTGCAATCCGCCGACGTTCGGCCGCGCTAGTGCCCTTGAGCTTAAGTCCGAATTCGACGTTCTGCCGGACAGTTAACCAAGGGAACAAAGCGTACTGCTGGAAAATGACGCCGCGCTCGGGCCCTGGTCCATCGACTGCCTTGCCGTCTACGAGGCACTTTCCGCTGGTGGGTGCGAGCAGACCGGCAGCAATGTTCATTGCCGTCGACTTCCCGCACCCGGAGGGGCCGACCACTGTGACGAACTCCCCGTCGTAGACCTGTAAACTGAAACGCTCCAGTGCAACGAAGGTGTTGTCACTGAACCCGAACACTCGACCGGTGTTGCTGAAGTCGATTTTGACCGTCAATGCTCGACCCTTTCCTGCCAAAAGGTTAGACGGCGTTCGAGGAACAGCACGACGCGGTCCATCACGAGGCCCAATACGCCGATTGTAATGAGGGAAACGAAGATGATCGCGAGATCGTAGTAGAGTTGCCCTTGCTGCATCCGAAAGCCGAGGCCGGACTGAGCCGCTATCAGCTCTGCCGCCACCAATGTGGCCCAAGCGGCACCCAGACCGATGCGGAAGCCCACCAGGATGAAAGGCGTGGAGGCCGGTATGACAACGCGTGTAAAAATCACCCAGTCGTTGGCACCGAGCACCCGCGCTGCATTGATGAAGGTTTTATCGACACTCACTACACCCTGATAGGTCGCGACCACGGACGCCAGGAACGAGGCGAGAAAGATCACGAAGATCTTGGGGGGCTCGTCGATACCCATGGTCACGATGGCCAAGGGAATGATCGCAAGCGGTGGTATCACTCTAAAGAACTGGATCCACGGGTCGATCAGGCCCCGCGCCACCCGGTACCATCCCATGAGAAAGCCGACGGGAATGGCCACTGACACGCCGAGTGCAAATCCAGTTAGCACGCGCACAATGGAGGCTTGCATGTCGTTGAATAGTTGGCCGCTGCTGATTGCGGAGCCAAAGCGGAAAAGCACTTGCAGAGGGCCTGGCAGAGGAGTGGCTCCGCTGGCCGACGAGAGCCACCAGAGGCTTATTCCTAAGACAAACGAGAGCACGCCCAGCGCGAGGTTGGACGTCAGCAGACTCAGTCTAGGCTGGACTCCTGCTGGTGACTCTGCCTGATCAGTCGTCATGCTACCCCCGATATACAAACTGCTCGAGCCCAACGCAGGCGGCACCCAGGGCCCCCGCGTCCGGCTGCAAAACAGCGCGTTCGATTTTCATTGGCCGCAACTGCGGCATCACGCGGCTTGGCAGATCTCGACGCAGATCGTCCAGCAGAGCAGGAGGCGCCTCGCCCAAATGCCCGGAAAGTAAGATCAGGTCGGGCTCCAGCAGCGTCGTGGCTGTGGCGAGCACGTCCACCAAACTGGAGTAGATCCCGCTCCACTCCGTCTCTTTGGCCATTGCGGCACGCAAAAGTCCGTCGGAAGGTATGCTCTTGGTCTGCAGCATTTCGAGCAGCGGCTGCTCTGAGAGGATTGTCTCGAGGCACCCACTACGTCCGCAGTGGCAGGGTTGGCCGTCTTCCTGAACACGAACATGTCCGAGTTCAACAGCGGAGCTGCGGAACGCTCCACCTGCGCCGTTTTGCATCAGGCCTGCTCCTATGCCGCGGCGCATGTAGATATTGAGAAGCGTGCCCGCCCCTTTTCCGGCGCCATAGAGTGTCTCGGCCATCGCCATGGCGGTCACATTATGTGAAAGCAGAACAGGTAAGCCTAGCTGCTCTTCCAGTACGTCAGCAAAGGGAAAGCCGAGTTGGCCTTTTGAGAAGAATGCGTTCAGTCCATTCCGCCCACTCGGATCTACTCTTCCGGGTACACCGACCCCGATGCCTTTGATCTTTCCACGAGGGACGCCTGAAGTCTCGATCAAGCCTTTGGCAGCGATAACCGCCAAAGCCAGCACGTCCTCGATCGTGGTCGCTTCCAAATCGAGGATGTGATTGCCTCTCGCCCTGACGTTCAGAAGGCAGTCTGTCAGCACTGCGCCGACTCGGCCGACGCCGAAATGTAACCCGAGGACATAGGAATGTTCCGGAATAAGGGCGAGTCGGTTCGCGGGGCGCCCAACTCCTGTAGCCACAGCAGTATCGGTCGCCTCCACGTTGCCGTTGGCGATCAGTGAATTGGCCACGCCGGTCAGGGCAGGTGCTGAGATTCCGATTGCCCGGGCAAGGTCCGCTCGCGAGAGCGGTCCGCGGTCTCTTAAAAGCGACAGTGCCTGTCCTGCTGAACTCCGCATGTTCCGCCGATAGTTTATTCGCTTAATTAAATAATTATCTCGGCTTTTGCACGCTGTCAATAACAAGCAGTTGTCTAAGCGCGATCGAACTCCTCTCGGCTGGAAGAGGTTGGCTCTCCTCCTCCGCCGAGGCCCGGCAGGAATGCGCCCCCTTTTTGCCGTTCAGGCGTTCGGCTCCATCTGCCAGAAGCGGCCGGTCCTCTGTGGATGGCTCCCGCATTGCAAGAGGTAATTCGACGTTCTGGCGCGTTGGTCGGGTGCAGTCTTCTGTCCGGCCTATTGATGCAGCCGTAGGAGACTGCTGGCCCTGATGGGGTCGGCGAACAAGGTCCCAATCTGCTAAGCAGGCTATAACGCCTCGGACTGGCTGTGGGTTGTCCCTGTTTCCGGCCTGACCGGTTTCGCCATCACATCGCTTCGCTCTCACAACCTCATGGAGCCGATTGTTCGGCTCGAACTGTTTCCCGCTTCAAGTCTTGGCAGTTTACGCCATCAGATGTGGGGCATGGCGAGCCTGGTAGACCTCGCCACGGGTCATGATCGCCCAGACCACCCGTGCCATCTTGTTCGCCATGGCGACACTCGCCACGCGCACCGGTTTCCTCGCCAGGAGTGCGACAAGCCGGGGGTCTGCGGTGTCTGGCTTGTATTTGGCTCCGCGGATCAACGATGTCGCGCCGATCACAAGCAGCTTCCTCAAATACCGATCGCCCATCTTGGTGATGCGGCCGAGGCGGTCCTTGCCACCACTGGAGTTTTGGGATGGCGTGAGCCCGAGCCAGGCGGCAAACTCTCGACCCGAACGGAACTGTCCCGGATCCGCGACCGATGCCGCCAGTGCCGTTGCCCCGACCGGGCCGATGCCAGGAATGGTCGATAGCCGTCGTGCCAGTTCGTCAGTTTTGTGCAGGGCGAGGATCGAACGGTCGATCGCCTGCAGACGGACATGGGTGTCGAGAACCTGTTCGCATAGCAGGCCAAGAATCTGCATCGCAACCGGTGGCACGTCTGGTGTCACTTCCTTCCTGGCGATTTGGCGTGCCAGCCCGAGCGCCCGCAGCACACCTTCGGGGATGGCAATGCCGAACTCAGCCAACAAACTGCGGATCATATTAACCAGCTGCGTGCGCTGCTTGACTAGCAGATTGCGGGTGCGGTGGAGCGACAATGCTGCCTGCTGCTGGGCCGACTTGATCGCCACGAACCGCATGGTGGGGCGTGTCACCGCTTCGCAGATTGCCTCGGCGTCCACGGCGTCGTTCTTGCCGCGCTTCACATAGGGCTTCACGTAGGCCGGCGGCATCAAGCGAACCTGATGGCCAAGCCTACCCAACTCGCGCGCCCAATGATGCGATGTTCCGCACGCCTCCATGCCAATTAGGCAGGGCGGCAACTTGGCGAAGAACGGCAGAACTTGCGAGCGCCGCAACGCTTTGCGCACGACGACCCCGCCGGACGCATCAACGGCATGAACTTGAAAAACACGCTTGGCCAAATCGAGGCCGACGGTGGTAACTTGCATGGCGGATGGCTCCTTTGCTCGGGTTGCCTGATAGCGAACCCACTTTGGCACTCAGATGCCGGGAGCGGGAGCCATCCACCTCATCCGCTAAGCCATCAGAAATGGCTTAGAAGGGGTGGAGAGCCGACCGGCGGCTATTCGCAACAACCTTGATGAAGCAGACGTTTCTCGCCGGCGCGTAGAGGCCGCAACTGACCGTCCCCGGCTCTAAAACTCACTCCAGTCATCCTGCTTCAGCGCCAGGAGGGGCTTGGACGCCGCCCTAACCGAGCGTTCAGCAAAGTACGGCAACATGTATTGGCACGATTAGTATTGCGTACGTGCTGCTTGAGAGAGCCAAACGCCTGCTTTTCTGAAGGCCAGGACGCTCTTGGCTTTCTGGCGAGCTAACCTAGGGCTTCCCGTCGCCCGCTTTTGCCAAATCGATTGCGTCTATTCTGCCACCTTCTCCGACCCTCATTCCACATTAGGAGAACCACTTTGGACTAGGTCGGGACCTCAATCGGCAAGGCCCGGCGGCAATGTCCCTGACTTGAACAGCAGCCTAGGCTCATCATAAGTGTCAGCTTCGACGTCAATGTCTGCTGAGTAGGCCCACACACCTGTCCGAGAAGGGGCGATCCGCTCCGCTGTTGCAATGGCCGCCTCTGCTGTCTTCGCAGCCTGCGGCTGGTCCGGCTGCAACTTTCGGCCTTTGGCTCGGAAGCCCTGAACAAAGTACATCGTCGCCATGATCCATCCTTCGGTTTGCATCGCGGCATAGCACGCCCGCCTGGTGGACCATACGTCTGCCCCTCAACATACATTCGAGTTTGTCACTCTCGAAACCCGACGCGTTCTTTGCGCACGCCCGTAAACACCTGTTCAAAGGCAGGTGGGACGGTACCAACGCCGTTTTTGCCGCTTGGGATCGGCATGTGCGAGCCCGGAACGACCATCGGTAAGAAGCTCGGCGACACCGTGGCTGGCGATAGCTGCGGCTACCTTGGGCTCTGGCAGCGGCAGAACACGCCACCGCCGACTGATGCGGGCGCCGGGCGTATCCTTGGCGCTGTCATCGACAGCAAGAAGGCCGACGAGCTCATTGCCGCCGGGGGACGGTTGAGCGTCTGTCTCGAGGAGAACACCAAGGCCCCGCACGACAGCACTCATACGGCTGGAGCAGTCGAGGCGGAGATGTGTGACGCACGAACGGGTGTCTAAGAGCTCACCAGAGAGATCGTGCGGTCGAGCAAATAGCCGTTCCCGCACTAGCTAAGAGCGATACCACTTGGTAGGGGCAGCCTTTTGAGCAGCCTCGACGGACATCCGCGATCGGATGAGTTGCGCGGTCAGTTGTGACTGGCCGAAGTTAATCTGTGACGTGACATCGGACACGGCAAAGCGCACGGTGTCGGATCGCGCTAGCGTCTGCTGGGCCGCCTGGCGTCGGGCCTCCGACCTGGCCTCGCGCAGTTCGGCAGCATAACGCTGCTTCTCACGGTTCATGAGAATGGCGTCATAGCGGCTTCGGGTAGCGTGGATGGCCATCGCATTACAGTGCGGCAAGCCTGTTAACAAACTTTTAAGGTGGCGGGCAAGGAAGCAGGGGAGCGGCGGATCCAGCTCTGGAAGGTCAAAGGCCTCTGCACTAAAGCGAGTTCACCAGCGGCTTCTTGATATCTGTCCTGCCTTGCGGGGGGCTGTCGAGGCAGAGGTGCGGGATGCTCGCACCGGCAAGCTCACCAGAGAGATCGTGCGGAGCGGGGAAGTGATCAGCCCAGGCAGTCCGACTACATAGACAGAATGAGCGCCACGTTGGAAAGATCGGCTTTGCCAGTGCCCTTTAGACACGCCGCCGCTCCGGCGGACGTCGATCCAAGCTGCGACGGCTGACCTAAGGCAAAGCCCGACGCTTCACCGGCATTCGCCTGTCCTTGTCCGGGGCTGCTTGGTTGAATGCCCGCGGCTCCTGTCGGAACAGTTGACCACTCTTTCTGTTGTGCCCCCGCGGGGGATGCCACACAGGAGGAAATGACGATGTCATTCATGACGAAGTCGGCAGCTGTTATGCTTGCAACCACCGCCGTATTGGCGCCAGCTGGTGTTACTTATGCGCAAAGCCTTGAAGGCGCGCAGGCTCGAGCCACAGTATCGCTCAACGTTCGCTCCGGACCTGGAACTGGGAACGGTGTAATCGATACCCTTGACCCGGGTGAACGCGTTTCCGTTGAGCAATGCCGCAGTGGCTGGTGCTTTATCGAGCATCCCGGTCCAGACGGCTGGGTCTCGAGCCGTTTCCTCAATGCTGCGAGCGGCGGCTCTGGTGGGGGCAGCCAGGATAGCGGCGGCGACAGTTCATTCACCGGATCGGCTCGCGCCACGGCAGCGCTAAATGTTCGCTCCGGACCAGGCACGGGCAACCGCATCGTTGATGCGCTCTACGAAGGCCAGGAGGTCGATGTTGGTGAATGTCGCAGTGGCTGGTGCCAGATCAGCACTGCCCGCGGCACTGGCTGGGTCTCCAACCGCTACCTCGAGCGCACCGGCGGTAGCTCTGGCGGCGGCGGTGGACAGCCATCCAGCGGTGGCGGACTTGCGGGTGGTTATGCCGAGTCATCGGCGGCACTTAATGTCCGATCGGGCCCCGGTACTGGCTTCCAGGTCGTTGACGCCCTGTTTACAGGCGAGCGTGTGGAAGTACGGGAGTGCCGGAGCAGTGGTTGGTGCCAGATTTCCAGCGACGATGGCAATGGCTGGGTCGCCAGTCGCTATCTGCAGCCTGCACGTGGTGGTGGTAGCAATCAGGGCGGGAGCTCCGGGGTGAGCATCTCAACCCCCGGATTCAGCTTCTCCATTGGTACAGGGGGGAACATCGAGTGGAATGTTCCGAACCGCAACCGGGACGGCGAAGTTTGCTTCTTTGAGGACTTCGACTACGGCGGCAACAGCTTCTGTGCCGAACCAGGTGATCGTGATGCCGATCTGCAGGACTTCAACGACACCATCTCCTCGATCCGTACGTCCGGTGACGTGGAGGTTCAGGTCTGCGAAGACTATGATTTCGAGGGCCGATGCGCGGTGATAACGTCGAGCCAGCCGCGCCTTGAGGGCCGCAACAACGATATCATCTCCTCTTACCGGGTCCGGTAGCTCTTAGAAATTGGGCTTCAGGTTCAACCTGGAGCCCTTTACCACCGCGTTCCATACTCCCCTGACCGCAACATCAGAACTCCTGCAACCACTGATCGGCACCATGCCGCCGGACGGAAAGGCGCCCCCGTTCTTGCCCTTCAGGCGTCGAGTTCAATTTCCCAAATCCGACGGGCTCTGCCGATGTGGAAAATGGTGGAGCAGGCGGCGATCTGAATTACCCCATTCCGGCCGCCGAACTGTGAGTCATTCGCCGTTCAGCGCATCCTTGGTTGCCTTTGCGGGAGCGAAGGTCAGCTTTTTGGAAGCAGCGATCTTGATAGTTGCGCCCGTGGAAGGATTGCGTCCCTCTCGCGCCGGTGTGTCTTTCACCTTGAACTTGCCAAATCCAGGAATACTGGTCTCAGTGCCTGAGACGGCAGCCTTCGTGATCTCCTGGAATACACTTTCAACGATCGCCTTGGCCTGTGCCTTGGTAAGATCCTGTTCTGCTGCGATCTTTTCGGCGATCTCGTTGGTGGTCGTCATGGAGGTGGAGCCTTCTTGTCTATATGAATAGCCCCGCGTTCTGTAGACACCTTCGGGGTTAGATTTGGTGCCGCCGTTCGAACTCGACGGGTGAGAGCATGCCGTTGCGGACGTGCTTTCGGGTTGGGTTGTAGAACATCTCGATGTAATCGAACACATCCTGGCGAGCTTCGTCCCGTGTCCGATAGGTCCGACGCCTGACCCTCTCGCGCTTGAGCAGGTTGAAGAAGCTTTCGGCCACAGCATTGTCATGGCAGTTACCGCGCCGGCTCATCGAGTGAACCAGATTGTGGTGTCGCAGGAAGCTGGCCCAGTCCATGCTGGTGAATTGGGAGCCCTGATCGGAATGGACTAGCACCGTGTTCTGTGGCTTTCGGCGCCAGACAGCCATGTGCAGGGCCTGAAGGACGACCTCACTGGTCTGCCGGCTTTGGAGTGACCAGCCGATGACGCGGCGCGAGAACAGGTCGATGACCACGGCCAGATAGGCAAAGCCCTCCATGGTCTTGATATAGGTGATGTCGGTCACCCAGGCGGTGTCTGGCGCATCGACGTCGAACTGACGAGCCAGGGTATTGTCGACCACGGGAGTGTCGGGATTTCCGTGTGTAGGCGGCATAATGGGTAAGAAGGAGTCTCCCCTATGTCGCGACGCAAAGAACCTGCCATACCGAACGAACTTCTCGACCAGCTCCTGGCTGGCGGTGCGGCCAGTGCGGCGTTTGAACAAGGCGGTCTGCTGGATTCGCTGAAGAAGGCGCTGACTGAGCGTGCCCTGAACGCAGAGATGGACCACCACCTCGCCAGTGGTGAGGGCGCTGGCAACATGCGGAACGGCTATGGCCGCAAAACCGTGACGACCGAGACCGGCAAGTTGGAGATCGATGTGCCGCGCGACCGGCAGTCGAGCTTTGATCCGCAACTGATCGCCAAGTACCAGCGCCGCTTCCCAGGGTTCGACGACAAGATCGTGTCGATGTACGCCCGCGGCATGAGCACCAGGGAGATCGCCGGGCACCTGCGCGATCTGTATGGCATCGATGTATCAGCGGACCTGATCAGCACCGTGACGGACGCTGTGCTTGATGAAGTCGCCACCTGGCAGCAACGGCCGCTTGACCCGGTTTATCCGCTGATCTTCTTCGATGCGATCCGGGTCAAGATCCGCGACGAAGGCATGGTGCGTAACAAGGCGATCCATATTGCCCTGGGAGTGCGCGCCGATGGCGCCAAGGAAGTGCTCGGCCTCTGGCTCGAGCAGAATGAAGGTGCCAAGTTCTGGCTGCGGGTGATGAACGAGCTCAGGAACCGCGGCACCGAGGACATCCTCTTGGCCGTTGTTGATGGGCTCAAGGGCTTCCCCGAGGCAATTACCGCCGTATTCCCCGAGACCGTGGTTCAGACCTGCATCGTCCATCTCCTGCGCAACTCGATGGACTTTGTCTCCTGGAAAGACCGCAAGGGACTGGCAACGGCGCTCAAGGACATCTACCGCGCGACCGATGCCGATGCTGCCGAAAAGGCGCTCGCGGACTTCGATGCCGGCTCTTGGGGGCAGCGCTATCCCGCCATCGGCCAGAGCTGGCGGCGCGCCTGGAGCGAGGTCATCCCGTTCTTTGCCTTCCCTGACGAGGTCCGCAGGATCGTCTACACCACCAACGCCATAGAGGCGCTAAACTCAAAGCTCCGGCGGGCGGTCAGGGCCAGGGGACACTTCCCCAGCGATGATGCCGCCACCAAGCTGCTTTACCTGATCTTGAACCGATCAGAGAAAGAGTGGAAAATGCCGCCACGTGAGTGGTCAATGGCCAAGGCGCAGTTTGCTGTCATCTTTGGCGAGCGCTTCATCAGGGCCATGGCGGCGTAATGTTTAACCGACCGCCCGCACACGAAATTACTGACACTCCCTCGACCACCACAGATGGCTTGCCTCCATAGGCACCAGGCCGGCGCCGGTAGCCGATCTGAGCCTTGATCCCGGCCAGTCTGGCCAGGCGCGCAACACGATTGGCGCAACTGGTCTCGCCCTGGTCCAGCAGATCGTCATGCAGCTTGCGGTAGCCATAAACCTTGCCGCTCTGCTTCCAGGCCTCTTCGATCAGCTCGGTCTGGCGAATGTCTTCCCGCGCCCTTTTGCTCAAAGGGCTTTTGAGCCACGCATAATAGCCGCTGGGATGGATGGAAAGGCACCGGCACATGGTGCGCACACAGAACTGCTGGCGATGCTCGGCGACAAACGCGTACCTCACTTTGCATCCTTGGCGAAGTACGCGGCCGCTTTTTTTAGGATGTCGCGCTCCTCAGTGACCCGCGCCAGTTCTCGCTTCAGCTGCCGGATCGCATCGGCCTGATCCCCACCCTTGGAAACATCCGATGCATACTTCTTGCGCCACTCGTAGAGCGAATGAGCACTCACCCCCAAACGCTGCGACACCTCCGAAACAGGATACCCCCGCTCGGTGATCTGACGCACCGCGTCCCGCTTGAACTCGTCGCTAAAATTGCCTCTGCCCATGTAGGCCTCCTTGCCTCAAAATTAGGGAAGAAGGCGTCTACAAATCTAGGGGCTATTCAATACAGTATGCCCAGCGAACTCAGGGCGATCAGGGCATGGAGAGGATTGCGGAGCCGTGCAGGGCAACAACTCACGCGACGGTGACTACTCGTAGCTTGAGAATAACAATGACCAAGTGCCCGATAGCAAGTGCTGGTTGGCGACGCGCACCCAGTCTTCCGGCTTCAGATGCATATCGCAGGCTTCTATTATTCTCAGAAGGGCCAGCACGTGCGGCTTTCCGGACTGATTCGCAAACCTGCTGAATGATAGCTTAGCTACTGATAAACTTGCACAAAAAAAGCAGTTCATGCAGCGTTCATCTGGCCCCGAATAGCACTGTCATAGGGCTCCCAGAGATTGGCGGTGGAAGTGGTTTTCTTTAGGCTTGTCCGAGCTTGTGTGCATGGCGTTTCACGCGAGCGCTTTCACAGTGCGACTGTGCTCACGCTAGAGGCGATTTCTTGGGTGGTGGCGATAGCCTCGGCTCTGCTGATCTACTGGCTGCTAAGTTAGTCAGGGAGGCTGAATGGCTCCTGTGATCCTTGCGTGCAGGAGAATGCCCATACCGCATCTGTGTAAGCTAGGTGCGGTGCAGGCATCACAAGCTCGCGAGAAGGCTCCGCACATACGGGCTGTTAACCCTGACCGAGGACCATCTGGCACATCGGGTGGAGTGCGCTCCCGAGTGCTGCCCCATTGTTCGGTATTGAACTGACAGTTGAACCCACACAGCCGCTGGTAGGCCTCCCTAGCAGCCGACGAGCCGCTGCAGGAAAGCACCTAAAGCTGCCAAATTGAAATAGTTCGAGCTAACATGAAGAGACGAAATTTCCTCAAGCTGATGCCACTGGCGCCCGCCGCCATGCTGCCCCTTACAGGTGCCGCCCACGCGTCACTCTGGAACATGATGAACAAGACCCGGGAGCTCACGGATGCCGAGCGCGAGGCCAACAGCGCTGCAGCTATCGCCTCCATCGACACGGTCGAGCCGATCCTCTCCTACGATACGGCCAACAATCTCCATATGGCCATTGCGCAGTATGAGCCATTCGTCGCCCGCGGGGGCTGGGAGCAGGTGCCCCAAGACACCTATGGTGTGACCATGGGCGTCGCCCGCAACGGCGTCATTCAACTCAAGCGCCGCCTGTTGGCTTCGGCGGATATGCCGATGGTCGATAGGGTTGACGACGCCTTCGATGGTCCAACTGATGCTGCACTGCGCCGTTTCCAGGCCCGCCATGGCCTGAAGGTTACAGGTCATGTGGATGACGCAACCTGGTACGCCCTGAACGTACCGGCGGAAGCACGTCTGCGTCAGCTTCGCGTGAACCTGATGCGAGTGCAAGCCATGGCCCCGACCTTGGCTAACCGCTATGTGGTGGTCAATATTCCGGCAGCCTTCATCGAAGTGGTCGAGGGCGGAATGGTTCAGCGGCGGCACACGGCGGTGGTCGGGCGCATCGATCGGCCGACGCCGATCCTGAAGAGCCGCATCCACCAGATCAACTTCAATCCATACTGGAATGTGCCGGTTTCGATCATCCGCCGAGACCTCATCAAGTATATGAACGAAAACCCGAATTACCTCACCGAGCAGAAGATCCGCATCTTCGACAGCAGCGGTCAGGAGCTGCAGCCATACCAGATCAACTGGCAGACCCAAGAAGCGGTGAACTACCGGTTCCGGCAGGACCCCGGACCGCAGAACTCAATGGGGTACGTGAAGATCAACTTCCATAATCCCCATGCAGTCTATCTGCACGACACTCCGACCAGGAACCTGTTCGGGGAGAATGCTCGTTTCCACTCTTCCGGTTGCGTTCGCGTCGACCAGGTGCAGGATTTTGTCTCGTGGGTGCTGCGGGACAACGGGGACTGGGGGCCTGCTGCCGTCGGCAACGCCTTCGCTACGGGGGAGAGGAAGGACGTGGATGTCCGCGAGCCTGTCGAACTGCACACCACCTATATCTCGGCTTGGGCCAACCGGAACGGCGTGGTGAGCTTCCGGGATGACGTTTACGAGTTCGACATGGCTGGCAAGGTCACGTTCGAAACCTGAAGTGTCTACGACAGCCGGGCCTGTGAAAACCTGTAAAACCGCGGCACACGAGTGCCGCGGTTTTTCGCTTCCCCAAGGCGGCTGGTTGAATTGTTGGACGTAGAAGCTGACAGCCCTAAAGCAAGGCCAGGGTGGAGTATGCCGTCGCGGGGCAGGGGCCATTTGGATCGAGCGGAAATGCGCTCAGAGCTTGTTGATCAAAGACATAGCGTCCTTCGCATACGTCCCAGGCCGGAGGCTGTTTGTGAGCGTTGAAAAGGTCAACGCCCTCCTTGAGGTTGGACCAGAAAGCATAGTGTGGGCTCCCAACATGACCAGCGAGGTTCACTTCCGTCATGCGGAAAGGCAGCAGCTGAAGCTGGATGGAGCGACTGCCCCCTTTGAATGTCTCCCGTGCCAATGCGTAGATCTCAGCAATTCCCTCGTCGGTCATGGCGTAGCAGCCCACCGAGAGGCAGTCGCCATGGATCATGAGATAACTGCCGGTTCTACCCCATGCCTGGTCGAATTTGTTGGGATAGCCGACATTGAAAGACAGGAAGTACTTCGACTTGGAGTTCATCATGGCCGGGGTCACATCATAGAACCCCTCGGGAGCCTGATGGTCGCCCTCCTTCATTTTGGGTCCAAGCGTGCCCGACCATCTACAGATCGGATAGCTCTTAAGGAGCGCGTACTCACCGGTCCGAGTTCGCTTCCACACCTCCAGTTCCGAAGACTGCTTGTAGACCCTTATCATCATCGGCTCGGCCGGCGAGGACCCGATCTGAGACAGTCTGTCGACAAGCACACGAGGCAGCGGCACATTGTGCCGGTTGTCTTCGAAGAACTGGCTACAGGCGCTTAGGATGAGAACGGCAATGGCTAAAGCGGCGGCCTGGAGGATGCGGTGGAGCATGGCATGTACGCTTTCTCAACTTGTCCGCGCACCCTACGCAGCAGGCGTTACCACTCCATTGTCACTGGCTCTGCGGGGTATCATCGCGGAAAGAGAGGGCTTCTTTATTGGTCATGCTAGCCCACCTCTGAAGACGTTAAGATCGCCACTGCTTTGGCGAAGCCCTTCAGCCTTAATCACCTGTTAACTGGATCGGTGCAGTCTGAAGCAATCAGATCCTCCCGTCTGGTCAAACTAAAGGCGCTCCGGTTGAAGCGCCTTTTCTTTGTCGGAGGATACTGATGGGTCTAAAGGCTAAACCTTGGCCTCGTCCGTCTCTGCCACTGGCGTCAGTACAGCGGGCGGGGCATCTGGGAGCTCCGCGGCGGCGAGAAGTTCACCGCACAGCTCAGCGGCACCCCTGGTGGCCTTCGTTTCGCCAGCAAGGATTGTCCAACCTCCGTCATCAATGATCTTGTTGCGCTTACGGGCCGTCGTCTCTGCCTTCAGCGCTACGAGGTTAGTGTAGGCGTCCGGCGAAGCCATGAACTTTTCGAAGCACACCGCACCTGCCACAGATGCCACAGCTCGCTCGGAGGCCACCTTTGCTTGCTCAGCCGCGGTGCCACCGGTGACCCAACCGCCGAAACTGAAGCCTACGATCATCGTCAGGACCGATGATCCGGCGCAGTACCAGAACAGCGCCTTTTTAGACGCGTGATAGGAGCGAAACTTTTCGCCAACACTGCTCATGATTTCCCCTCTTCCCTTTGTAGATGCTCGACGCTACGGGGCCGGGAGTTAACGAATTGCTCACCCCATTCGCTGGCCCGTGACAAGGGGAGACACAGGTGCGTGAACGTTTGAGGGAGGCACAGGCGTTTGGCAGCTGCTTGGTAGCTGAGGGCAACGCTGACTAGCGGCACTGATCCAGTACTTTTTGGATCGACCCGGACGACCCCTTGGCGCCAAACACGGTGGCGTCGAATGCCTCCAACCCGTCCTGGGGACCAGTTCGCACAAAAGCGATGCGGATAAGGTTTCTGGCACGTTGAGCGATCCTGGCCCACTCCCGTGCCACCGGCCCCCGCACGATTACCGAACTTCCATCCATGTGGACGAGAGGCATCTCCTGGGCAAAGCTGCTGCTCGCAGCAGTAACTCTACTCTCTGGTTCCGGATCGGCAGTGATGGCCACACTCATGCTCGAAGCGCCAGCGACTTGGGAGTGTGGCTCCCGGACCCAGAAGCCCATCGCGAGATCGCCCCCGCGGCAGGCGAACTGGAATTGCGCGCTGGCAGTGTCGGAGTACGCGATGGGTACGCTGCCACCTTCGTACTTCCACTCCTTGGCGCTGGCAGAGGTCACCAGGAGCAAGCAGGCGGCAAGGATCAAGCGTCTGTGCATGGGTTTTCCGAATGTACGTTACAAGACATCACAAAGCTGGAGCGCAGCGTGAGCGGATCGATGGAAAAGCCGCAGTGCGTCCTCAGCCTCGAACGAGCTCCATCTGCTCCACCTCAATGGTCGTGCCCTGCTGGCAGAACGAGAACTCCGCCAGCCGACCCTCCACTTGCACGGTATCGCCTGTACCGACTTTCCCCAAACGACCTGTTAAGGTGTAGAGGCGACCAGAATGGTCCCTCATCGCTTGGCATTCTACGCCCTCGTCGGTCAGAGTGCCAAAGATCACCACGTCGTTGTCAGGTGCAGGGGCAGGGGGCTCAACTGGGCGAACACTGACCACCTGCAGGGTGGTGCCTTGCTGACAAAGGGAGCGGTCGACAGCGTTGGCCACCAATCGGATACGGTCACCATCCCGCCACGCCCCGATCGGACCAATCAACGTATAGAGACGCCCATCATCCCCGCGCATGGCCTGACAGGTGATCCCCTCATCGGTGAGCGTGCCTGAGAGGGTTCTGGTCGGGAGATTTGTGCCGCCGGGGCGCGGGCGCTCGGTATGGCTGGGAATGCGCAGTACCATGCCGGGGCGCAGCAGGTTGGGGTTGCGAAGATTTCGATTGGCTGAGGCTAAGGCACTCAGGCTGACGTCATATCTCCGAGCTATGCTTGCCAAAGTGTCCCCGGCACGCACCCGGTAAGTGCCACTCGCTGCTGGTCCAGACGAGGGTGTGGGGGAGGGCTGAGCGCCACCCCTCAATTTCAGCACCGTGCCGAGCTGGATGTAGTTGGGGTTGGAGAGGCCATTCAGGCGCATGATTTCCCCAGCCGGGATGCCACACCGCGACGCGATGCCGTACAATGTGTCACCTGGCTGAACACGGACCGTAGCGCCACAGACAGGCTGGGCCTGCGCAGGAGCAACAACGGCCCCTGCGCTGCCCAGAGAAACAGCAGCAAGCGCCGCAGCGGTAAAGAGCTTTTTCAACATGATCTCAACTCCCGGCATTCCAGACCGGATCAGATCACCTGACGCCTGAACGGTGTCTGAACAACCGAGATGGCCAGCCCCTCGGCAGACTGATCGCTCCGAACTTGGCGCGGCGGCAAGGCCAAGATTGTAGAAGAACGCAGATGACCGCCTATGGTCCTGTTTCTGCCCGAAGCGGTGCGGCATGGACTGGCACTGTACGAAGCGGGAATTGAATGACCCATCGGGTACCTGGTCTTGGACCACCTCCAATGGTGCGTGCCGCGCGGCCTTCCAGTGCAGCAACCATCGAACGCACGAGGAGGCGCCAAGGCCTGCCCCTTCATTGCCGCTAAAGCCGCTGCCATTGTCACTCACTTCGAGCAGAACGGAGCCGCCCTGCGTTTCTAGCGAAACTGCTACCGAGCCGTGACCATCAGGGAAGGCGTGCTTGAGTGCGTTGGTTACGAGCTCGTTGACGATAATGCCAAGTGCCACTGCATCAGCACCACGCAACTGCAAGGCCTCCGCTTCAATGGCCAATGAGATGCCTTCACCGGGCAGGGTCTGTCGGACGTCTTCAACGATGGCTGCCAGGTATGGTGCCACATCCACATGCGCAGAATCGGTGTCGATCCTCAGCCGGCGCTGTGCTGAGGCGATCCCAAGGATGCGCTGGTGAGCATTCTCAAGAGCACGGCGAACTTTGTCGTCTTCGGCTTTCATCGCCTCAAGAAGCAGAAAGGAAGAGACCATCGAGAGATTATTGCCGACACGATGGCTTAGCTCCCGCAAAAGATGCTCAATGCGGCCACGCTCCATCGCAAGGTCGCTCGTGCGTTCCTGAACCCGATGCTCCAGATCTCGATTGGCCTGCTCCAAACCTGCAGCGAGCCGTTGCTCTGCCCTGAGCCTCGCAGTGATCGACAAGAGCGTGGCTCCGGTGACGCCGAAGATGGCGACAAGGAGCATCACCCTTACTAATCCCACGTAGCGCTCTCGCTCGGCAAGCGCGCGATTTTCCTCCTCTTCAATCGCCGCTACTGCGTCAAATATACGTGCCGAAGTGCGCCTCAGCTCGTTCTCTCGCACCGCTCGGACTGCAGCTTCCATCCCGTCACTTTGAAGGGCTTCGAGAGCTTCATCGAGTTGCCCGTCACGCTGTTCAATCAGCCGGAGCAAGCCGCCGACCAGATCGTCCTCGATTGCCCGGCGTGCCACTGCGGCGCGCACCGTGTCAGCCAGCCCGTCCAGTTTGGCCCGTGCTTCGTTCGCGTCTGCTAGATAGTCGATGTCGCGCGTGAGAATGTATGCTCGCTGGGCACGTTCGGCTTCGACGATTGCCCGATGGAGACGCTCGATCGCGGTACGCGCTTCGAGCGAGGCCCGCACCTTGTTCTCGGCCCAATAGCTCAAGCCTAAGAGCGCACCCGCTATCGCTGCCATGAGGATGAAGGTGGTGATCCCTGCGACGTGAACTCGAAAGCCGCCGTCTCTGACGGTCATCTGGACCTCCGAATCAATCAGATCTCAGGCAGATTCGTAAAATATCTGCAGGGCCGCAACGCTCGTCGCTAAAGGTTGAACCTAACCATTGGCGACCCTCTGCCGCTCGCAGCTGAGCTTGATTGAAGAAGCCGCTGATGATTGTTGCTTGCATGAGCCGACGGGGCGTCGATTTTGAGTTCGGCTAGTAGGCTGCTACCGCCAGTGGCATCAGCAATGGGTCGTCAGCTCTCTGATGCGGTCTTGGTAAGCTATGGGGCGCAAGTCACCGCTACCGTGCAACCAACTCAACGACATCATGGAGCGATTCGAACATGGGGCTAGGCAGTTCGAGCACATAGCGTTGTTCTTCGCCGGCAACCTGATACAGACATCCCACCTGGTTGCGCTCCCCGTCACTGCCATAGAGCACGGGCTGTTCATCGCCGAAGTGAAGGGCGCCACGATAGAAGAAGCCGCCATTGGACGGGGTAAGGCTGCCTGAGAAACGCTGGGAGCCACTGGTCTTTGCGATCGAGCTGCCCTCCTCCCCGATCCGGCAGCTGAAGTAGTCATAGACAACGGCAGGAAGCATGCCGCCCAGCTTAATGGTCCGGCATTGATAGTCGCCGTCCGGTAGCGAGCTCGTCGGGGTAAATCCGGGGGTGTATAGGGCGCTGATGGTGACTCTATCCGCTGCACGGTCGGCGAGCAGCGCGGCGGCGAGACCCCGCGTGCGCGATTTGACGATGCCAGCAAGCCGCTCCTCATCGGATGCGTTTACCGCATCTGCCGGTGCTCCGCAGGGCTGCACTTGAGCCAGTGCGGGCTGGATCATGAGCAGTGCTAGTCCGCTCGCTACTATTTTGCGCATCAGCATGGCTGGGGTTCCTCGTTGCTTGTTGAGGGGGTAAACGCTTGGCGTTCCTACTCGAAACTTCCCTTAGCCTAACCTCGTGATCACCTCGGCCCATCTCCGGACCCAAAGGAAGACTGAGCGGGTTTCGCTGCGGCTGTCCCGGAGTCACCTCTCGTAAGCTCTCGACCCAGCCCGAGATCTAAGGAACCCAAGCATCCCACCCTAAGCCCACCAGTAGACCCATTAGGATCACTGCAAGCGCGATAAAAGTTCTGGTGGAAGGCCCGAAGTTCTTCTCGGGTCGCTGATCGTCGTCCAATGAGCGCACCTCTTATGTATTTCGGCGGAACGTAATTGGAGGCCGAAAGGATCACAAGGTCGGACGGTTTTTCGAAGAACCCGTGAGAGCCATCGTGGTCGGGGCAGAGGGCACCCGCGGTACTGAACGTAACCGGCTCTGCCAGAAGCTCCAGATTTCTATGTAGGATTGTTTCTGACAAGCGAGGTGCGCACTTGGGACAGCGCTGATGGTCCGTTCTGGTCCTACCAGGCGGACGCCTGCTCGTTGTCGGGTGGAGGCGAACAGCAGCTCCACAAATGAGTTGGTCGCGCAACGGCAGACATGAGGTCTTTCACTGCCCGAAAACCGATGAACTACGTTTCACGAGTTGCGCCTCGCCGCGGTCGTTCAAAGCAGACGCATCCCTGAGGTTACGATGATCACAAGCGCCACACCCACCATCAGCGGTCTGACGGGTATTCGCTTGACCAGGATGGCACCGAACGGAGCGGCTAGGACGCCGCCGATGATGAGGCCGGCAGCGTTGGCGATCTCAGTCCAGCCGATCGCAAGAACAAAGGTGATCGAGATAGTGAGTGTGACCAGGAATTCGGTCAGGCTTGTCGAGCCGATCACCTTTTTTGGTTCATGACCTCTCCCGACCAACGATGTCGTTACGATGGGACCCCAGCCGCCACCACCCATTGCGTCCAGCACACCGCCGCCGAAACCGATCACTGGAATAAGCCTGTCGCGAACGTCACGTGGCCAGAGTGGACGAAAGGCCTTGAACAGAATGTAACCCCCAATGCCCATAAGGTAGATGGCGACGAAGGGTTCGATGGCACCTGCATCGATGTTCGCCAGCGTGAAAGCACCAATGGCTCCACCGATCATGCCGGCAGGGGCGAGCCGCGCAACCAGACGCCAGTCTACATTTCGATGCAAGGCGTGACTGGTCCCCGACGCTGCCGTTGTGAATATTTCGGTCACATGGGTCAGGGCGCTGGCGGTTACGGGTGGAACACCGAACGCCAGGAGCGACGAGGTCGTGATGACGCCAAACGCCATTCCCAAGGCACCGTCGATGATCTGAGCCCCAAAGCCGATCGCTATGAAGATGAAAATGTCTTGTGTCACGTCCGCACTCCAGTAGGTGCAGAGATACTCCAGCGGATTAGTCGTCTTTGAAAGCTAGAGAGCGACTAATGTGGGTGGGCACCAGAGAAAATTCGGCTCGCTCCGGAGCAGTGCTCAGATGAGCATTCCTGATCCGCTTGAACGTTGCGGCCGATAGCTGCGGTGGCGGTCGAGACTTGACCGCTACGCTATGTTGAAACTGACCGAAGCAACAGGCCCGACGCAGACCAGAGCGATAGCGGCATTGTTGTAGGAAGGCAGGCCAGACTTGTGACTGTGACCTTGGTGGATGACCCGCACCGACAATGCGGGATTTCCCATCGACTTTGCTGAGCGGGCCGTTAGGTTCCCGCCAAGCTAGAGCCGAGGGATTCGTGGCGCGCTTTTTCTCGAAAAGCTTAGGTGTAGCATTAGCGCTGGTGATCGCTGGTGTGTTCGGCACGATTGCAGCGGTTATCCTGATTCCCGAGCCGCATGAGCTGGCAGGCCCCGTCGAAACGGAACTGGTAGCTGGGTCTCCTGAGTTCGTCCGATCCATGTTCGCTCTTCACGGAGGCAATCTCTACGAGAGCAACACCATTGCGACGCTGCAGAATGGGGAGGAAATCTTCCCCGCCATGCTTGACGCAATCGCAAGCGCTCAGCGCTCCATCAACTTCGAGACCTATGTGTATTGGAGTGGTTCGATCGGCTCCCGCTTTGCGGAGGCATTGGCGGAACGGGCTGCGGCAGGCATCGAAGTCAATGTTCTTCTCGACTGGCAGGGCAGTGTGTCCATGGAGGACGAGCTGATCGAGACCATGGTTGCGGCAGGCGCTACGGTAAAGCGCTTCAGACCCATTGAGTGGTATACGTTGGACCGCTTCAACGCACGCACCCACCGCAAGCTGCTGATCGTTGATGGCACTGTCGGGTTCATCGGCGGTGTCGGTATCGCGGACAAGTGGCTCGGCGATGCCAGCAGCCCCGATGAGTTCCGGGAGCTTCACTATCGGGTTCAAGGTCCAGTGGTTGCGTCCATGCAGGGCGCTTTCGCTTTCAACTGGCTGGAGGCAACGGGCCGTCCCCTGCAGGGCGACCTCTATTTCCCTCCTGTCGCGGACTCAGGGCCACTCGTCACTCAGCTGGTTTACTCAAGCATTGGTTCGCGCAACGTGATGCATGTGATGCTGATGACTGCACTTGCCGCGGCACAGGACCACATCCGCATCGGAACAGCTTACTTCGTGCCAGACGAAATCGCCATCGCTCAACTGCTGGCTGCTCGCCAACGCGGCGTAACCGTCGACGTCCTCGTTCCAGGCAAGCATACCAACAAAGACTTCGTTCGGGCTGCCTCTCGGCACTTCTGGGGAGATCTGCTGGAAGCCGGGGTGAACTTCTACGAATATGAGCCGACGATGTATCACGCCAAGATCACCATCGTCGACGAGAGCTGGACCTCAATCGGTTCCGCCAACTTCGATGAACGCTCGTTTCGGCTCAATGATGAGGCCAATCTCAACGTATACGGCGGTGACTTCGCAGACCAACAGATCCGCATCTTCGAGCAGGACCTTGAGCGCTCAACTCTAATCACGCTCGAGCATTGGGAGAGCCGGCCCGCGTGGCAGAAGCTGACCGACTGGCTCGCCAGTACGCTGCGGGTACAGCTCTAACTGTTTTGGTACCGGCATTTGTTGGATCGGATCTGTGATGAATTGGTCTGGGTCTGCAGTCCACTGCTTGCGGATGAACTCGTGTGGAGTGAGGTCCTTCGACCTCTTCAGTCGCGGACCGAAGTTATCACCGTCGCAAGCGCTTAGGACTTCAAAACTTTGCTTGGGCATGTGCTTCGCGGGGTGGGCAATGCTGCTGCGCAACTGAAGGCTCGGTCCGTCGTTTTCTCAGAAGGAGGATGCCATGGAGGTGGGCAGAAATACTGAGCGGCGACCGGCCACCGAGAATGAGGAGAGTTCAGGAGCAGGGAGGTCTATCCTGCCGAGCGGCCTCTATGGAGTGCGCTTCAGATACCAAGGGAAACAAGCTTCAGGCGTTGTGACCATAACTGGCGACAGCTTCGCTGGCGGCGACAGCGGCATGGCTTACTATGGTAAACTGACCAAACGTGGCGGGCAGCTCCGAGTCACGGTGACGACGCTCCGGCATACCGATACCGGCGGTGTTGCCCTTCTGGGGAGCGACCACCTGGAGTTTGTAGCGGAAGGCCTGCCCACCGCAAATGGTGCGATCTTCTCGGGTAAAGCGCCACACACCGGACAGCGGTTCGAGTTTTCTCTTACGCAAATTCGCACCGCTGGTCTTGACCTCTAGATTGTTCGCCGAGAAGCTCTTCGGTCCCTGCCGGTCGAGGCTGCAGCTCGGACTTCTCCCCGCAATCGCGACGGTACCTCCACGGCTCTGCTAACCAAGCGGTTAATTTTGGTCGCTAAAAAGAGAGCAGCTTCGCGCTACCTGGTTATTCAGGCAGTCCATCTCCCATCGCCTGGACCAGCTCCGGAGTGGCGAGCACCGCGCTGCATCTGGCGGTGAGCGTCAGGGGCTCTAAACCGCACGCAGCCGCAGCATCTTCAGCCGAAAGCTGAACTTGTCGTGGCAACCCGACGTAATCGGCTCCGATCGCTTCGGCGATCTCCCTGACGATTGAAGAGGCGTCGACAAAAACCATGCGCTGTTCGGCGGCCGCCGCAGCGGGCATCAGGCACACCAAAAGGGAACAGAACAGACGAAGCATGAAACCTCCTCCGTCGAGGAGGCTAGCACGTCACCAATGACCGGACTCGGACCGCAGCCGTCAGCACCCAGTCAGTAGGTGTGGTCCAGCAAGCGTCCGCCGGATATTTCACAGCCGCCGCCTGCCTTTCGTGTGCAACCGGGGCTTTCCTGTTGCTCCGCGCTCCAGCGCCCCCTATGCAAAGCGTTCAACTGCGTCATTGTCGAGGAGAGATCTGATGTCCGTACTCGAGCGCAACAACGTGACGGTGCATGGCCGTGGCTCCAGGCCGATCATGTTTGCCCATGGCTTCGGCTGCGATCAGAACATGTGGCGCTTGGTCACGCCCGCCTTCGAAGAAGATTTTAAGATCGTGCTGTTTGACCATGTTGGGGCAGGTCACTCCGATCGAGATGCCTATTCTCGTGAGAAGTACTCAACTCTGGATGGCTATGCCAACGACGTTGTGGAGATCTGCCGCGCGCTCGAGCTCACCGATGTTGTATTTGTCGGTCACTCCGTGAGCAGCATGATTGGCGTGCTTGCAGCCAAAGCCGCCCCCGAACTCTTCGGCACGCTTGTTCTCGTCGGGCCTTCGCCCCGATACATCAACGAGGGTGATTACATCGGCGGGTTCACCGCAGAGCAGATCGAGGAGCTGTTGGCTTTTCTCGATTCCAACCACATGGGTTGGTCGCAGGCCATGGCCCCCACCATCATGGGCAACCCGGATCGGCCAGAACTTGGGGATGAACTCACCAATAGCTTCTGCCGCACAGACCCGGAGATTGCCAAGCACTTCGCAAGGACCACCTTCACCTCCGACAACCGCGCCGATCTAGAAGGCGTTGCGGTGCGGACGCTGGTTCTCCAATGCAGCGAGGACGTCATAGCTCCAGTTGAGGTCGGCGAGTATGTGCATCGCCACATGCCAAACAGCGAACTCGTCGTTCTGAAGGCGACTGGCCATTGCCCCAACCTCAGCGCGCCGGACGAGACCACCGCAGCGATCAAAGCATTCCTCTAGGTGGGGACGCTTCTTGTGGATGTTCTCCCGACCTCAGAGTTCGTTGACCTCTTTGAGCGAGCGCCCTGCGGCTATGTGATCGCCGACAGCAGCGGCCGGATCATCCGGGCCAACACCACATTGGCCGATTGGATCGGCACTGATACTTCTGCCCTGACTGGAAAGCGGTTTCAGGATCTGCTGAACATCGCCGGCAAGATCTACTACGAGACCCATTTCGCTCCCCTGCTGCGGATGCAGGGGTTCTTCAACGAAGTTGCGCTTGATCTCGTAAGTGCGGGTGGCCAGTCGCTCCCGGTGCTTGTGAATGCCGCAGAAGCCCGGGACGAGCACGGACCGAAGTTCCTTCGGATCACCATCTTCAACGCTACCGACCGGCGGCGTTATGAGCGCGAGCTCCTGGACGCCCGTGCCGAGGCTCAGGCTGCAAGTGCAGCATTGAAGGAGCTGAATGCCTTCCTGGAGGTCCGTGTCCGCGAAGCCGTCGAGGAGCGGCTCGAAGCAGAAGAAAGGCTGCGGCAGGCCCAGAAGATGGAGGCAATCGGCCAGCTTACCGGAGGCGTTGCGCACGACTTCAACAATCTTCTGACGGTTATCATCGGCGGTCTAGACACGATCAACCGGCAGATCGAATTGCTGCCTGAGAGTGAGCCAAAGAAGCGTATTCTGCGCGCCCGCAACATGGCAGCTATCGGTGCCCAGCGCGCGGCAAGCTTGACATCGCGTCTGCTCGCGTTCTCGCGCCGGCAGCCTCTGGACCCCAAGCCCCTCAACATCAACAAGCTGCTGCGGGAAGTGTCTGACCTGCTGCACCGCACCCTTGGTGAGGCTGTGTCCTTCGAGGCTGTGGAATATGCCGGCCTTTGGCCGGCACTTGTCGACCCTTCTGAACTTTCCAATGCGCTGGTCAATTTGGCTGTCAACGCCCGCGATGCCATGCCAGAGGGTGGCAGACTCACCATTGAGACGAGCAACATCTATCTGGACGAGCCCTATCTAGCATCCTTCGACGAACCAGTGCCTCCTGGTCAGTACGTGCTCATCGCCGTCTCCGACACAGGAACCGGTATGGACAAAGCGATGATTTCAAAGGTGTTCGAGCCATTCTTCACTACCAAGGAAGCCGGTAAAGGCACTGGGCTAGGGCTGAGCCAGGTTTATGGCTTCATTCGGCAGAGCGGGGGCCACATCCGCATCTATAGCGAGCTGGGACAGGGAACCAGTGTGAAGCTCTATCTACCCCGTGCGAGTTCGGAAGAGGTGCTCGCTGATCCCGAACTCCGGGAGAGCGCTGCTGAGACCGGCAGTGGAACAATCCTGATCTGCGAGGATGAGCCAGAACTCCGCAATTTCGGAGCGGAGGCATTGCGGGAGCTGGGGTACCAAGTGCTGGAGGCCGGTGATGGGCATCAAGCGCTTGATTTGCTTGCGCAGCACCCCACAACAGCACTTCTGTTCACTGATGTTGGCCTTCCCAATGGGATGAACGGGCGGCAACTGGCTGACCGTGCGCGGCAATCTCGTCCAGATCTAAAGGTTCTCTTCACAACAGGGTATACGCGCAACGCTATTGTGCATCACGGACGGCTCGATCCTGGGGTGCTGCTACTCACCAAGCCGTACTCGGTGCACGCTCTTGCCGCCAAGGTCCGCCAGGCCATTACCGGTCCATAAGGTCGCGTCTACTCAGCAGTCAAGCTTGGCTGAGCCGGGTGTGCGGGGCGGCTGGCGCTGCACGAAGGAGGAGCAAAACAGTTTCATCTTCCGGTGGAACTAACACCTTCTTCAGGAGTTCGCGCTTGATTGGGGTGGGGCACCTCCCCGTCAGCTGCCACCCGATCAGGATGAACGAATTTGCTCCAGTCACCCGTTGGCGACCTTGTGTCCTTGTCTGAGGAGCGGATTGGGGGGATGAGGTCAGTCATAACGAGTTACGCTTGGGACGGGACCTCACTGGGCGGGCGGGAGGCATGGCCGACATCTCTCCGCCTGTACTCGGATCTCATGCTCGCCTCCAAGCAGCCGATGTTTATCGCCTGGGGGCCGGAGCTCGTCTTCCTCTACAACGATGCTTACGCCGAAGTCCTTAGCAAAAGGCATCCAGATGCACTTGGGCAGCCTTTTGAGCAGGTTTGGTCGGACATCTGGGGGCAAATCGGACCTCTTGTAGACTCGGTGCTGAAGGGGGAAGCGATATGGGTAGAAGATCTTTGCATTCCCATGCAGAGGGCCGGCTATGCGGAAGAGGCTTGGTTTAGCTTCTCTTACACTCCGCTACGGGCGGACAGTGGTGAAGTCGCTGGACTCTTCTGCGCCGTGACCGAGACGACCGGCAAGGTTCTCAATGAGCAGCAGCACCGGGGTGAGAGGGAGCGCCTGCGCCAGCTATTCCAGCAGGCACCCGGCATTATGGCAATGCTGCGCGGGCCTGAGCATGTCTTTGAGCTGGCTAACGACGCCTATTTGCGGATGATAGGGCAAAGGAACGTCATCGGAAAGACGGTGCGAGACGCACTTCCTGAAGTGGAGGGGCAGGGGTTCTACGAACTGTTAGATCAGGTCTTCCAGACCGGTGCTCCCTACCTCGGCCGATCGGTTCCGATCTTGCTTGCGCCGCATGCCGTCGGTGAACCGGCGCAGCTCTTTCTCAACTTTATCTACCAGCCAGTGAAAGATGAAGCCGGAGTTGTAACCGGCATCTTCGTCGAAGGCTTTGACGTTACGGAGAACGTCCGCACCGAGGAGGCGCTTCGCTCAAGCGAGGAGTTCACGCGCCGTATCCTGGAAAGCTCCACGGACTGCATCAAGGTTCTCGACACCAAAGCTCAGCTCCGCTTCATGAGTGAAGGCGGCATGAAGGTGATGGAGGTTGATGACTTCGGGGCCATTGAGAGCCGTGACTGGCGGGACTTCTGGTCTGGTCCCCAGCAGATCGATGCCAACCTGGCAGTAGAGACAGCTCTCGGGGGCGGCACTGCCAGATTTCAGGGGCCCACACCTACAATGAAGGGTACGCCCCGTTGGTGGGACGTCGTGGTCAGCCCAATCCGTGGCCCCCAGGGAGAGGTCGAGCGGCTCCTCTCCGTTTCCCGCGACATAACTCCGATCAGACGAAGCGAAGAGGCGCTCCGCGAGACACAGCTCCGCCTGAATGCCGTCCTCGACAACGCATCCGTCTCGGTATTCCTCATGAATGATCGCCAGGAATGCGTCTACATGAACGCTGCGGCAGAAAAGTTGACCGGTTTTACCCTAGGGGAAGCGGAGGGGCACACGCTGCACAGCCTTATCCATCACACCCGACCTGATGGAACTCACTACCCAATTGAAGAGTGCCCAATTGACCGGGCGTTCCCAGAGCGCCATCAGACCACAGGCGAGGACATCTTCGTCCGCAAGGACGGCACGTTTTATCCGGTGGCCTTTACAGCTAGTCCTATCCAGGACGCCCAGAGCAAGACCGTCGGCACCATCATTGAAGTGCGTGACATCAGCGCCGAGAAGCAAGCAGAGCAGCAGCAACGCATCTTGATCGATGAGCTGAATCACCGGGTGAAGAACACGTTGGCAACGGTACAATCGATTGTTGCTCAAACCTTGAGAAACGAGCCTGACCCGTCCCGAGCCCGGAACAGCATCGAGGGTCGGCTAATCATGTTGTCTCGCGCTCATGACGTGCTCACGAGAGAAACTTGGGGCAGCGCCAGGTTACATGAGATCATCGATGAAGCAGTTTCGGCGTTCCAAACAACTGGAGCTCGCATATCGGTTAGGGGTCCTGAAGTTCGGCTGACGCCACGACAAGCCCTATCCCTATCAATGGCTCTGCACGAACTGGCCACCAACGCGCTCAAGCATGGCGCACTGTCTATGGATAGCGGATCAGTGTCGGTAGCGTGGGAGCTTGTCCCCAGGGGGAACCAAGAACATAGTCTACGCTTAAGCTGGCAGGAAAGGAATGGTCCTCTTGTAAGGGAACCCTCACGGAGGGGCTTTGGATCGAGGTTGCTGGAAGTCGGCCTCGCTCGGGATATGAACGGGCAGGTGAAGGTCGAATACGACGCTAACGGACTTGTCTGCCAAATAGAGTTTCCGTTGCAGAAAACTACGCGAGCCATGGCCGCGACCACATGAGCAGTCCCGATGGTCTGAAGGTGCTCGTGGTGGAAGATGAGCAGCTTGTTTCAATGCTTGTCGAAGATATGCTTTGGGATCTCGGCTACGAGGTGGCTGCGGTTGCATCCAATCTGACGGCGGGCATCAAGGCCGCTGAGCAGGCTCAACCCGATCTGGCCATACTTGACGTAAACCTCAACGGCGAGAAGAGCTTCCCGATTGCCGAGCTCTTGATAAGGGGCGGAGTCCCTGTCGTGTTCGCATCGGGCTATGGTTTATCGGGGGTGAGAGACGTCTATCCAACCGTACCTGTGGTTCAGAAGCCATTCACGCAGATCGCCTTAGCAGATGCACTTGAGCGGGCTTGCTCGGCTCTCGGCAAGCAAGTGCCCGAGCCACCCTCCAAGCTGTAGGCTGTCCCCACATCGTGCATGCAAGAAATCAGTCCTGCTACGAGAATGACCCGCCTGTAGGTCTGAGGGCGATGGGAGCCCTGCTTCAAGAGCCCGTCTCCCGGCGAACCAACAACACCGTTCCCGCAGGATCTGACGTCCAGTGCCCCACTACTCCTGTGAGGGCTTCCAGCTCATCGCGTTGGGGGCTCTTCAATGTCGCCAGTGCGGCGTCGGGATCGTCGGAGAACAGTTCCAGCCAAACGTCCACCTGCGATTGGTGGGGCACCCGATCGATCCAAAAGGTCATCTCGCCGAAGCGAAGGCCTATGCTGTCGTCAAGCGTCTTGACCACCTCCAGCCCTACTCGGTCCCGGTAGAAGGAAACAGTGTCCTCCCACCGGTGCAGTGGCACCTTTATCGCGATATTGTGGCCCGGGCGCAGAGCGCCTTGTTTGCCCAGTTCATCCTGCATTGCCTCTTCTCCTTCGCGCAACAAACCCCAGAAATCCTCGACAGAGCTGCCAACGAGCCGAAGCGCCAGTGCCGCCAGATGGGCGTGCCACCCACCACCGAAGTTGATCGCATCGGCATCACTTCTGAGCCCTGAGTGGACGAGAATGAGCCGAGTGCGGCGTTCACTTTCAGCATAAAGTCGGATGATGACCTCTCCGCCTCGTCCGCCTTCGCAGGTGAAGCCAATTGCGTGCGGTGGCTCGAACAGGGTGATCGTTTCCGTCCAGCTTGCGTCAATGTCTGCCTGGTACTCCGCTGGCGTCGGCACAGCCCGGTCCGAGAGCTCGTGGTGCTTCATTGTGAGGCCGAGTTGCCCGTCGAGGCGCAGGTCGCTCGCACCTGACATGAACCATCTGGACCGTAGTGCAGGATCGACGATGAAACTCCAGACCCTCTCGAGTGGGGCCTCAAGTACACGGTGGAGCACCAGTTCGGACGCACTAATCTTGTCCACTTGCGTCCTCCTGCAACGCAGCTTCCAGAGAGTCCAATTGCTCGTTCCAGAACGCCTCCCACTGATGAAGCCACCCTCCGGCGTGGCGCAGGGGCTCGGGCCGCAAACGGCACATCTGTTTCCGGCCGACCTTGTGTCTCTCGATGAGCTGAGCCTTTTCAAGCATGGCCAGGTGTTTTGCTGCCCCTGCGCGCGTCATGGCGTGAGGTTGAGCAAGCTCGGCTATGGACTTCTCTCCGCCTTTAAGGGCGAGAAGCATGGCCCGACGTGTAGGGTCGGCCAAGGAGGTGAAGGTTGCGTCGAGGTCAAATGATACCATAAGGTTTCATATTGTCGCCACTTCGCGTAGTCAATGTCCCTTGAGTGACGACGTTGATTTAACCGCGGAGACTGGAAGCACTAGGAGATCATGATGAACGATGAGATGGCCTGGAAACTGGAAGAGCGGCTATGGCTCGACGGCGTTTCTGCTTACGAGGAGATTGTTGACCCCGCATGCCTCATGGCTTTTCCCGGGATAGGGGTGCTGGGGTTTGCAGCTATCCTCAAAGGCCTTAAAGGGGCTGCACGCTGGGCCACCGTCAAGATGATGGACCGCACGGTGAGTCGAGCCGGCAAAGATGTCGTGGTGCTAGGTTACACCGCTGAGGGCCAGCGTGAAGGTTCGCTGCCCTATCGTTGCTTCTGCACGTCCACTTACCGTGCTGTCGGCGAGGACTGGCTGCTGGTGCAGCATCAGCAAACGCTCGCCAACTAACCTCTGGAGGTGGGCCTCCAAATGGCAGCTTTCGGAACTGGAAAACAGCTGCTGAATGGCGGGCATGGGGTGGGTTGCTGCCGGAGGAACGCCGTCTGGGCAATGGCAGCTATCCTCTGAGAGTTCTCAGATGGGCCCGTCCGGAGACGGCCCCAACCTAGACAGAAGAGATGCCGAGGGTGGGAGCTAGCAGCCAATTCGAGACAGTGAAACTCATCGGAACGCAGTAGTGTATTTGCCCTTCGGCCCAAACGCCACTTACGGACGCTACCGAACTGCCCCGCGTTTCCAGACCAGCTTGCTCCTGCCGTTCTCGTCCGGAGCCCAGATGTCCGCCGGCCTATTCGGATCCCCAAAGGCTTCGATCAGCTTGACCGTGGAGCTGATCGCTTCGTCCTTGGTCGCCATCGGCCCAAAAGGTTTGCCTTCGCAGTCTACCCACCATGCGCCATCTATCGAGACCACGAGATAGTGGCAGATCGAGGTTCTCTCTGAGGTCGGTTCGGGTCAATGAAGTTCATGCGAGCACCCGGGTGGAGGTCCAGGCCCGAACCATGACAGTTCCGGGCAGCGGATCAACTCACGAGTGCGGCCTGCCCGGTTGGGGCGACTGTTCTGAGGTACTGGAGCAACAGTCCAGCGTCGCCGGGTGGCACGGCCACTAGCTCAACTAGCTTAACAAGCTGCGAGATGTTCTCGATGGAGGCACCAGTGTCGACAACTCGTGCCGACTTCTTGAAGCCGTGCTCACGTGGTAGGAGCAGACCGACATAAGAAGCCTGGGAAATGAAAGGGCAACATGAAGATGGCTCCTGCCCAATTCGACCTCTTTGATGAGGCTCCCGGCTACAGGCAGTCACCTCGTCCAAAGCCAAAGAAACGACCAGCACCCGCACTGATCGATGAGACGTGGGATTCCGAGGCGGCAGCAAAACGGCTGGAAGATACCGGAGACTATCGGGTGCTCCGAAAGCTGGTTAGCCGCCCGATCATTCCGCGTGCCAGCAGCATATTCCCGAACTTGGCTGTTTTGGTCGATACCGAAACGACAGGTCTACAGCATGCAATGCATGAAGTGATCGAGATCGGGGCCGTCGCCTTCACGTATGATCATGACGGAAACATGGGTGATGTCGTGGGGGTGTACGGCGGGTTGCGTGAGCCTTCACAAACGATCCCGCCAGAGATTACCCGCTTGACCGGTATCACCGATGCGATGGTCGCCGGACAAGAGATCGATCTGGCGGCTCTCGAGGCGATTATCGAACCGGCTCATCTGGTCATTGCCCACAACGCCAAGTTTGACCGCCCGTTCTGCGAGAAGCTCTCCCCATCTTTTGTTCCAAAGGGTTGGGCGTGTTCGGTGTCTGAAATCGGATGGGCAGACCGCGGCTTCGAGGGCAACAAGCTCGGCTACCTGGTCGGACAATCAGGCCATTTCCACGAGGGGCACCGAGCTGTCGACGACTGCCATGCTCTTCTGGAGGTGCTTGCCCGTCCCACGGTGAACGGAACAACACCATTAGCGGAGCTCATTCGGTCCAGTGCCCGTTGTCGGATGCGGATCTTCGCCGAGAACGCGCCCTTCGACATGAAAGATCACTTGAAGGCAAGGGGATATCGCTGGTCAGATGGAAGCGACGGCAGGCCGAAGGCGTGGTGGATCGAGATAGAAGAAGCGCTTCATGAGGAAGAGCTCGCCTATCTGCGCCGCGAAATCTACCAATGGGAAGATGCCGAACCACTGTGCGTCCGACTGACGGCGCAGGACCGATTTCGGGCATGAGCAAGCCAATCGCCGTTTACAAGCTCACCCCGTCCCAGATTGCACTGGTCGACCGGCTGGCCGGCAGTGAAGGTGGGGTTGCGATGGACGGTCTGAGCTATCCTGAAATCGTGTGCTACCAGGAACTTGCAAAACTTGGCATGGCGGACATGGCGGTCGGCTCGCGACGCCGCGTTGCAATCGTCCTGACGAACTTAGGCCAGCAGGTCCGGGGCAGGGGGTATCTCTCGAAAGTGCCGGTTGTTCGGCTAACCCAACCGCAGATTGGGCTGCTTCGTTTCCTCGCCGGTAATGAGACTGGCTACCGCTTGGACCAGATTCCGTCGCACATGATCGATGTCTGTCGACGCATGGGATTGCGAGGGTGGGTGGAGTGGAGAGATACCGGTTACGCCCGCCGCCGTGCTTGCCTTACGCCGGCAGGACGCCAAATCCTTACGCTTGTTGATGCGCCTGAAGCAGCAGGGCAGTGCTCATCTTGTTGATGCAGGTAGATGTTCGGGTTCAACATCGCCCTCCGCGGAGCAGCCTCTTGGAGGCTTCTCCTCGTCTGCGGTGCCGTTGTAGATCGTAGGGACGCACCATCCCGGCCGCTGCCCGGGTGACCAAGCCGGTGGTGAAGGACGGGCGCAGCCTCGCTAAACTGCGAACCAAGGATTCTCGGGAAAATCACCTTCCAGGCAACTCGCGAACGCGGGCGTCCCCTCCAGATAGTCGAGTACGAGGCAGGCTGCGCGGCGGTCTGCGTGAGGAAAGTTGCTCACATACGTAGCCCCTGGCCGGAGCAGATCCAGTTCAGAGCTCTCTCTAGTCGCCGCTCCTACATTCATGGAGGGCACGGCAGCCAAGAGGACCAGGCAGCCGACGACAGCGGTGAATGTACGCAATTACTAAACTCCGAGGTAGGACGGATTGGAGCCCTAGACTCGGCCGGTATAGTAAGCGAATGGTTAAGAGTGTTGGTGCTGCGACTGTATCTCAGGCATGCTGCTGCGCCCAATCTAGGGCATCCTCAAGCCTGTCATCACCCCAGAATATTTCCTCACCAACAACGAAGGTCGGTGAGCCAAAGATGCCCAGTGCGCGTGCGGCATTGGTTTCGAGTTCCACCTTCTCAGCAATTTCCTGACTGGTGGCACGGATCACCACCTGCTCTGCATCCATGCCGATCCGGGCAAGCACCTCCTCCGTGTTGCCGTCCAGACCCGGTGGCTTTCCGCCAATGAACCAAGCCCTGTAGGACGCCTCAACGAACTGCTGACCATAGCCCTCTAGCGTTGCAACAGTGGCCATCCTCAGTGCCTTCAACTCAGGGTCCACTGGATAAGGAGGTTGCCCAGTCCAAGGTAAGCCATAGCGCTTCGCCCGCCGTTCGATGTCGCGCCACATGTACGCCGCCTTGGCTGGCTTTTTGGCGAATGGGATGTTGTCCATCTCGACCATGATGGCGCGAACGTTGAAAGGGCGCCAGCGAAGGGCCAAGCCGGATTGCTCGGCTAAGGCAGCCGCGCGAAGGGCGCTCAGGTACGTGTAAGTGCTCCCCGGAAAGTAGAAGACGTCGAGTGTACCTGCCATCGGTCATTCCTCCAATCACCGGGAGAGGAGGGTACAGGCGGACTCTGCCATCGCCTAGAGGTAAGAGGCGGCGCCTGCGTGAGCTGCATTTGCTCTGGGGTGATTTGTGATCGGCTGGGCAGGAACGGGTTCGCTGCGGAACGGATTGTGGGCACACACAGGTCTTAACCCCTGTGACTTCCAAAGATCACTTGCCCCAGCCCGCGCTGGGGCTTTCTTTTTCCTGGTGGCAGAGGCCATCAGACCGCCTTCAATACTGCGGTCCTTTGCAGATCTCGGTCACTCGCCTCGGCGTCCGTGAATTCGAGGACGTTGCCGCATGCAAAATAGCCCCGGCGAGCAATGCTGCCGAGGCTGAGTGGAGGTCTACTTATTAAAGCGCTCTGGGAGACTGCGCCGGAGTTCAAAGCCTGTCTAGTCGGCAAACGCCAGGGTCGAGATTCTGCAGGCGTGGCACGCTACTCAAGCAGCGTTTGCTGCTTTCCTTCCCAGCCCGTGGGTCTTGGCCAGCTCAGAACGGCGCTCTGCGTAGGCCGGAGCTACCATCGGGTAGTCCTTAGGCAGGTTCCATTTCGCACGATACTGGTCCGGCGACAGCTCATGGTCGGTTCCAAGGTGCCGCTTCAGGGACTTCATCTTACGCCCGCATTCCAGGCAGATAACGGCTTCTGGGGCTACCGACTTCTTTATCGGCACCGCGGGCCTTTGCGGCTCCACCGGTGGGGTGGCTGGCTCACCAGCATGAGTGGTGCGAAGGGCTGAGTGCACATCTGCAATCAAAGTCGGCAGGTCCATGGGGCTGAGCGAGTTGTGTGCGACATAAGCCGCAACCACGTCCGTCGTCAGAGCCACAAAATCTGGTGCGTGTTCCTGTTCATCCATTTATGGCGTTCCTCGCTTCTTCTTGCGTCCTGCAATCAATCTGGCGCGCGTCAGTTCGGCAAGACCAATTTGGTATGAAGGCTGGATTAGGCTGCTCTTTTCCATCGCAGCAACAATCACCCACCATATCTACAGGCTAGCCTGGCTTTCCGGCCGCGCTTCTACTTCAGCAACTGCTGACTTCTCTTCACATCAAAAGGAAAACCTCGATTGGCGTCCACCAACCGAGGTCTCCTGTCCCAACGAGCCAAGCGGCACGTGCACATCGCGCCGCGCTCAAGTCGGCCCCGCCGCGGCGGGAGGATAGAGCCATGGCGCTGAGAGGACAACCGGCTAGGCTGCTACGGCGCGTTGCGCCGCCACCTGTCGAAGTCGTTGTAAACGGCTTCACCAATTCGAGGGCAGTAAGGCTGGGCTTTACCTTCACCGCCCATCAGATGCGGGCACTTGGCTCGTAGCTCGTCCGAGAGCCAATAGGTGAAGCCCTTCTCGCGCGGAACCCACTCCGACGTTGCGCCGCATGTGCTGCATGTCGCGGCCACTATACCTCTCCAGGCTGCTTTCGAGCGGGCCTTCTGCCACAAACTAGCGGAGTCGGTCGAGGCTGGCTGCGGGCGTTTCTGTCGCAGCGAAGCCGGTGCACTCCGTGGTGCCGCAGCTGAAACATGTCAGCCAGACTTTGACCCGCCGAGGGAGCAAGCCCAATGCAAAGGCGGCCTCGTATCAATGGCCTCGATACAGTGGCAGCACGTAGTTGGCTACCAGCTGGTCTGACGCATCCGGCGCGAACAGACGGAAGCCAGTAGCGGCAACCCAGGCTGCAATCAGGAACACGGAGATCAACAATGCGAACGCGGCTATTGCTGAAGTGCAGGAAGTCCGCTCCAGGGGCACAATGGTGACCTTTGAAAGGGCGGGTCTGCACGAGGATTGCTGTTGTTCAGTCAAGGCACCGCCAGAGTGTTCAAGTGCGCCTTACCTACTTCGATCAGGTCGGCGGTATGAAACAAGGATATCATGGCGCAGACTCGTGCTGTGATCACGATTGTTCCACGGCGGAACAGTTATCTGTTCTCGAATTCAGTGCGTGGCCGGCGAGACGGCGGCGAGGGGCTCTTCAGGTGACGTCCTGTATTCCTTTTGCGGAGCGGCCTTTCAGCGGGGCTGCATCGAGACCCAGCTAGTCTCGGCCGAACCAGAGTTCGCTGAGTGGTGGACGATTGTCTCATGGCCTCGCTGGTACGTCCGGTTCCGCCCCCTCCGTTTCGCCCGGTAAAGTTGGTGATCTGCAGCCTCAAGCAAGCCGTCGTAGTCATGCCCTTCTGTGGAGTGACAGATGCCTGCACTGGCGGTCACCTGAATAGCAACTTCGTCGTGGGTGACAACCGCAGTTGCGATGAACTTCCTGATACGCTCGGTCGCTTCGAATGCTTGAGCGGCATCCACGTCGGAAAGGACCACAGCGAACTCCTCTCCACCAATGCGGGCAACGAAATTGCCATTGCTGATCCCATGAAGAAGGAGGTCGCCGATGCTTTTGAGCACGACATCTCCTGCGGCATGACCATGCCGGTCGTTGACCCTCTTGAAGTGGTCGATGTCGAACAGCACCAGAGCGAACTGGCTGGAGTCCGCCTCGAGCTTGCTTCGGAGGTACGCATCGAAAGCCCGGCGGTTGCTGAGCCCAGTCAGCGGATCCATCATCGCGGCCCGCCGCAAATCGTCGGCAGCGCGCTCCGAAGCCAGCGAGAGCACGAGAAGTGTGCCGGTGGCGAGATGGAAGAGGGCTACAATGAGGTGCACCTCCAGGAGGGTGTCGTACGGAATGTAGCTGCTGATCTGATCTGCGGCGGCGATGCCTTGGAGGGCCCGGGCTCCAAAGGAGATCGCCATAACTAGATAGGCGCCGATCAGGCCAATTCGCGACAGGAGTCCATCCTGGCGGTCACGCCAGAACTCGTAAGCCACGAGGCAAGCTTGGCCGGTCAGCACCACGTTGGCGGCTGAATAGTTGGCCGCCCGGTCTGATGAGAGCAGCGCGAGGACAATAAAGGCAGGGGCCGGGGCCCACACCATCATGCTCTGAATGGTTCTTCCGCCAAACTGTCGAGCTGCGGCCAGGCGGAGGCTGAACCCGGCTATCAGGAGCGCGTCGGGCCATACTGCAAGGTGCGGCGGCAGGTCCGGTGCGGTGAGATAAAGAACCAGCCCTGCCGCAAGAGCGAAGTTGGCCGTGATCCAGCTCAGCCAATGGCGGTCAGCCGGGGAGCGTAGCCACACGCCCATATAGGCTGCGACTGATACGAGCAGGATGACAATGTTCGCAACGAACAGGGTCGAGTTGTCCAGCCCCATGGTTGCCTCCCGGTAGTCAATGGAGCCCATAGTCGAGCGGGAAGGTTATTAAGTGCTTCTCAACTGCATCCGTCCGGCATGGGTGCCCCCTCAATCGTTGAAAGTGCTTAGGACTTCGTAACCTTGCTCCCGCATGTGCTTCACAAGGCCAGCCACGCTGCTGCGCAACCCAGAGCCTCTTCTACCGTTCTCCCAGAAGGAGGATGCCATGGAGGTAGGCAGAGATACTGCCCGGCGAGCAGGCACTGGGAATGAGGAAAATTCAGGCGCAGGGCAGTCGATCCTGCCGAGTGGCCTCTATGGCGTGCGCTTCAGATATCAGGGCAAACAAGCTTCGGGTGTTGTGGCCATACACGGCGATAGCTTCGCCGGCGGCGACAGCGGCATGGCCTACTATGGCAAACTTACTAGAAGCGGCGCGCAGCTCCGAGCCACAGTGACGACACTCCGGCACACCGATACCGGCGGTGTTGCCCTTCTGGGTAGCGATAATCTGGAGTTTGTAGCGGATGGCCAGCCCACCGGGAGTGGCGCGATCTTTTCGGGTGACGCGCCTCATACCGGCCAGCGGTTCGAGTTTTCGCTCACTGGAATTCGAACACCCGGCCTGAGCATATAGAGTTTTAGGTCGTCGGCACCTCTGACCTGCGCAGTCGAAGTTTCTGCGCATCGGCGGCGACGGGGTGAGTAGGCATTTGGGATCTTTGCGGGTGAGATCCAGGCGCCCTCACGACAGCTCATCTCCCATCGCTTCGACCAGCTCCGGGGTGGGGAGCACGGCGCTACATTGGTTGATAAGCATCTGAGGCTCTGTGCCGCACGCGACCGCAGCATCAGCGGCGGGAAGCTCGACGTGCTGCGGTAAGCCGACGTAGTCGGCCCCGATCGCGTCGGCGATCCCCCTGATGATCAAAGAGGTGTCGACGAGCACTATACGCTCGGCGCCAAGAGCAGCAACTGGTATCACCAGCATCAACGCAAAACAAAAGAGACGGAGCATATGACCTCCTCGACGGGGAGGTTATCATCTCGTCAGTGACGGTACTTGGATCGTGGAAGTCAGCAAGCAGTCAGCGCCGGGTGGCGATGCACTTGACAGCCGTGGTTAGGAGGAGTTTGATTGATTGAAAGGTCAATCGGCGAATAATGAAGCGAACAAGAGGTTACCGCCTGGGCCGCCGCGGTGAGGCAGCGCAGGAAACGAGGCAGCGTATCGTGGAGGCTACGTTCGCCTTGCACGAGCGGCAGGGAGTGGCAGCAACATCCATGAAACAGATTGCTGAAGAGGCCGGCGTCAGCGTCGGATCGGTGTACCACCACTTCCCAACCTATGAGGATGCAATCAACGCCTGCGGTCAGCACACCATGACCATTGCTCCTGTTCCCACACCCGATCTTCTGGAGGGGATCACCGCTTTGCGGGCGAGGGTGGAGCAGTTAGCAGTGGCAGTTTTCGAGTGGTTCGAGCGTGTTCCTGGCTTTGGGCTGGTGCGCAGCGATCAGGACAAGGTTCCGGTTCTCAAGCCGTTTATGGAGGCGGAAGAAAACAACCGGCTTGGCTTGATGCAGCTGGCGCTGCAATCCGCCGAGCTTAACGAGCGGCAATGCCGTGTCGCGGCAAGCCTGTTGGATTTCGAGGTTTACCAGGGTCTCCGCAGGGCGGGGCTGGCTCCCCAAGAGGCCGCGCATCAGATCACAACGGTGATCGTGGGTTGGGTGGAGAACGGAGCGCGCGAGTAGAGCACGCAAGTCGATGAAAGGGAGGAGGAGGACGGCATGTCGAAGCTGCGGGTATTCACCTTTAGCCCCGACTGGGGGCTGCCCACCAACGGGCCATTTGCCCTGAAGCTCCTCGCCTGGCTTTCCCTGGCAAAGATCCCTTACGAGCAGGTGATCGAGAACAACAGCAGCAAGGGACCCAAAGGCAAGAGCCCCTGGGTTGAACTTGATGGTGAGCGGATCGCCGACAGCGAGCTGATCATCCAGCTTTTAGCACGCAAGCACGAGATAGACCTTGATGCCGATCTATCCCCAGAGCAGCTGGCAATTGGACATGCCTTCCGGCGCACCTTTGAAGAGCACTTCCATCAGGTGCTGGAATGGGAACTTCTTCTCACGCGGGAAGGCGCGGCCTATATGCGCGGCCTCTTGTCCAGGGAAATGCCCGGCCCGGTCAGCCAGCTGCTTTTCACCGTATTGAAGCGGCACTTCCAAAAGCAGCTCTTCGCCAGAGGGATCGCCCGCCATTCGCCTGAAGACATAGAACGGAAGGGGAAGGACGACCTGGATGCGCTTGCTGCCTATCTGCAGGGGCGCAAGTTCCTGGGCGGTGAGCAACCGTCAACCGCAGATGCAGCGGTGTTCGGGCTATTGGCTCCACTGTTGTACTGGACGATGTCAACACCCGTGGGGGACTACGCGAAGTCGCTCCCGGTGCTACGGCAGTATTGCGACCGCATGAAGGGACTGTGCTTTGCACAAAAAGCACAAGCAAATGTCGATCTCAGCAACAGGGTGGTAGCCGGCCAGGCAGCCTGAGCTGAGATGTAGGTTGGATTTTGAAGTGGGTACCTTTGATCGCAACAGGAGAAACACCATGATCAAGAAGGCTGCTTTAGCATGTGCAATCATCCTCGCCTCGGGTCCAGCGTTGGCGCAGGATGATCCTTATGCAAACCTGCCTGACGTCGGAACTCTACCGGAAGGGGTAGTTCAGATTTCCCCAACAGTTCCGGCAATGGGTGAGCACTGGGGCAATCCGGCTGATATGCCGCTCGGTCCCATCTACTGCGTTCACCAGGGCAAGATTGTCTGCCTAGAGTTCATGATCGCCCAGGAAGAGTTCACGGCGGGCAAGTCTTGGCCGGAACTTGCGGGAATGGACGGTCTGCCGCCAGTCAACCACACCAACATTTCCTTCGAGGCCGAGGGCCATGAAGGGTTCGAGGTGCCCCATTACGACATCCACATGTACTTCCTCAGCCCTGAGGAAGTCGCCAAGATCCAGCCTGAATAGTCAAGCGAACTGAACTCAAGATGCCGCCTGGCACCGCACTGGACGGCATCACCGCCGCTCGAACTGGTACTCTCTGGTGCTCTAACATTGCTCGCGCATCGGCACTGCACAAAGCCGATGCCACTTGTGAATAGATTGAGATCTCAGTCGAAAGGCGAGGGCATTCTCAGCGAGTGCAGTGCTCCCGGGCCGCGAAGCCCAACCACGGAGGCGCAATCGCTGACAGTAAGGATACACCCTGACCGGAGGAGGATGAGATGGGAACCAGTGTGAAAGACCTGCTAAGCGCCGCCAATGCGGAGGTGCCGAAGATATCGCCAGACGCGGCACGCCGAATGGTAGCCGAAGAGAAGGCGGTCATTGTGGATGTCCGTGACATGCCGGAACTTCAGTCGAACGGCAAAATACCGGGCTCTGTTCACATCCCTCGAGGCATGCTCGAGTTTCGCGCAGACCCTGACACACAGTATCACGACCCCAATCTTGTGAAGGACCGACCCATTATCCTGCATTGCGCCTCGGGCGGTCGTTCTGCGCTTAGTGGCAAGACCCTCAAAGATATGGGGTATGAGAAGGTATACAATCTTGGTGGTTTCAAGGACTGGGCTGAGGCTGGCGGTGAAGTGGAGAAAGCCAGCTAGTACGTGAACATCGCGAACCTGGCACTTGAGGGGTACTGGCTCACCGCCCGAGGGGCAACTTTGATCATCAGCTCGGTTGACGCCAAACCAATGGCAACCACCTCAGGTGAAGCACCCCTCCAAACAGATAAGAGGCGCCAATCTAGATCCTCGCTGAGGGCGACGAGAAAGGGCAAACAAACCAGCGACAATGCTGACGCTCTTCGCTTTCCGGCGAGCTGACCTAGGTTTTCCGTCGCCCGCTTTTGCCACATCGATTGCGTCTCGGAGGATGGAGATCCGTTGCTCGCACAGAGAAACCTCGCCCTCAACGTCCATCGGGGCCATTGACCCATCGGATTACGGTGGGCGAACTTCGATCCGATTGGAACGGAGGTCTTCTATGGTTTGCTGAAGCTTCTCGATCTCCACCTCATGGTGCCGGACCCGGTCATTGGAAGTGATCACCTGAAGTCCCTAGCCACCGAAATAGGGGTTCTCTGGGAAGTTGCCCTCAAGGCAGCGAGCGAACTCACCAGTGCCTTCCGTATAGTCGAGCCGGAGGCATGCAGCCCGCCGTTCTGCCTCTGGGAAGGAGCCGATGTAAGCGGCGCCAGGTTTCAACCGGGCGAGATCTGCATCGGGAGTTGGCCTGGTTTCAGGCTCTGGAGCTGAGCTAGACTTCGGAGCTGGCGCCGACTTAGGCGTTGGTGTCGCTGCCGGCCGGACCTGTTGCACCTGAGGCTTCGCCTGGGAAGCCGAGGCGGGTTGTGTAGCAATAGCACGGTACACTGGTGCTGGTGAGGTTGCGACTACCCCGACAACCCTGTCTCGAGGTGCGGTGGCGCAACCTGCTAGTGCGGCGGTTACAATCAGGGCTGATACGGTCTTGTACATGGGTTCTCCTCGCGAAAGCGACTTAATCCAGGAGGCGGTTATCTGTTCCGGTGCGGAACAAATGACAGGAGTCTTCCCCCCGCTCGTGGCGATTCTGCCACCCCGGCATTCCGCTGATGAGAGTTTCCCGCCAGCGGCCGCTTTCGGGAAGAGCCGTTCGGACCTTGAACGGCAGAAATGGGGTCGCTACCTGCCGGAGGGGCGCCGTCTGGCCAATGGCAGCTATCCTCTCAGAGTTACTCAGATGGGCCCGTCCGGAGACGGCCCCAACCTAGACAGAACAGATGCCGAGGGTGGAGCTAGCAGCCAATTCGAGAGGGTGAAGCTCATCGGAACGCAGGTAGTGCATTTGCCCTTCGGCCCAAACGCCACTTACGGACCCTACCGAACTGCCCCGCGCTTCCAGACCAGCTTGCTCCTGCCGTTCTCGTCCGGAGCCCAGATGTCCGCCGACCTATTCTGATCACCAAAGCCTTCGATCAGCTTGACCGTGGAGCTGATCGCTTCGTCCTTTGTCGCCATCGGCCCAAAAGGTTTGCCTTCGCAGTCTACCCACCATGCGCCATCTATGGAGACCACGAGGTAATGGCAGGTCGAGGTTCTTTCTGAGGTCGGGTTCGGGTCGATGAAGTTCATGCGAGCACCCGGTGGAGGTCCAGACACGAACCATGACAGTTCGTGGCAGCGGATCAACTCACGAGTGCGGCGTGCCCGGACCGCCGCGCTTACCTTACGCCGGCAGGACGCCAAATCCTTATGCTCGTTGAAATCTGCGCCTGAAGAGCAACTCTCCAGGATGATAGCGGCAAGCTGGCCTGAGTGCCCTCGGAAATGCATGTCGATGATGCGGCCGCTCAACTGAACGCTGGCTCTCACCGTCGGATCGGGTCCGTGACTCAACTGCGCCTTCCAACCAGTTCCGTGCCTCTTTATCTCGCCGGGTTTGTCACTTTCCAAGGCGTGGGGCACACCTTTCGTATGTGTATGAGGAGGTTCATTGCATGAACATCATTGCGTTCGACGAAGCTTTGCCGCCGCGCCAGCCCCATTGGGACGCCGAACAGTGGCTCGATGCAGTCCGCCACGCCGCTGCATGGCACATTCAGGAATGTGTTTTCAGTTTAGAAGACGCAAGCTTGTTCGTCGCATACGGCGCGTCGGTCGTCATGGATTGGAAGTCGAGCACTGAATATCAGGACTGGTTGATCGATCAGGTCATTGGGTGGCAGCAGTGATGCTCGGAACGGTGATGCTCGGAACGGTGGCGCTCGCTTCTCATGGGACCGAGCTGGCGGAAGAGGTCAGTACCATCGACATCGACTACCAGGCCTTCGTCGAGCATCGCGCTTCCGAGTGGGGCCGTCTTAAGCTAAGCGCCTGGACCGTTCCTTCGGTGGGATTTGCCGAGGGGGTGAGCACGATCCGCGAGTGCTTGGATCCAGTCCTGCAGCTTGCCAGCATCAAGATCGGATTCGCAGCATGAGCCGCCACGACATCCCGCGCCGCAACGGGCGCATTCTCTTCACCGCCGATACCCATTTCGGCCACCGCAGCGTCCTGACTTTCGCCGGCCAGGAGCGGCCCTTCAGCACGATCGAGGAGCACGACGAAGCCCTGATCGAGTGCTGGAACGCGACTGTGCAGCCGAACGATCAGATCTGGCACCTCGGCGATTTCGCCCACCGCTGCCCCCCCCAGCGCATGCAGCAGATATTCAAGCGGCTCAACGGGCAGAAGTGCATCGTGCTCGGCAATCACGACACCAGGGAAACCATGAAGCTGGGCTGGGACTGGGTCGGCGACTTCGCCATGCTTTCCGTCGACGGCCTGCAGATCGTCATGTCTCACTACGGCATGCGGACATGGCCGGGTCAGCGCTATGGATCGATCATGCTCTACGGCCACTCCCATGGCCGGCTGCCCGGTGCGCGGAACACGCTGGATGTGGGCGTCGATAGCTGGGGATACACACCCGTAATCCTGCCTCAGATCAGGGAGCGGATGGACACCCTGCCGATGGTGAACTTTTCCAGGGGTGAGCCCGTGGATGCGCTCGACGACATTGAGGAGGAGCCGGAAGAAACGCTCGGCTGAGTTCCAGGCGAGGTCAGCTATACTCTCCCATGAGTCTGATACTGGAGGGCACATGGGTGAGGCGAAGGCAAGGAAGGCGGCTGCCGAGCGGGCCCGCCTCCAGCGCAAGCTTCCGGTGAACCTGCACACGCTTCACGGCGGCGAGCTGAGTTACCGCGAGGAGTCGGTGAAGGTCATCGAGGAGGACCCGGAACTGATGGATCATGTGGAGCTGATCGAAACCGTGATGGATTACATCCACTTCTTCGTGGGCCGACCCTCCAAGGATCTGGATCATGAAACGATCCAGTTGCTCACATGCCGCATGTGGAACGACATAGCGGCCAGCCTCGGTCAGGCGCTGCGGGGCTACTACCAGATATCGGCAATGGTGCAGCGCGACATCATGGAAGTCGTGTTCCTGATGAGCATGTTCATCCGTGAACCGGCGCGTATCAAGCAATGGCGGGAGTCAGACCACAAGACCCGGCAAACAGTTTTCGCGCCCCGGAAGGTCAGGGAGTTCCTAGACACCTATGACGGCTTCACCGAAGGCAAGCGGGGCAAGAACTATCGTATGTTCTGTGAGTACGCGGCCCATGCCACCTGGGAGGGTTTCCGCCTGATGGGCCCGGCCAATGGCAAACCTCAGCTGGGGCCTTTTTATGATCCGACCCTGATGAAGGCCGTTATCGTCGAGTTGGCCCAGCTTGCCGCACAGGCCGGTGCGAATGCGGGGCACTGGTACGATACCGGCAACGATCCCGAAGCAATGCTGACACAGCTCCGCCGGATGGAGGTCAGCATGCTTTGGCTGGAGCGGTACTTCGATCGCCCCGCGGACCGCCGAACGATAAACGAACTGAAGAAGGCGATTGCTCTGACTTCAGACCAGGCGGTTTGAGGTCAGTTCGTTGCGCGGAACTTAGTTCTGCATCTCCTTGAGCTTCAGCCGCAGCAGCCGTTCTCGATGAGCCGGTGGATGCTGTCAGTGATTGCGGCTCTTGCCGATCAGGTCGGGCGTGCGACCAATCTCACGTGTGGCCGCAGCCGTCTCCCGTACCAGCTCGGGCGCAATTTCCGACCACATCTCCCGAACATTGCTGAAGCCGCCGACCCATGACGCGGTGTTGGTCTTGGGGTTGTAGTCGACGAAGTTCCGGAAGCCGGCGAGGATCGGGAATGCCGCGCCCTTGGTCAGCCGGTACTTGTTGGGCTTCTGATGGCTGAACCGGAAGTCGAAGGCCTTCTTCCGGGCAGGGGCTTCCTCGACGATGCGCATGCGGCCGGCGCCGGACCCGATGTGCTCGTTGTAGACCTCGCGGAAGTCGTGCCGGATCCGGTCATAAGAGCTCGAGGGCCTCGACCAGCAGCGGCTCCAGTGCGGCATACTTACGCCGCGACGGGGTCGTGTCGTTCTTCTTGAAGTCATCGGCATAGCGCTCAGCGGCACCGACCATTTTCGTTGATCCCTTCAGAACGGAGATCAGATCGCGGACGTCATGCACCACTGACGACCGATTCTGTCTGCGGCAGCCCACTAGATTTTAAGTCGGCTGTCCCCATGCTGTCCCTGTCCCCGCGTGTGGATAACCGGGGCAGGGGAGAAGTACAGGATTTCTGAGAATATTGATGGTGCCGGCAGCAGGGCTTGAACCCGCGACCCCCTGATTACAAATCAGGTGCTCTACCAACTGAGCTATACCGGCGCGCTGCTGCCATTAGCATTGTGATGGGACGGGGGCAACGGGTTGGGGCTCCGGTTTGCGCTTCTAGGAGATGAATTTTTTTTGCGCGCCGTGCTGCCCTCGCGCATCAATCTCCGCGCGCGCAGTCTGTGTGAGCACTAGCTTGGCAGGTATGGCCGAGGTGTCGGATGAATATGCCTGAACCCCCTGTGGTGCAGGTGTTTGCGGCTTGTCAGCGCAGCGGTTTGAGCCGTACGAAAGCGGCACACGGACGCCATCTGTGCCGCCTGAAGGAGACACGAGTGACCACTCGCCTCACCCATCTGGAAACCCTCGAGGCCGAGAGCATCGAGATCCTGCGCGAGGTTGCCGCCAGTTTCGAGCGGCCGGTGATGATGTATTCGATCGGCAAGGATTCCAGCGTCCTGCTGCATCTGGCGCGCAAGGCGTTCTACCCCAGCAAGATCCCGTTCCCGCTTCTGCATGTCGACACCACCTTCAAGTTCCGCGAGATGATCGCCTTTCGCGAGCGTACAGCGGAGGACTATGGCTTCGATCTCATCCGCCATACTAATCAGGATGGCGTGCGCGATGGGATCAATCCGTTCGACCATGGCTCCTCCCGCTATACCGACATCATGAAGACCGCGGCCCTTAGGCAGGCGCTGAACGCCGGCAAGTATGATGCCGCCATCGGTGGTGCGCGGCGCGACGAGGAAAAGTCCCGGGCCAAGGAGCGGGTCTTCTCCCATCGCAATGCGTCGCACGCCTGGGATCCCAAGAACCAGCGGCCCGAGCTCTGGCGCGTGTTCAACACCCGCCTCAATCCGGGCGAGAGCATGCGCGTCTTCCCAATCAGCAACTGGACCGAGCTTGACGTCTGGACCTACATCTATTCGGAAAACATCCCCATCGTCCCGCTTTACTTCGCCAAGCCACGCCCGGTGGTGGAGCGCTCGGGCACGCTGATCATGGTGGATGATGAGCGCCTGCCACTCCGGTCGGGCGAGACGCCGCGCATGGAAACCGTGCGGTTCCGCACCCTCGGCTGCTACCCGCTGACCGGTGCCATCCGCTCGACGGCTTCTGACCTGCCCTCGATCATCATGGAAATGCAGGCCAGCCGCACCTCGGAACGCGAGGGCCGCCTGATCGACAGCGACTCCGCTGGCTCGATGGAAAAGAAGAAGCAGGAAGGGTATTTCTGATGAGCCTTTCCCTGGCTACACCCAACACCGATCTCGATCTCTGGTTGGCCCAGCAGACCGAAAAGTCGCTGCTGCGATTCCTCACCTGCGGCAGCGTCGATGATGGCAAGTCCACCCTGATCGGGCGCCTGCTTTATGACAGCCAACTGGTGCTGGATGATCAACTGGCGAGCCTGCGCAATGAATCCCGCAACCGCATGGTGGGCGAAGAAGGCATCGACTTCTCGCTCCTGGTCGATGGGCTCACCGCCGAGCGCGAACAGGGCATCACCATCGATGTGGCCTATCGGTTCTTCTCGACCGACAAGCGCAAGTTCATCGTCGCCGATACGCCCGGCCACGAGCAATATACGCGCAATATGGCGACCGGCGCCTCCAATGCCGATTTGGCGCTGGTGCTGATCGATGCGCGCAAGGGCGTGCTGACGCAGACGCGACGCCACAGCTTCATTCTGTCGTTGATCGGGGTGAAGCACGTGGTCTTGGTGGTCAACAAGATCGACCTCGTCGACTACGACCAGGCGGGGTTCGACCGCATCGTGACCGAGTACCGTGCCTTTGCCGAGCCACTCGGCTTCAAGACCCTCCATGCAGTGCCGGTCTCGGCGCTGCGGGGTGACAACATTCTGGCCAAGAGCGCCAAGATGCCGTGGTTCAGCGACACCCCGCTGGTGCCTTATCTCGAAGCCATCGAGGTCACCGAGGACCAGGCAGAGCGGCCCTTCCGCTTCCCCGTGCAATGGGTGAACCGCCCCAATCTCGATTTCCGCGGCTTCTCCGGCACGGTAGCTTCGGGCAGTATCGCCACCGGGGATGAGGTGTTAATTGCCTCCTCGCGCAAGCCGGCCGTGATCAGCCGCATTGTCACCATGGATGGTGATATCGAGCGCGCCGGTGACGGACAGGCGGTGACGTTGGTTCTGGACCGTGAGGTCGATATTTCGCGTGGTGATCTACTGTCCCGGCCAGGCGAGACCCCAGAATATTCCAACCAGTTCCAGGCGCGTGTGATCTGGATGCACGAACAGCCGGCTTTCCCCGGGCGCTCCTACCTCCTCAAGCTCGGCTCGCAGCTGGTGCCGGCCACCATCACCGATCTCAAATTCCGCACCAATGTAAACACGTTGGAGCAGACGGCGGCCACCAAGGTTGACCTCAACGAAGTGGCGACGGTCACCATCGCCACTGACAAGCCGATAGCCTTTGATCCCTATGCAAAGAATGGGCTCACTGGCGGGTTCATCCTGATCGATCGGCTGTCCAACGCGACGCTTGGTGCAGGCACGATCGAGTTCGGCCTGCGGCGGGCGCAGAACCTGACCTATCAGGAGTTCGACGTGAACCGGGACGTTCGCGCCCGGCTCAAGGGGCAGAAGCCGCAGATCATCTGGTTCACCGGGCTTTCTGGCTCTGGCAAGTCCTCCATCGCCAACCTCCTCGAGAAGCGCCTCACCGCCGAGGGCAAGCACTGCTATATTCTCGACGGGGATAACGTCCGGCACGGCCTCAACAAGGATTTGGGCTTCACCGAAGCCGCCCGCATCGAGAACATTCGCCGGGTCGCCGAAGTGGCACGGCTCATGGCCGATGCTGGGCTGATCGTGCTGGTCTCCTTTATCTCGCCCTTCGAGAAGGAGCGGCGTCTTGCCCGCGAGATTGCCGGCGATATCGACTTCATGGAAGTCTATGTCGATACGCCGCTCGAGGTCTGCGAAGCGCGTGATCCCAAGGGGCTCTACAAGCGCGCTCGTGCCGGCGAGATCACGAACTTCACGGGCATCGACTCGCCGTTCGAGCCACCATCTGCGCCTGATATGGTACTGCATGGGGCGGCGGAGGAGCTGGTGTCGCTTGCCGATAGGCTCCATGGATGGTTGAAGCTCTAGGCGCCGGATGGGCGCTGTTGACTTGGAACCTTCATGCTAAAACCGCAGATCTACGTGGATGCTGATGCTTGTCCGGTGAAAGCCGAAGCCATTCGGGTGGCCGAGCGGCTGGGCCTCGTGATCGTTTTCGTCAGCAATGGCGGTATTCGCCCGTCACGAGACCCCATGATCAAAGTCGTGGTTGTACCTGCCGGCGCCGACGCGGCAGACGACTGGATCGTTGAGGCAGCCCGGGAGAACGACCTTGTCCTAACCGCAGATATTCCCCTGGCGAGCCGGGCACTCCAGAAGGGATGTCATGTGCTGGGTTTTACCGGCAAGCCGTTTACCGAAGCATCCATTGGAATGGCACTCGCTATGCGAGACCTAAAGCAGCATCTGCGCGAAACCGGTGAGATCCAGGGCTACAATCGTGGCTTCACCGCTGCTGATCGATCCGCGTTTCTAAGTGCGCTGGATACCCTATGTCGGCGTGCCGTTGCACTCTCTGGTAAGTAATGCTTAAGTTCTCGTGAGCGGTTCTTTAACCATAATCAGAAAAACTCTGCCAAGTTCTCAAGGGGGCAGAGTTCTTCGGTGTTGGTTTCCCGTTTTGTAGTCGCATGTGCGTTTGTGGGCTTGGCTCTTGCCGGATGTGCAAAGCCGCCTTCACCGATAGAAGTTGCTGACGCTTCAGTCCTGACCAACAGCATCGGCCCGGTGCGCAGCTATCTCCCGGTACAGCCCATGCCAAAGCGAATCTTTGCCACTCGTCAGCTTGGGGGGCGCACACTCGCGGTGGCCTCTACCAGCGAAATCGTCCTGCAGCCTGGCGAGGTGGTGCTCACGTTCGATGATGGTCCGCGCCCCGGGCGTACCGACGCCATCCTGTCCACTCTCGACACCTTCAACGTGAAGGCTACTTTCTTGATGCTGGGGTCGGCGGCGCAGGCCCATCCGCGCCTTGCACAGCGTGTCGCCCTTAGTGGCCATACCGTGGGCAGCCATACCTTCGATCACGTCGATCTGAGCACCCTTGGTCGACAGGAAGCGATCAACGAGATCGCCCGCGGCGAAAGGGCAGTGGCGGCCGCTCTGGCGCCGTCCGGACAGACGCTGTCGCCGTTCTTCCGCTTTCCATATTTATCGCAAACCGGGTTCCTGCGAACCAGCATGCTGCAGGGCAACATCGTGGTGCTCGATGTCGATATCGACAGCAAGGATTACTACAAAGATACGCCGGAGGTGGTCGCAGCTCGGGCACTGGACCGGCTGGAGGCGCGGGGCAGCGGGGTGATCCTCTTCCATGACATCCACGAGCGTACTGTGGACTTGCTGCCCAGGTTCCTCGAGGCGCTGACGGAACGAGGTTATTCCGTTGTTCGGCTTGTGCCAAAGAATGGCGGCATTTTTGCCCGGGATCTCGTCACCGCAGAAGCTCCGGCCGCTGCAGCGGTTCAGTCCTCGTCGCCTTCCTCGACATCGGTCAGGTAGACCGAAACTTCGATATCGATCCCCTGTGCCGCGATGGCTGCGACCATGTGAGCGGGGAGGCGGGCGGACATGGCTTCGCCTTCCTCGGGGTAATCAAAGGCGATGTCGAGCACGGCCCTGCCAATGCGACGATCCTCAAGCATGGCCGCTATCGCAGGGCCAGACTGTTCAGCGAAATCGAGCACTGACCGCACCGGGTTGCGCTCGGGCAGATCTATCTGAGCATAGTGGCTGTCGGCATCTTCTTGTTCCCAGCGGCTGGCCAGTTGCTTGATGGCGACTTCCAAATCGCTCTGGCTGATAGTGACGCCGGAGAGGCGGAGGGCCATGGCAAAGGGCTCGAACTGGCTCATGGGGCATTTCCGGAGGTGGCGGCGAACAGGGCGATTGCCGCGGCGTTGGAGACGTTGAGCGATTTGATTGGCCCGGGCATATCGAGCTTGACCATCTCATCGCACAGCTCGCGGGTGCGTTGGCGGAGGCCCTTGCCCTCGGCGCCCATGACGATGGCGAGTGGCTGACCAGAGCTGCGCGGCCGCAGCGGCGCTTCAGCTTCTGAATCAAAGCCGAGCACCAACATGCCGCGTCCTTTGAGTTTTTCCAGCGCGTCGGCGAGATTGCGGACTTCGATCATTGGCACGAGATCGAGGGCGCCGGAGGCCGATTTGGCCATGACGCCGGTCTCGCGCGGGGAGTGGCGGGCCGTGGTAATCACCGCGTCGGCGCCAAAGGCGCAGGCCGTGCGGAGGATGGCGCCGACATTGTGAGGGTCGGTAATTTGGTCAAGAACGACAACGAGGCGGAGGGGCGAGATGTCGTCGAGCCCGAAGCGGCTCACCGGGTCGACCTCAAGCGCCACGCCCTGGTGGACGGCATCGGCGCCAAGCAGCCGCTCGAGTTCCTTGGGCGTCGTTTCCTGGTGTCGGACGTTGCCGAGGTCGCCTGTTTCTTTAAGACGCAGCAAGGCGTTAGGCGTTGCCAGAAGGTTCTTCTTGACCCGGTGCGGATTGTCCAAGGCAGCCCGTACGGTGTGCAGGCCATATAGAAAGACCGGACCGTCGTCGGGATTGTAGCGCGGCTTGGGCGGAAATTTGTTGATGCTCATGGCTGAGGGGTAGCGTCTTTGTGGGAGACCAGCAAGCGTCTGCCAACATTCCAACCGCTATCGCACCCGGGCCGAATTGGTTAGCGCATTGCTAGCGTTGAGCGGGTCTCGCGTGAATGGACTTGCGATGGCGCAGCCACCTCACCTAGGGAGGGCGCCAAGAGAAAATGAAAGGCTCCCCGAGTTGACCAAACTGATCCTTGATACCGATGGCGGCGTGGACGACGCCCAGGCGCTGCTGATGCTCATTGCCGGGGGCAAGACACCCGATGCCATCACCACCGTCTTCGGCAATGTGGGGCTGGACGCGGCTACCCGCAACATCCTCTCCACCCTGGCTGTCGCCGGGGCCGAGGTGCCGGTGCACAAGGGCATGGACCGCCCGCTGACGCAGAAGATCATCGACGCCAAGTACATCCACGGCGAGGATGGGCTGGGTGGCGCGCCGCGCCCGCTGCACACCGCGAGCCCCGCAAGCGAGGACGCCATTGGTTTCCTGCGCGAGAGCTTCCGCACGGCGGGCGACAAGGGCGAGAAGATCGACATCCTGATGATTGGGCCGCTCACCAATCTGGCAATGGCCCTGCGGCTCGAGCCGTCGATCATCAACGGCATCGGGCAGCTAACGATCATGGGCGGCACAGTCTATGGCCGGGGGAACACGACACCTGCAGCTGAATTCAACATCTATGCCGACCCGGAGGCCGCAGCTGTGGTCTTTGCGGCCGATATCGAGATCGTGGTGGTGCCGTGGGAGCCCTGCATGTCCCACAACATGACGGGCCCAGCGGCTGCGGCCTTATTCGACACTCTGCCTGAAGGACCAGAAAAGGCCTTCTCCAAGGCGCTGCTGCAGCATGCGCGGCAGACCACCGAGAGCTATGGCGGCGGCGACACCTTCCGCTTTGTCGATCCGCTCGCGGCAGCCGTGGTGGTGGATCCGTCCATTGTCAGCAAGACGATGCGGGCCTCGGTTGATGTGTCGCTTGCGCCCGGTATGACGCGTGGGATGACCGTAGTCGATCCGTCAGGACGGCTGGGTACGCCCATGGTGACATTGGTTGAAGAAGCCAAGGTGGAGCGGGTCGTCCAGATCTATGCGGCTTCAGTGGCCTACACCGGCACCAGACAATAGGAGACCCGGATCAGGCGGGCTGGGTTCGGCTCGCCTGGTCCATCAGGCGCCCGCGCCTCCAGCTGCAGGCTCTAGCCCATTTGGCACGAGCTGCGAAGCTGCCCCTATGTGATGGATCACTTCGCCCCCCTCGACGTTGCCAAGGCAATCGAGAGGTGAACGATGATGGTTTCTGTAGTTCGAGGCGCGGTGCTGGTGGTGGCTCTCGCCATGCCGAGTTCGGTGCTATCCCAGACGGCCATAGAGTGGTCCCGCTATACCGATCCTGAGGTCGGATTTTCGGTAGACTTGCCGCTGGGCTTGTTTGAGCCACTCAACACCGAGGTTCCAGGTGGGCTGACCCTCGCAGAATTGGGCGGTAGTGGCCAACTCAGTATCTATAGTGGTCCGGCGACAGGCCTCACGCTGGACGAGTTCGCGGCGCGACTGTCTGCGGGCGAGCAGGTGCGTAGCATCACCTATCAGGTCGGTGGCAATAGCTGGTTCGTGCTCTCGGGATTCTATGGGGCGGAAGGGCAGGGCGTTGAGCCCCTCATTTTCTACTCCAAGGTCTTGATGTCGCCCGATCATGAGACCTTCGCCGCATTCGAAATCAGCTATGATGAGGATGACAAGGCGCGGTTCGACCCGATCGTCGACCGGATCGAGGCCAGCTTCCAGCGGCCGCGCTAAGGCGGTCCGTCGTCTTCGCTGATCGCGGCCTGCAGTTCGGCTATGCGGGCCCATACAGCGGTGGCACGCGCCTCCGCATCTCGAAACCGCGCGAGCATATCGTCCACTGGTGCGTCCCAGTTTGCCGCGAGGCGCAAGGCCGAGGCCGCGCGCGACGAGATCAGCTGTAGTTCTGAGTAGAGGTCGTAAAGCTCTGCTGCGATTGCGGGGTCGATCCGCTCAACCATGATGTTTCGATGCGCCCGATTGGAGTGTACTCGGAGGCCGGGCACATTGCGGCACCGCGGCTACTACTTGTTCTTCAGATCGTCGATGCGATCCTCTTGGTTCTCATATTCCTTGTGCGGCAGTTCCGTTTCCTCCGTGTCGGTAAGAGCGTAGCGCGGATCGCTGTTGTCATTGACGACCTGGTCTTTGCGCGGAATGCGCTGCTGCTGGTCAGGGCGGTTCGCGTCCTGGTTCTCCTGGGTTGCACGTCGCGTGTCTTCGGGCGTGGGTGCATCGGTGCTGGGTTTGGCAGGGTTGTTGTTGTCTGGGTTGGCCAAAGTGCCTCCTTCTCGCTAGTGAGTCTGCGAATGGCGCGAGCGCCGTTTCGTTCCCATTGTGTTGAGCGCTTCTTGGAATGTGGCTGCACATCAGCGGCCTGTACTTTACCCAGCAAGCTGATGGAGGAGGGCCGCTTCTCTTGTTGGAAGGGCTCCGCAAGTTGAACGGGCGGAGATATCTTCTGTTGAGCTTCTCGCCAACAGCACAACCCCGCGTATTACGCTTCGATTAACATGATCGTTATCATCTATTAAGAAATATTATTATTGATTCCGCTGCGGAACTACACCGCGCCGAGAAGGTTCTCTTCCGATCGCTGAGTCGGCTCCTGCAGACGAGCGGCTTTCAGCGGCAGCAATTCGGAGGATTAGATGAAAAAGTCCAACACACTGGCCTTGGCGGCTGCAGCACTTATGCTCTCGACGGCGGCAATTGCGCCCGTAGGTCCCCTGGCCGTTAGCCAAGCTCAGGCACAGTCGGTGAGCATCAGCTTCAATACGTTCTTCGATGAACTGGAGCCGCACGGGGTCTGGGTTCGCCACCCGCAGTACCGCTATGTATTCTGCCCTACCGGCGTTGACACCCGTTGGCAGCCATACACCAATGGCCGCTGGCTCTACCTGGCCGACTATGGCTGGTACTGGGATTCCGATGAACCCTTTGGCTGGGCTACCTATCATTATGGCCGCTGGCTCGACGATGATCGCCTTGGCTGGTGCTGGGTCCCCGGAACCGAGTGGGCTCCTGCTTGGGTGAGCTGGCGCCGCGGTGGTGACATCGTCGGCTGGGCTCCATTGCCGCCCGAAGAAGAGGGGTTCTCGATATCCCTCAACATATCGAGTGGTGACCTGCCGCAAAGCCGCTGGGTCTACGTGCCGGTACGTGAGTTCGTGCAGCCGAACCTCTCGGTCAGCATCATGTTCGGCTCGCAGCAGGCCGACTACTACGAACAAACGGAGTTCCTGGGGCCGGTCCGGGTCGAGGGTGACGTGGTGGTCAACAATGTGCTCGAGGTGAACTACATCGAGCAGCAGATCAACCAGGAGATCACCGTCTATAACGTGTCGGAGACCCAGGACTTCAGTGCGGCAAGCGTGCAGGAGGAAGAGGGCACTGTCCAATTGTTCCGTGCCGAGCTGGCGCCCCCCGATGAAGCAGCGGCTCCAGCCGAGGCTGTCGAGGAAGAGCAGGCTGTGGAAGTGATTACCGAGGAGGGTGGCACTGCCGGTCAGACGGCGGGCGATGAAGCCACTCCCGCCGGCGAAGATGCGATGGCTACGGACGATGCCGCAGCCGATGAACCCGCTGCAGATGCTGAAGCTGCCGCCGAAGCTGATGCTGCTGCGGATGGTGGCGAAACCGTCGATGGCGAAGGCACCGCCGAGGGTGACGTGACAGCAGAGACTGATGACGCCGCCGAAGGCGAGGACGCTGCTGCTGCTACGACCACCGAAGAAGAAGTTGCTACGGAGGCCGATGGCGCCGAAGCTGCCACCACAGAGGAAGGTGAAGCTGCCACCGAAGACGCTGCCACCCAGGAGACAACCTGTGCAGAGGGCGAAGTCCTCGAAGGTGACCAGTGCGTTCCTGCAACGGACGAGGCCGGAGCGACAGACGCCGAGGGCACAACCGAGGTGGAGGCAGAAGCAGACGCTGAGGTGACCACCGAGACCGCCCCCGCCGATGATGCCTCTTCTGCCGATGCCGCTGTAGAGGCGGAAGCGACCGATGCGGCCAGCGAGGGTGAAGCTGCCGATCCGGCAACCGAAGCTGCCCCGGCAGCGGCTCCCGAAGAAGCAGCTGCCCCTGCCGAGGAACCTGCTCCTGCCGCCACCGAGGAAGTCGTCCCCGAGGCGCCAGCAGAAGAAGTTCCTGTCGAGGCTGCCCCGGCCGAAGAAGCCGCGCCGGCCGCAGAAGCCGCGCCCGCTGCAGAGCCGACCGAGGAAGCCGCGCCGGAGGCTGCGCCTGCCGCACCGGTAGAGTGCCCCGAAGGTCAGGTTCTTTCGCCTGAGGGTGTCTGCGTCCCCGCCTAAGTGGGCGCAACCACACTAGTCCAGATCCTGCGCCGGAGGGACTTAGGTCTCTCCGGCGTTTCTTTGCGCCAGTGAGGTGCCTATGATGTCGTGCATGCGAGGGGGCACTCAGGGAATGCACGGCACTGTAGTGAGGGGAGGATGCCGGCGTTCCAAAGGTCTGCGCTGATTCGCGCTAGGTGCTGGTGGAGGGGACTGGATTCGAACCAGTGTAGCCTAAGGCGTCAGATTTACAGTCTGATGGATTTAACCACTCTCCCACCCCTCCACTGAACAACATCATCGGGCAGGAAACGAAACGGCTGAGCGCGTCGTCGGGGCGGTTTATGGTGGTCTCGTGACAGTGTGTCAACACCCCATCCACGCCCGCTCGCAAGAAATCGGTGGTTGCACGCGCAGGGGCTTGTCAGCCCGGGCGCTCTCAGGCTATTTGCCAAATGCCGGCTTCGGCCGCGGGTATAGCTCAATGGTAGAGCAGCAGCCTTCCAAGCTGAATATGCGGGTTCGATTCCCGCTACCCGCTCCATCCTCGCGAGAGACCTCGCGGGCGAGGTGTTGAGCAACAAGATCTCAGCTTCGATCCGATTGGCGGGCCTGGTGCTTTAGCTTCCCGAACGAACAGATTTACCGACCCAACGAATTTCGCCCTGACTGGCATCTTTGTCTCTGCGCAGGACGAGAGTTGGTGGAAACGGGAACCTGCCCTGGAGTCACACGCCGCTGCTGCTGCTGTTGTTGCGACGGCGACGAGGAGCTGAGGTGATGGCGATCCCGGCAGGACTCGAACCTGCGACCAACAGCTTAGAAGGCTGCTGCTCTATCCAGCTGAGCTACGGGACCGTAGCAGGGCAGGGACCATTTACCTGATTTTGACGCAAAGAAAACCGCCTTGTGGGCAAAGCCGGCGCTGCCGCTCTAAAATTCTGCGGTCAATTTGGATTGCACCGCATGGCAAGGTCGATCGATGCAACTCCAGCAGAGCTGGCTGAACGCGAATGCTGTGGAGAAATGAGTTACGTTCCTCAAGGTGGCTCTCCGAAGCAGCGGAATTTCTCCGCCGAAAACGATTGAAGAGGCGCTGACCACACCGTCCGCAGCGGTGCTCGCGATGTCCAACGACGCGACGCCGCCGGTGCTAATTAATTGTACATGAAAGAGAATCTAGGGTGCATCGATCTTCGCTAGACGTGTAGCTGATCCTGCTCACCTGATCTTGCCAAAACAAACTTGACAGGTCCGCAGCACGTGTAACAAACTAATGAAATCGATTGCAGAGATTTCCGTTGGGAGCGATGCAGCCGATTACGCAGCCAGCTCGGGATGCCTCACAAGAAGGTAGCCTTGCGGCTGGCAGTTTCGCGGGAGCGCAAGGCTCCAAGTGATCGTTGGGAGGATACCCTTATGAAGAAGTTTACGGTGGTTGCCGCTATGGCGACCGCTCTGCTCGGTTCCACGGCCATCCATGCCGCTGAACTCGAAGTCACCCACTGGTGGACCTCGGCTGGTGAAGCCGCTGCCGTCGCCGAATTCGCTCGCGTTTACGAAGAGCAGACTGGCAACACCTGGGTGGACAGCGCCCTGTCCGGTTCGGGCACTGGTGCCAACCCGGTGATCATCAGTCGCATTATCGGTGGTGATCCGATGGGCGCTACCCAGATGAACACCGGCCGTGACGCCGAAGAGCTCATCCAGGCCGGCCTGATGCGCGACCTGACGCCGATCGTCGAGGAACTGGGTGCCCAGGACTTCTACGTCGATCCGTCCCTGCTCGAGCCGTGCACCTATGATGGCAAGATCTACTGCTTGCCCGTCAACATCCACTCCTGGGACTGGCTGTGGCTCTCCACTGCTGCCTATGAGGAAATCGGTCAGCCGGTTCCGACCACCTGGGACGAGTACGTTGCCAGCTGGCCAGCGCTGGAAGAAGCCGGCATCCTGCCCTTCGGCCTCGCTTCGGGTTGGCCAATCGCCGGCATTCCGGGCGCCATGCAGGCAGCCATCGGTGGTAGCGACCTCGTGCTCGCCATCAACCGCGACAAGGATGCAGAAGCAGTCCGCGGCGAAGACTTCCGCCGCTACGCCGAAGCTTGGGATGCAGTCCGTCAGGTCGTCTCGTCCGAGATGATGCTGCCAAACTTTGCCGACGTCGGTAACCAGCTCCTCGAGGGCGAAGCTGCCGGTAACATCCACGGTGACTGGCTCCAGGGAGACCTGCAGATCGCCGGCGGCGTGCCCGGCGAAGACTATGAGTGTCTGCCAGCCCTCGGCATGGGTGACCAGATCTCGGGTGGCGGCGACTCCTTCTACTTCCCGGTTCTGCCTGAAGGCACCGACCAGGAAGTGCTCGACGCGCAGGCCGATCTCGCCCGCACGCTGATCAGCCAGGAAGCCCAGCTCGCTTTCAACCTAAAGAAGGGCTCGATGCCGATCCGCACCGACATCGATCTGTCGCAGGCCAACGCTTGCATGCAGAAGGCGCTCGAGCTGCTCGACAACGGCCTGCTGCCTTCGGGTGACTTTGCTCTCTCGAGCGACACCCAGCAGCAGCTGCAGGATCTCAACATCGAGTTCCTGAACGACGACAGCATCACCGTCGATACCTATATCGACCGGTATGCCTCGATCATCGAGTCGGCTGACTAACAGCCTTAGAGTAGTGTACAGTCCTTAGTCACTGTACGGCGGCCGGCTTGGTCCTCCATGCCGGCCGCTCATTATGGAGAACAACATGGCGGATCTGGCGGTCCAGCAGGCGCGTAAAGGTCGCGCCGCGGGCGGTGTATCGCGCTTCCTGCACAACACCTTTGTTCGCAATCTCTCTGCGAAGATCGCAGCTGCGCCGATGATCGCGACGGTTCTGGTCGTCTTTATCGGCTGTACGATCTGGACGGTCTGGTATTCGTTCACCAATTCTCGGTTGCTCCCCACCGGGGATTTCGTCGGTTTCCAGCAATATGAGCGTCTCTTCGCCACTGCGCGCTGGAACGTGTCGGTCTGGAACCTGGTGATCTACGGCGCCTTCTCGCTGGTGTTCACCATGGTGTTCGGCTTCCTGCTGGCCGTGCTCATGGACCAAAAGATCCGGTTCGAGAACGTCTTCCGCACCATCATGCTCTACCCCTTTGCCCTCTCGTTCATCGTGACGGGTCTGGTGTGGCAGTGGATCATGAACCCGACGCTGGGTTTGCAGGGAACAATGCGGAACCTGGGTTGGACGGGCTTCAGCTTCGACTGGCTGAACAATCCTCGCATGGTGCTCTTTGCGCTGCTGATCGCCGGTCTCTGGCAAGGCGTCGGCTTTGTCATGGTGCTGATGCTCGCCGGCTTGCGGGGCATCGACGGGGAAATCTGGAAGGCCGCACGCGTTGACGGCATTCCCACCTGGCGCACTTACCTTTCTATCGTCCTGCCGATGATGCGCGGCGTCTTCGTGACCGCCGTGGTGCTCGTCGGCTCGGGCATTGTGCGGCTCTACGACCTTGTCGTGGCGCTCACCGATGGTGGCCCGGGCATCGCCTCGGAAGTGCCCGCCAAGTACGTTTACAACTACATGTTCGGCGCCGGAAATATCGCCCAGGGCCTGGCTGCATCCACCATGATGCTGCTGACCGTGGTGATCATCATCATTCCATGGGCCTATCTTGAATTCGGCGGAAGGGGCCGCCGCTCATGAGCGACACCGTAACCATGCCCGCCGGGGCTCCCCCGGCACGTCATACCAGCACTAGCAGCGACCCGCGTGGTCCCCGGCCAAAGCCGTTCTTCACGCCCAAGAAGATCGTTATCTATTCGATCCTGCTCTTCGCCTCGCTCTACTTCCTGTTCCCGCTCTATGTGATGATCACGACATCGTTCAAAACGATGCCGGAAATCCGCTGGGGCAACATCTTTGCGCCGCCCATCGAGCCGACGGGCGAAGCCTGGCACAAGGCTTGGTTCAGCGCCTGTACGGGCCTCACTTGTAACGGCCTCAATCCCGGTTTCTGGAATTCGGTCCAGATTACCATCCCCAGCACCATCGTTTCCATCTTCATCGCAGCGGTGAATGGTTACGCGCTGGTCAACTGGAAGTTCAAAGGGTCCGAGCTTTTCTTCGCCGTTCTCGTTTTCGGCTCGTTCATCCCCTACCAGGTGATGCTCTATCCGTTGGTGATGCTGACGCGCGAAATGGGGATCTTCGGCAGCCTCTGGGCCGTCATCCTCGTCCACTCGATCTTTGGCATGCCGATCCTGACGCTGTTGTTCCGCAACTACTTTGCGGCGTTACCCGTGGAATTGTTCAAGGCGTCTCGCGTCGATGGCGCCGGCTTCTGGCGGATCTTCTTTGAGATCATGCTGCCCATGTCGCTGCCGATCTTTGTGGTGGCCATGATCCTGCAGGTCACCGGCATCTGGAACGACTTCCTGTTCGGCGTGGTCTTTGCGGGTACGCAGAACTATCCGATGACGGTGCAGCTCAACAACATCGTCAACTCGGCCCAGGGCTCGCCGGAATACAACGTCAACATGGCGGCGACCATCCTTACCGGTCTCGTGCCGCTCTTCATCTACTTTGTTTCAGGTCGCCTGTTCGTCCGCGGCATCGCGGCTGGTGCGGTCAAGGGTTAAAGACATGCAGCATAGCGTTTCCATTCGCGATCTCTCGCTCAACTTCGGCAACGTCAAGGTGCTCCAGCACCTTGACCTCGACATCGCCCAGGGCGAGTTCATCGTTCTGCTGGGGCCCTCGGGCTGCGGCAAGTCGACCCTGCTCAACTGTATCGCCGGGCTTCTGGACGTGTCCGACGGGCAGATCTTCATCGGTGGCAAGAACGTCACCTGGGAAGAGCCCAAGGACCGTGGCATCGGCATGGTGTTCCAGTCCTATGCGCTCTATCCGCAGATGACCGTGGAGCGGAACCTCTCCTTTGGCCTGCGTGTCGCCGGCATGAAGAAGGACGAGGTCAATCGCCGCGTCCAGCGCGCCGCTGAGATCCTCCAGATCGAACCGCTGCTCAACCGCAAGCCGGTGGAACTCTCGGGCGGTCAGCGCCAGCGCGTTGCTATCGGCCGCGCCCTGGTGCGGGACGTGGACGTGTTTCTCTTCGACGAGCCGCTGTCCAACCTCGACGCCAAGCTGCGCTCCGATCTGCGCGTCGAGATCAAGCGCCTCCACCAGCGCCTGAAGAACACCATGATCTACGTGACGCACGACCAGATCGAGGCGCTCACGCTGGCCGACCGGATCGCCATCATGAAGAATGGCATCATCCAGCAGTTGTCGGACCCGCACACCATCTACCACAAGCCCGTCAATCTCTATGTGGCCGGCTTCATCGGCTCCCCCTCGATGAACTTCATCGAAGGCAAGCTGACCGACAATGGCTTTGTGGCCAATGATGGCACGGCCGTCCCTTATGCCGGCTATGAGTTCACCGGTGGGCGCCCCGCCAATGGCAATGCCGTTCTGGGTGTGCGTCCCGAGCATATCGTTTTGGGCGAAGACGCGCGGGCCCTGCCGTTCTCCACAGAAGCCGAGATTGAGATCGTCGAGCCCATGGGGTCCGACACGCTGGCCTGGACCACGCTGGCCGGCAAGTCGATCACGTTCCGTGCGGCCGGCGATGTGGACATCCGCGCTGGACAGAAGGTGTTGATCGGCTTCGATCCAGCACGCGGTTCGCTGTTCGACACGGAATCGACCAACCGCATTTAATCTAGTTCGCTTCTAGGGCGCCCCTCCGGGGGCGTCCTTCCTCGCCGTGCAGTCAATCTTACCTTCGCAGCAGTCAGTCGGGCTTTTCGACGGGACGGAGTGCGGGCACAGGCGTAGTGACATCGCTCGATGCCACCTGACTTCCACACATTCTAAACGAGGCCAAAATGGACTTTTCGTACCAGCTTTACAGTGCGCGCAACGAGGCGTCGCTCGATGACACCCTCAAGACGCTGAGCGGCCTTGGCTACAAGCAGGTCGAGGGTTGGGGCGGTCAGTTCAACGACCCCGCTGCTCTGGCGCAAAGCCTCAAAAATGCCGGTCTCACCATGCCAACAGCCCATATGGGCTACGCCCAGCTTCAGGATACTGACGCCGCGCTGCGCATTGCCGATACCGTCGGCATCCAGACCGTCTATTGCCCGGCTCCTCCTTCGGAAGAATATCGCACTGGCAGCGGTGACTGGCAGGGCTTTGCAGAAGGCCTCGCCAAGATCGCAGGCGCATTCAAGACCGCCGGCAAGGGCTTTGGCTACCACAACCACCATTGGGAATTCGCCAAGGGTGCTGACGGCAAGACCCCCATGGAGATCATTCTTGATGCCTCTCCCGATCTGCAGTGGGAAATGGACCTGGCTTGGGTCGTGAAGGCCTCCGAGGATCCGATCGCCTGGATGGATAAGCTGGGGAGCCGCATTACCGCCGTGCACGTCAAGGATATCGCGCCAGCTGGCCAGAATGCCGACGAAGATGGTTGGGCCGATGTGGGCCACGGCTCGCTGGATTGGAAGACGCTGCTGGGCGACGTTAAGTCCAAGACCAAGGCCACCTATTTCGTTCTGGAGCACGACAAGCCGAGCGACGCCATACGCTTCGCACGTCGCTCCATGGATACGCTCAAAGGTTTTGGAGTCTAAATCATGGCTAAGACTTATGGCGTCGGCATCATGGGTGCCGGCAATATTTCGGGCGCCTATTTGCGGCTCGCGCCGCTGTTCAAGGGCCTTGAAGTCCGCGCTGTCGCTGACATCGTTCCCGAAGCCGCCCGCAAGCGCGCGGAGGAATTTGGCGTTGCGGCACAGACCCCGGACGAGCTGCTCAAGAACAGCGAGTTGGACGTGATCGTCAATCTCACGATCCCGGCGACCCATTTCAGCGTCTCGATGGACATCATGTCGGCGGGCAAGCATGCCTATTCCGAGAAGCCTTTCGTGCTGACGCTCGAAGAGGGCAAGGCTCTCAAGCAGGCTGCTGATGAACGCAATCTGAAGGTCGGCAGCGCGCCCGACACCTTCCTCGGTGGCGCCCACCAGCAGGCGCGCGAGATCATCGATAGCGGCAAGCTGGGCAAGATCATGAGCGGCACCACGCATGTGATGAGCCGCGGCATGGAGCATTGGCATCCCAACCCGGATTTCTTCTTCCAGGTGGGTGCCGGTCCGATCCTCGACATTGGGCCCTATTATGTCACCGACCTGATCCACCTCATCGGGCCGGTCAAGCGCGTCTCCGCTTTCACCAATATGGCTCGCACCGAGCGCGAAGTAACCGCTCCAGGTCCTTACCAGGGCACCAAGATCAAGGTCGGCACGCCGACCACGATCCACGGCGTTATGGAGTTCCATTCAGGTGCTATCGTCACAATTGGCGCTAGCTGGGATGTGGCCAGCCATGGCCACCATAATATCGAGCTCTACGGTACCGAAGGTACAATGTATGTGCCCGATCCCAACTTCTTTGGCGGTGATCTCGTAACCACCGACATCGAGGGTACCAAGACGTCGGTGACGCCGTGGGATCACCCATTCGGCAAGATCAACCAGGACCAGGACAAGCCAACCCCGCGGGCAAATTACCGCACGGCTGGTCTGGCGGACATGATGGCGGCGATCGAAGGCGGCTATACCGCCCGTTGCGGTCTCGATGTGGCACTGCATGCCGTCGACGTGATGACGAGCTTGCTTAAGGCGGGAGAAACCGGCGAAGTGCTGACGCTGAGCACCACCTGTGAGCGGCCATTGGCCCTGGGGCCGGATGACGCCCGCGCGCTCCTCAAATAGCTGAGGACCGTGCCTCATTGACAGCTGTCGGAGGCCGGTAAAGACTGAACCTGATTTGCAGGCGGCGGCGCTCCCGCCGCCTGTTCTATGACCGGCACCAGCCGCCACTGAATCAAGGCTCCGAATGGAGCAAAGCAGAGGAGACGATCATGCGCACCATCAAGGGACCTGCAATCTTTCTGGCCCAATTTGCCGGCGATACCGCACCCTTCGACACTCTCGACAACATCTGCCGTTGGGCGGCAGGTCTGGGCTATAAGGGCGTGCAGATCCCCACCTGGGTTTCGAGCTTCATTGACCTCGAGAAGGCCGCAAACTCAAAGACCTACGCCGATGAGGTGAAGGGAACTGTTGAGAGCCACGGCATGGAGATCACCGAACTTTCGACCCATCTGCAGGGGCAGCTGGTCGCGGTCCACCCCGCTTACGATGCTGCCTTCGACGGCTTTGCGCCCGCTTCGGTGCACGGCAATCCTAAGGCCCGTCAAGAATGGGCGGTTCAGACCATGATGAATGCCGCTAAGGCTTCTCAAAATCTCGGTCTAAAGGCACATGCGACCTTCTCGGGTGCTTTGGCCTGGCCTTACCTATATCCATGGCCGCAGCGCCCGGCCGGTCTGGTCGAGGAAGCGTTCGATGAGCTCGCCCGGCGCTGGACGCCCATCCTCAATGCCTTCGACGCGGCGGGGGTGGATGTCTGCTACGAGATCCATCCTGGTGAAGACCTGCACGATGGCATCTCCTACGAGATGTTCCTGGAGCGCGTGAACAATCACCCGCGCGCCAATCTGCTCTATGATCCGAGCCACTTCGTGCTGCAGCAGCTCGACTATCTCGACTATATCGACATCTACAAGGACCGCATCCGTGCCTTCCACGTGAAGGACGCCGAGTTCAACCCGACGGGTCGTCAGGGTGTCTATGGTGGCTTCCAGAGTTGGGTTGACCGGGCAGGGCGGTTCCGCTCCATCGGTGACGGCCAGGTCGACTTCCCCGCCATTTTCTCCAAGCTCACCGCCAACGACTTTGACGGCTGGGCCGTGCTGGAATGGGAATGCGCGCTCAAACACCCAGAAGATGGTGCCCGCGAAGGTGCCGAGCTCATCCAGAGCTACATCATCCGGGTCACCGAAAAGGCCTTCGACGATTTCGCTGGCGCCGGCACGGATCAGGAAGCCAACCGCAAGATGCTCGGCCTGAGCTGAGGCCGCATCGACGACCACTGCGTGTCGCCCCGGCGAATGCCGGGGCTCATCCTGAGATTTCAAGATGGATTCCCGCCGGCGCGGGGATGACAACGAGGGGAAGTCAGCCGAATGCAGAAACAATACGAGGAGGCAAGAAATGGCTGAAAACGGCGCAAGGCGCATTCGCCTGGGCATGGTGGGCGGCGGCACGGGAGCCTTTATCGGCTATGTGCACCGCATCGCGGCTCGCATCGACGGGGACTATGATCTGGTGGCGGGAGCGCTGTCGTCCCGGCCGGAAGTCGCCAAGGAATCGGGGAAGAACCTTGGTCTCGCTGAAGACCGCACCTATACCTCCTACGAGGAGATGGCTCGGGCGGAAGCCGAACGTCCCGATGGCATCGAGGCAGTGGCGATCGTCACCCCCAACCACATGCATTTCGGCCCCGCCAAGGCATTCCTGGAAGCGGGCATTCACGTTATCTGCGACAAGCCGATCACGTCGACGCTTGAGGATGCGCGCAAGCTTGCAACCATCCAGCCAAAGAACGGGGCCAAGTTCCTGCTGACGCACAATTACACCGGTTACCCGCTGGTCCGGCAGGCTCGGCAAATGGTCGAGTCCGGTCTGCTCGGCAAGATCCGCGTCGTTCAGGTGGAGTATCCGCAGGACTGGCTGACCGAACCAACCGACGACGACAACAAGCAGGCGGCCTGGCGCACCGATCCCGCCCGTTCCGGCGCCGGCGGGGCCATCGGTGATATCGGCACCCATGCCTACAATCTCGCCCGCTTTGTGACCGGCCTCAAGACCGACGCCGTGTCGGCGGATCTGACGAGCTTCGTGCCGGGCCGGCAACTCGACGACAATGTCCACATTATGCTGCGCTTTGGTGGCGGCGCCAAAGGCATGCTCTGGGCGAGCCAGGTGGCCGTAGGCTGCGAGAACGGCTTGCAGTTGCGGGTTTACGGCGAGAAAGCCGGGCTCGAATGGCGGCAGGACAATCCCAACTACATGTGGTTCACCGAATTCGGCAAGCCCAAGCAGTTGTTGACGCGTGGCGGCTCCATCTCGGTGCCGCCGGCGGCTTCGATGAACGTGCGTATTCCCTCAGGCCATCCAGAGGGTTACCTTGAGGCCTTCGCAACGCTCTATAGCCAGTTCGCGGCCGTGATCCGCGGCGAAGGCGGCGACTTCGAAGGGTTGCTGCCCAGCATGGCCGATGGAATCGAAGGTATGGAGTTCATCATGGCGTCCGTGCAGTCTAGCAAAAACGACGGCAAGTGGACCAACCTGAGCGAAGTCTGAACGACTTTTCCGTGCAAGCAGCGGTTCGGGCGCACTTTTCGCCCGGACTGTTCCTGATCGCGGCCAAACTGCGCAACAGTTCGACGTCGATAATGGATGGAAAAGGGAACGCCTAGTGCGTCCAGGGCGCCTTGCGGTCGTGCCGGAAATTGTCGGGATAGCTGACGCGCTTGGGCGTCGACGCATGTGCCGGCTGCACCCAATAGGCCAGCCCATTCTTATGGCAATAAGCCTCGGCTGCCTCGAGCGAATCGAAGCTCAGCCGGATCTGGCGGCGGGTATCGTTGGAACTGGTATAGCCCATCAGTGGATCGATCTCGCGCCGATCCATCGGCTCATGCAGCAGAACCCACTGCTTTGACTTGCCTTTTCCCGATTGCATCACGTTCGCGGAGGGGCGGTAAATACGCGCAGTCATGCAAAGTCCTCAACACGATGCTTGCCCAAAAGGGCGGCGATGGTCGGAGTACAAAGATTCGAACTTTGGACCCCCGGTTCCCAAAACCGGTGCTCTACCAGACTGAGCTACACTCCGAGATCGCCAGCTTCCGTTAGCCTGTTCAGCGCCAAAGGGCAAGGGCAGGATGCACCGAGACGCGCGATTGTCGTGGATTGCTTGCCGACGGCACTAACGCGCCGCCGCATAGCGCTCGAGGGCGGCCGCGAGGTCGGCCTTGAGGTCGTCGATACCCTCAAGCCCGATATGGAGGCGGAAGAGGTTGCCCTCCTCGTTCCACGGCACGGCGCTTCTCGCCCGCCGCGGGTCGACGGGAATGCAAAGGCTCTCGTAGCCACCCCAGGAATAGCCCATACTGAACAGCTGGAGGTGGTCCACAAAGGCGGCAATCGCCGCGCGCGGGGCAGGGCGCAACAGTAGGCCAAAGAGGCTCCCCGAGCCGGTGAAGTCTCGCTGCCAGAGAGCATGGTCGGGGTGGCTAGGGAGAGCGGGGTGGAGCACGCGCAGAACTTCCGGCTGCCCCTCAAGCCAGCGGGCGATTTCGAGCGCCCGCTGCTGATGTTCCTTCATACGAATGGCGAGGGTGCGCAGGCCGCGGGCGACGAGGAACGCTTCGTCTCCCGAGGTGAAGAACCCCAGCAGCGCGCGTACGCGCTCCACATCGGCCCAGGCAGTTTCCGTGGTCGATATGGTGCCGGCAAAGGCGTCGGAGTGGCCAACGAACATCTTGGTGCCAGCATGCACCACGATATCAGCGCCCAGGCTCAGTGGGACATGATAGAGCGGGCTCGCCCAACTATTGTCGACGATCAGCCGGGCGCCGCCGGCATGGGCTGCCGCCGCGAGAGCCGGGATGTCCTGCACCTCGAAGGTAATGGAGCCGGGGCTCTCCGCGAGGACGGCGCGCGTGTTGGGCTGCATGAGTTCCGCAAGGCCAGAGCCGATTCGCGGGTCGTAGTAGCGGGCAGTGATGCCCATGCGCTCCAGAAACCCATCGGCGAACTTGCGGCCGGGCTCGTAGGCGCTGTCGGTAATCAGGAGGTCGTCGCCCGATTTGAGGCAACTGAGCAGGGCAATGGTGATTGCCGCCAGGCCTGACGGCACGAGGCGGGTGCGGTAAGCGCCCTCGAGTTCGGTTATCACCGATTCGACACTCTCCGTCGTAGGGTTGCCGGCGCGGCCATAAAGGAAGCGCTGCTGCTGGGCCTCGATATCGGCCAAAGATCTGAACAGCACAGTGGAGCCCCGATAAACGGGGGTGTTCACAAAGCCGAACTGATCTTCCGGAACGCGTCCATGGTGGGTCAGCACTGTCTCAATGGAGCCAGGGTCTTTGCTGTTTTGGTGGTCACTCATCCTAGGCTCACTGCTTAGATTTCCATCAGTTCGGCCAGAGTGGCTAAATATGAGACAGCAATGCTGTCCCAACGGCCCTTCTACCCTTGACGCAAGGGCCAAGAGGCGCTTGCATGCTTAGCAGCATCACACCGTCTTTCAATGGCGGCGGTGCCACCGGGGGCGCTGGCTTCGGCCGAAAGATCTCCGGGACACAAAGGTCAGGAAACGAAAAAGGCTAAGCAATGCAGAAAACGCTCGTAACGCTTGCTGTCGCGACCACGCTGGGTCTCGGCTCCACGGCTGCACATGCAGCAACTCTCGACGACGTAAAGGCAAAGGACTACGTACAGTGCGGCGTAACCGGTGGCGTGCCCGGCTTCTCGGCTCCTGACGCAAACAACAACTGGACCGGCCTCGAAGTCGACTTTTGCCGCGCTGTGGCCTCGGCGATCTTCGACGATGCCGACAAGGTCCGCTATACCCCGCTCACCAGCCAAGAGCGCTTCGCGGCTCTCTCCGCCGGTGAAATCGATATCCTGTCGCGCACTACCACTTGGACGATGAGCCGCGACACTGACCTCGGCATCATCTTTGCTGGCACCATGTATTATGATGGTCAGGGCTTTATGGTTCGCGAGGCCGACGGCATCGAATCCGCGCTTGATCTATCCGGCGCCGCCATCTGTATCGAATCGGGCACCACAACCGAGCTCAACGCCGCCGACTATTTCGAGACCAACGGCATGGAGTTCACCCCTGTCGTGTTCACCGATCAGGACGAAGTGGTGAAGGCCTTCGAAGACGGCCGCTGTGACGTCTACACCACTGACTCGTCCGCTCTGGCTGCTGAACGCTCCAAGCTGGCCAACCCAGACGATTACGTCATTCTGCCCGAGATCATCTCCAAGGAGCCGCTGGGGCCAGCCGTTCGCCAGGGTGATGACCAGTGGTTCTACATCAATCGTTGGACCTACTACGCACTGCTCGAAGCCGAAGAGCTCGGCGTGACCCAAGCCAATGTCGATGAGATGCTCGGCTCGGACAACCCAGCAATCAAGCGTCTGCTTGGTGTCGAAGGCGAATTCGGTGCACCAATCGGCCTGCCGAACGACTGGGCTTACCGTATTATCAAGAACGTCGGGAACTATGGCGAGATCTTCGACCGCCACGTTGGCCCGGATACCGAAATCGGCCTGGAGCGCGGACTGAACGCCCTCTGGACCGACGGTGGCATTCAGTACGCGATGCCGATCCGCTAAGGCGAAACTGTTCCGGCGCCCTCAGAGGGCGCCGGTTCTTTGTGGCGTGCGTTCGCGGCAGATTCGGCACTTCAAGCCATGTGCGGGCTAGTCTCTCCGAAAGGGTGAGACCTGAGCCGTGCTGAGTTGATTCCGATCACATGCCAGCGTGCCGCCCTCTGCTAGGGGACTCCGCCACATGGCTGTCCAAGACAATCGTCAGGCCGCGCCACGAACGGCCTTCTACAATGACCCTGTTATTCGGGGCATCATCTACCAGGTGGTCGTCGCGGCAGCGGTGGTGCTGTTTTTAGCCTGGATCATCGTCAATACCGCACAGAACCTTGCTGCCCAGAACAAGTCGACGGGCTTTGACTTCCTGTTTCAGACTTCCGGCTTCGGCATCAGCTTCTCGCTTATCCCGTTCGACCGCTCCTCCTATTATTGGGAGGTGTTTCTCGTCGGGTTGCTGAACACGTTGCTGGTTGCGGTTATCGGCATCTTTTTCGCTACTATATTGGGCTTTGTGCTCGGCGTGGCGCGCCTCTCATCCAACTGGCTCGTGGCTCGGTTCGCCACGATCTATGTGGAAGTGATCCGCAACGTGCCGCTGCTGTTGCAGCTCTTTTTCTGGTACTTTGCGGTTCTCAAAGCGATGCCGGCAGTGCGCCAGTCCTTTGAGCTGCCCTTTGAGACCTTCATCAATCAGCGCGGCATCGTCATTCCGCGGCCCTTGCTCGACAGCGAGATGACCTTGGTGGGCATCGCACTGGCGCTGAGCCTAATTGGAGCTGTCGCGGTCATTCGCTGGGCGATAGGAGCGCGTGCAGGCACGGGACACTATCCCAGGGCGGTTGTTTGGGGCTCGCTGGTCGCCAATCTCATCGTGACTTTCGCGTTCGGCTATCTCGCCTGCAGTCTGCTGCTCACGGTGGTGCCAGCGCTTTCAGCCATTCCAGCATTTCCACTTATCGGTGCGTTGGTTTTGACGGGGCTGTCCCTCACGCAGTACGGCAATTATGGCCGCGCTTTCATCGGGTTTGTCCTGACTTGGTCCGCGATGGCGTTCCTGCTCGCCGGAATGTTCCCGGCAGTTCCCCCCGTGATCGTTGCCATTGCTGCGGCTTTGACCGGCCTCGCCGTAGGGTGGATCATGCTCGCCGGCAATGGCCGACCCGCCACCGACGGCAAGTTTCCGGTTGCCTTGCCGCTTCTGCTGATCATCGGCATTCCAGCTCTGGTTTATTGGGTGACCGGTGCATCCCTCGCGTTCGAGGTGCCGGTACTCGAGCGCTTCAACTTCACTGGTGGCGTGCAGTTGGTGCCTGAACTCGTAGCGCTGGTGTTCGGTCTGACCATCTATACGGCCGCCTTTATTGCGGAAAACGTACGAAGCGGCATCCAGGCCGTGAGCAAGGGGCAAACTGAGGCGGCTGCCTCGCTTGGTCTTAAGGAAGGGGACCGGCTGCGCCTGGTGGTTATTCCACAGGCCATGCGCGTGATCATCCCTCCGTTGACCAGCCAGTATCTGAATCTCACCAAGAACTCATCCCTGGGTGCGGCGATTGGCTATCCCGAACTCGTCAATGTCTTCATGGGGACCACGCTGAACCAAACTGGCAAGGCGATCGAGGTGATCGCCATCACCATGGGCGTCTATCTGACGCTGTCGCTGCTCACATCGGCCTTTATGAACTGGTACAACGGGCGTGTGGCCCTGGTTGAGCGCTAGGAGAACAGAGATGGCATATACCTTTGTTCGCCAGGACATGATTGGAGAGCGGCCGGCGCCGGTGAATACCAGCGGCCCCGGCGCCTGGCTGCGGCGCAATCTCTTCGCCACGCCGGCCGACGCCTTATTGACTATTCTGTCTGTCGTGGTGCTGGTTTGGGCGATACCGCCGATCTACAACTTCATCGCCCCCACATTCCTGGGCGGCGATGCAGTTGCGCCGGGTGGTACGGTGGAAGATTGCCGCATCGAGAATGCGGGCGCGTGCTGGGCCTATATCTCGGCCCGCATGTCCTTCTTCATCTATGGTTTCTATCCACCCGAGGAGTATTGGCGGCCCAACATCGTTTTCGCTCTGGGCGCGCTGCTGCTTTTTCCGCTACTGGCGCCAAAGGCGCCCTTCAAGCGGACCAATGCCGTCCTGTTCTTTCTCGTTTTTCCGGTGATTGCCTTCTATCTGCTCAATGGCGGTGTATTCGGCCTTCGACCGGTGCCGACAGAGCAATGGGGTGGCTTGATGGTGACGCTCATCATTTCGCTGGTGGGCATCTTCGGCTCTATTCCGCTTGGGATCCTTCTGGCGCTGGGACGCCAGTCCAAGCTACCGATCATCAAGACGCTCTGCATCATGTTCATCGAGCTCTGGCGCGCGGTACCGCTGATTACCGTGCTGTTTATGGCCTCGATCATGCTGCCACTGTTCATGCCGCAGGGCACCACGGTCGATAAGCTGCTCAGAGCCCTGGTCGGTGTCACGCTGTTCTCCTCGGCCTATCTCGCAGAGGTGGTGCGTGGCGGATTGCAGGCACTGCCGCGCGGCCAATATGAGGCGGCTTCGTCCCTCGGGCTGAGCTATTGGAAGTCGATGTGGTTCATCATTTTGCCGCAGGCGCTCAAGCACGTCATCCCCGGCATCGTGAACAGCTTCATCGCCCTGTTCAAGGATACCTCGCTGGTCTCCATCGTCGGCATTTTCGACCTGCTCAACACCGTACAGGCGGCCAGCTCGGACATCGACTGGTCCTCACCGACACAGGCGATCACCGGCTATCTATTTGCCGGCTTCGTCTTCTGGATTTTCTGTTTTGCCATGTCGCGTTACTCCATTTTCATGGAACGGCGACTCGACACCGGCCACAAGAGGTAGCGCTATGAGCGACACACTTACTCCCACTGCGGACAACGCGGTCGATCACTCGCACATGAAGGTCTCCGAGACCGACGTCGCGATCGACGTCGTTGGTATGCACAAATGGTATGCCGACTTCCATGTGCTCCGGGACATCAATCTGCGGGTGATGCGCGGCGAGCGCATCGTTATCGCGGGGCCCTCCGGCTCGGGCAAGTCGACGCTGATCCGTTGCATGAACCGGCTCGAGGAGCATCAGGAAGGGCAGATCGTCGTCAACGGCGTCGAACTGACAGCCGACCTCAAGCGCATCGACGAGGTGCGACGGGAAGTCGGCATGGTGTTCCAGCACTTCAACCTCTTTCCGCACCTGACCATTTTGCAGAACCTCACCCTGGCGCCGATCTGGGTGCGCGGTACGCCCAAAGCTGAGGCGGAGGCGAGTGCCATGCACTATCTCGAGCGGGTGAAGATCCCCGAGCAGGCGCATAAATTCCCCGGGCAGTTGTCCGGCGGGCAGCAGCAGCGCGTGGCGATTGCCCGCTCGCTCTGCATGAACCCCAAGATCATGCTGTTCGATGAGCCCACTTCGGCGCTGGACCCCGAGATGGTCAAGGAAGTGCTCGAGGTGATGATCAGCCTGGCCGAGGAGGGCATGACCATGCTCTGCGTGACCCACGAGATGGGGTTTGCGCGTCAGGTAGCCAACCGGGTGATTTTCATGGACCAGGGGCAGATAATCGAGCAGAACGATCCCGACGCATTCTTCTCCAACCCGCAGCACGAGCGCACCAAGCTCTTCCTCAGCCAGATACTGCACTAGAACCGAGCGCCAGCCGCTTCCAGCTGGCGCCGCGGGCTTGTCGAAAACACCAATTGTTCAGCAGGCCCGGCTTGACCGGCGATGCATGCCTGCCAATATGCGCCGGCGAGTTAGGAAGGCCGGGTTGACTAGGCGTTTGATGAGAGTTTTGGCCGGTGCGACCGCGCTGGGGCTTGCCCTGGTGTTGCCCGCCCTGGCGGCAAATGGCGATACGCTCCAGGCGGTGCGCGAGCGGGGTTTCCTTGTTTGTGGCGCCACCGATCCATTGCCGGGATTTGCCCAGCAGGATGCCGATGGCCGGTGGTCGGGATTCGACGTTGACCTCTGCCGGGCAGTGGCTGCAGCGGTGTTCGGCGACCCCAATCTGATCGAGTTCCGGGCGCTGCGAGGTGAGGGTCGGTTCGCGGCCCTGCAGAGCGGGGAGATCGACGTGCTGGCCCGCAACGGGCCTTGGACGCATCGGCGCGATACCTCCTATGGTGCCACCTTCGTGGCAGCCAGTTTCTTTGACGGGCAGGCCTTCCTCGTCCCGCAATCGTTGGGGCTGGTCTCGGCCTATGAGCTCGATCAGGTCAGCATCTGCGTGACGGATGCGACCGGCGATCTGCAGCGTCTGCGGGAGTTCTTCTTCGAGAACCAGGCGGCTTTCACCAGTGTCGTATATGAAGACGTTGCCGATTTGGCGGTGGCCTATCAGGCGGGGCGTTGCCAGGTAATATCGGCCGCGGGGCGCCAGCTGCAGGCGATCCGGCGACAATTGCCCGATCCCAATGTCCATCGCATTTTGCCCGAGCGGATTTCAAAGGAGCCACTGGGGCCAGTGGTGCGGCAGGGCGACGATCAGTGGTTCAACATCGTCGAATGGACGCTGTTCGCGCTGATCGACGCGGAGGAGGTGGGGATCACTTCGCTTAACATCGAGTCCCTGGCAGCAACGCGCACGCCCGCAGTGCAGCGCATTCTAGGGCTGAACGAGGACTACGGATCGGCACTCGGGCTGCCGCCCGACTTCATGGCTGATGCCATCCGTGCAGTGGGCAATTACTCCGAACTCTACGACCGCCATTTTGGGCCGCAGACCGGCGCGGCGCTGCTGCGGGGGCAGAATGCCCTGTGGTCCAATGGTGGGCTGCTCTATGCCCCGCCAATCCGTTAGCCCTCAGCAAAGAGCAGGCTGACACGCCGGTTCTGCTTACCCTTTTTCTCGATTTTGCCGAGCTTTAAGCGCCCGATTTCAGCCGTCGACTGCACATGCGTGCCTCCGCATGGCTGCAGGTCCACATCGCCGATGCGGATGAGGCGCACGCGGCCATGTCCCATCGGAGGCTTCACGTTCATGGTCTTCACCAAGTTCGGATTGGCCGTCATTTCTTGATCGGTGATCCACTCCTGACTGACTGCGTGATCTGCCGCGACAAGGTCATTCAACCGGCGCTCAAGTGCTTCGGTGTCTTCCGGAACGTCCGGCATATCAAAATCCAGCCGCCCCTTGTCCTCGCCGATAGAGCCGCCGGTGACGGGAAACGGCAGGACGACGGAGAGGAGGTGAAGTGCTGTGTGCATGCGCATCAAGCGGTGGCGGCGGTCCCAGTCGATGCTCGCGATGACCTTCTCCCCAGGTGGCGTGGCGGTAGAGTTGCCGTCCACTACATGGGCGATGCGCGCCTTGTCGCCTTCCGGGTGGATGGCCGTTGTCACAGTAAGCATGGTCCCATCCGCCAGTGTGATGGTGCCGCTGTCTCCGGGCTGCCCACCGGAGGCTGCGTAGAACACGGTGCGATCCAGCACGAGGGCGCCGTCGGGAGTGACCTCCAGGATCGTGGCATCTGTTGATTGCAGGTAACTATCGTCGCGAAACAAGAACTGGGTCATCATGGCCTCAGAGTAGGGGAGAGAGCAGGCGCGCAGCCTGAGCGATAAAGCGCATGGGAACCGAGCGATTTTCAACTTCCTCCTGCGTCACCACACGGCAGCCAGCGAAATCCTTTTCGAGCATCTCTTCCACCGATTTCAGTGTCTCCTGATCGGTGAACCACAGCGTGATTTCGAAATTGATGGCGAACGAGCGGTTGTCGAAGTTGACGCTGCCGATCGAGGCGATGTGGTCGTCCATCAGCACCACCTTCTGGTGCAAAAAGCCATCCTGGTAGCGGTAGACAGGGATGCCGTGCTGAACCATCGAGTCCGCATGCGCGATGCTGGCAAACCAAACTACCTTGTGGTCTGGCACGTTGGGCAGCATCAACCGCACGTCCACACCGCGCAGCTTGGCGGCGAAAAGTGCAGTGCGGATGTCGGTGTCGGGCACGAAGTAAGGGCTCACGATCCAGATGCGCTCGCGTGCCCGGCCGATCAGGTCAGTGTAGGCAATAGCGCATTCTTCGAGCTTATCAGCCGGACCGGTCCCCATGACCAAGACAGATTTGTCTCCTGGTGTATTGACGGTTTCGGGCGGGGTGGAGGGCAGGACTTCCCCGGTGGCCCATTCCCAGTCCTCGCGGAAGAGCAGGGCGCAGCCGAGCGCAGCCGGGCCCGACACCCGAACATGGGTGTCACGCCAGTGGCCGAGGCGCGGGTCCTCGCCGAGATATTCCACGCCGACATTGTGGCCGCCGGCCCAGGCATGTTCGCCGTCGACGACGACGATCTTGCGGTGATTGCGGTAGTTGATACGTGTCGGGCCGAAGATGCGCAGAAACTTGTGGCGCTGGTTGAACCCGGCGACTTTGATGCCCGCTGCCCGCAATTGCGTACGATATGCCTTGGGCAGAGCCGTGCTGCCAACATCGTCATAGAGCAGATAGACACTGACGCCGGCATTCGCCCGCTCGATCAAACGATCAGCAAGCTCACGACCCAAGGCGTCGTCGCGGATAATGTAGAACTGTACCAGCAGGTAGGTCTTGGCCTGAGCTATCCCTTCAAAGATCGAGTCGAAGGTGGCTTTTCCGTCGACCAGGACCTCGACTTCGTTGCCACTCAGAAATGGAACTTCCGAGACCTTAGTCTGGACCGGCCAGGAATGGCTGGTCTCCCGATCAATAAGCTTGAGGTCCTTGGCGCGCAGCGGACGTGCGGCCCGGCCGTTCCGGATGCGGTCGGTGGCGTAGTCGTCGAACGCCTTCCAGCCGAAGACGAGATAGAGAAAGGCTGTCGGGAAAGGCAGCAGGGCAAGCGACAGCAGCCAGGCAATTGAGCCTTGGGAGGTGCGCGAGTTCATTACCTCGCGGACGGCACACACCATGGCCAGCAGGTAAACCAAGGCCATTGCCCCGGCGAGAAAATGTAGCTCGGCACCAAAGGCGCGGAGGATGTCGTCTATGCCGAACAAAGAACAAGCCCATGACGCTGAAGGAGCCGCACTCTATCAGCGTCGGCGAGATGGACAACTCTCTCGCGTTAGTCGGGATCTCGGACCAGTACGTCGGAAATGTCGATTGCTTCCCGATCACTCATCCAGGGTGGGACCGGCAAGCCCTTGCTTTGGAGGAAAGCCGGGTTGAACAGCTTGGAGGCGTAGCGATTGCCGTAGTCGCACAGGATCGTGACAATGGTCTTGCCTGGACCCAGATCCTGAGCCATGCGAACGGCGCCAGCGATGTTGATGGCGCTGGAGCCCCCCAAGCATAACCCCTCATGCTGCAGCAGATCGAAGATGTAGGGCAGCGCCTCGGCATCTGGAATCTGATAGGCATTGTCGATCTGCAAGCCTTCGAGGTTAACGGTAATGCGCCCTTGCCCAATGCCCTCGGTGATGGAATTGCCTACCGACTTGAGTTCGCCCGTCTTAAAATAGCTGAAGAGAGATGCCCCTTCGGGATCGGCGAGCCCGATCTTTACGTCAGAGCTGCGGGCGCGCAGTGCCTCTGCTACCCCCGCCAATGTGCCGCCGGAACCGACTGCGCAGATGAAGCCGTCGATGCGACCTCCAGTCTGCTGCCATATCTCTGGACCGGTGGTTTCGACATGCGCGCGGCGGTTGGAAACATTGTCGAACTGGTTGGCCCAGACTGCACCGCCGGGCAACTCACGGTTGAGCTTGTCGGCAAGCCGGCCAGAAATCTTGATGTAGTTGTTCGGGTCTCGATAGGGCTTCGCCGGCACTTCAATCAACTCGGCGCCATAAAGCCGAAGGGCATCCTTCTTTTCCTGGCTCTGCGTCTCAGGGATCACAATGACCGACTTGAACCCGAGTGCGTTGGCGACCAAGGTTACGCCGATCCCGGTATTGCCAGCGGTGCCTTCCACGATGGTGCCGCCAGGCTTGAGAGCACCGCTTTGCACCGCATCATGAATGATGTAGAGCGCCGCCCGGTCCTTCACCGACTGGCCGGGATTCAGGAATTCCGCCTTGCCCCAAATCTCGCAGCCGGTGAGTTCAGAGACCCGGTTGAGACGGATGAGAGGCGTGTTGCCGATGGCGGAGAGGAGATCTTTGTGCTTGGCCATATCGCTGTTCTGGGACTTCCTGGAGGTGCTCAATGGTATGGATGGGGTGCGGAGGCGGCAAGCCTAAAGCCTCATGACAGCAGGTCTTTTCTTCGCGAGTGCTTCGCGGGCAATGTAAGCGCGGGGCTGGGTGAGGCTGCGCAAGTCTATTCCGATTTTACGAGCGCCGCCGCAGCCTCAAGCGCACGTGAGCGGCTCGTTCGCAGGTCCACAAGGGGTGGCGGATAGTCTCTTCCGTGTACAATTCCGGCACTCCTAAGAACGTCAGCAGGCGCTTCACCCGGCCGATGCAGCCACCTGTCAGGAAGTCTTGAGAGCTCGGGCACCCAGTGGCGGGTGTAAGCGCCGTCGGCATCGAACTTTTCCCCTTGGGTGACGGGATTGAATATGCGGAAGTATGGCGCCGCATCCATGCCGCTACCGGCCACCCACTGCCAACTTGCCGGATTATTGGCGGGATCGGCATCCACTAGACAGTCCCAGAACCATTCTTCGCCCAGGCGCCAATCGATCAGCAGGTTCTTGGTAAGGAAGGATGCAGCGAGCATGCGCACGCGGTTCTGCATGAACCCGGTGGCCCACATTTCGCGCATTCCGGCGTCCACGATTGGAATGCCGGTTTGCCCACGCTGCCAAGCGGTAAGCTCGCCGGGAGCTGAGCGCCACTGCATGCCCTCATATTTCGGCTGCATGGGCAGCTTGCCGATATCGAGGCGGTGGAAGAGCTGGTGGTAGCTGAAGTCTCGCCAGGCAAGCTCGGAGAGGAACTTCTCGATGGCCCCTTGCCGGTCCGGTTCCGCTTGCGCCAGAGCAAGGGCTGCATGCCAGATTTGCCGCGGGCTGATCTCGCCGAAACGTAGGTGGGGCGACAGGCCCGATGTCGCGCGCCGGTGCGGAAAGTCCCGGCCCTCACTGTAGGAGGCCAGGAGCTGATCGAAAAACTCCTCGAGCCGGCGGAGGGCTGCGACTTCTCCGACGCGCCAATGAGAGGTTAGTTTCGTGCTCCACTGTGGTGGGCGATAATCGCCGTCGACCGCAGGGGTGGCAATCGCCGGCAAGTTCTGCAAGGCGGGCGGTTGGGGAGCAGAAATTGGCTGCTGGCGGAGGGTTTTCCAGAAGGGTGTGAAGACGGAATAGGGCTTGCCCTGTCCGGTCGCGATCTCCCAAGGCTCCACCAGTACATTGCCGGGGAGGGAGGACGCGCGTACGCCTAGTGCTTGGAGCTCTTCCTTGATCAGGTGATCTGTCTCACGCTCCCCAGGAGCGTAGCGACGATTCCAGAAAACCGTGGCGGCGGATAGCTCTTGGGCAAACGCCGGCAACAGAATACGGCTGTCACCGCTCTCCACCAGGAGCTCGACCCCGTTCTCTGCCAGATCAGCGGCAAGCGACCGGAGGCTTTGGTGAAGCCACCAGCGACCTGCAGCGCCAGTCGGGCGCACGCCCTCGGTCTGCTCGTGCACGTAGAGTGCTACGGTTCGCCCGGGCTCAGCTGCCGCTGCGCTCAGGGCGGGATTATCAGCGACGCGAAGATCGTTGCGGAGCCAGACTATGTTGGTTGCTGCCATGGAGCCCTCCGGGGTCGGTACGCGCACAGCGGAGGAGCGGTTCAGCTATTCCATGACTTCGGCGAGGTGCTCGAGGGCGGCGCTCCAAGCTTCCATGGAGAAGATGCGCGACTCTGGGTCGGTATGGGCAAGGCCGCGCTCGGTGAGGGTGACGCGGGTCTGGTCTTCGCCGACGGGCTTGAATTCGACTTCGAGAACAAAGATCAGATCGTCGTCCTCTTCTTCGTCCTTGTGGACCCAGGACATGACAAGCTTCTCGTCCTCGACAAATTTGAGGATCTCGCCGCTCACCACGTGTTCTTCGGGGTCCTCATCGTCGCCGAAGGTCGTGAACTTGTATTCACCGCCCTCGAACGGGTCCAGTTCGGCTTCATCGGCCTGCCACTGCTCGATCAGCGCAGGATCGGTCCAGGCGGAGAAGACGTCGCTGACATTGGCGTCGATGGTTCGCGTGAGGGTGATCTGACTTTCGCTGTCGAAATCCATGCCGTTGCTCATGCCGGTGCCCTTTGTGGATGAAGTTCCTTGCTGCCGGGCAGGAAGATGGTGAGAAAGCCCAGCACAGGCAAGAACGCGCAAAGCTGGAAAACGGCTACGATGCCGATGCGGTCGGCGAGCGCGCCCAACACCGCGGCCCCAAGAGCCCCGATGCCAAAGGCAAAGCCGAAGACGAAGCCGGCAACCATGCCGACTTTGCCGGGCACCAATTCCTGCGCATAGACCACGATGGCCGAAAAGGCGGAGGAGAGAACCAAGCCGATCAGCACGCTGACCACCGCAGTGCCCAAAAGATCCATATGCGGCAGGAGCAGGGTGAAGGGCAGGGCGCCAACGATCGAGCCCCAGATGACTGCCAGGCGCCCGAAGCGGTCGCCTATCGGGCCGCCAATAAAGGTGCCGGCAGCGATCGATCCGAGGAATAAAAACAGGAAGAACTGCGCGTCCTGGGCCGAGAGCCCGAACTTGTTGATTATGTAGAAGCTGTAATAGCTCTTGAAGGTCTCGATATAGACGTACTTGCTCAGTAGCAGCGCCGCGATGACTGCAAAGGCAATGATGAGGCGGTTGCGGGTGAGTTGTGGCTTTGCGATGACGGGGCGCGGCTGGGTCGCCAACTGGCGCTGCCGCTCGGCATACCAGCGTGCCACCTGGCTGAGAATCAGGAGCCCCAGGAGCGCTGCCAGGCCGAACCAGGCCGTGCTGATCTGCCCCAGCGGCAGGAGGAGCATGGCTGCCGCCAGCGGACCAAGCGCCGTGCCGAGATTGCCGCCGACCTGGAAAAGAGACTGAGCGAAACCCAGCCGTCCGCCCGAGGCCAAGCGGGCCATGCGCGAGGCTTCCGGATGAAAGAGCGCCGAGCCGGTTCCCATAACCATTGACGCCAGGAACAGCATGCCGAAGCCGTGGGCGGTCGCCAGCATCACCACGCCGATGCCCACAATTGCAAGGGAAAGCGGCAGCCAGAAAGGCTTGGGTTTGACGTCGCCATAGAGACCGAAGGCCGGCTGCAGCAGGCAGGCGGTGATTTGCTGCGCCAGCGTCAGGAGCCCGATCTGCAAATAGCTGAGGCCGTAGGTCTCTTTGAGCAGCGGGTAAAGCGCTGGCAGCAGGAACTGCATCAGGTCATTGAGAAGGTGGGAGCCGCTGATGCCGAATAGGACAGCGAGGGAGGTGCCGTGCACCGGGCGAACTGGGGGGCTGGCGACGGCAGTCATGGCTCTCGGTCACTGGCTCGGACGCATGGACCAGTGTCCTGTGCGAGGCACAGTTGAGGCTGGATAATGCAGGAAAAAGCCTGCTTCTTGAGCAGGTTACGAATGGCTCCGCGAGCTGGACTCGAACCAGCGACCATTCGATTAACAGTCGAACGCTCTACCAACTGAGCTATCGCGGAACACATTCGGAGGCCCTCGTTTCCGAGAGCGAGGTCCGTGTACCGAACTTGTTTGGGTTTGCCAAGCCCCAATTGCCGCCATGTGAAAAACTCGTGACGTTAGCGGCTGTTGGCGCGGCCTTGCAGGGCGGTGAGATCGACCAAGGTGTTGAGATTGGTGAACGGATCGACAGCGGACTGTTGCACCCAATCACAGCATTTCGCACCCAATTCCGCCAGAAGCGCTCTCGGGCCGGGAGGAGCCGTGCTGGCGGCGAGGCGTTCGGGCAGATCAGCAATGGTCGCGAGGGACCACGCCGCGTTGGTGGGGTAGAAGTTCTCGCCATGAGCGGCGTAGCAGGCGGAGGCGCCCTCGCTACTCTGCGCCATGGTCTCGGCGAATCGCGAGGGGAGAAATGGTGTGTCGACGGCGACGGAAACTAGAATGCCCTCGACTACTCCACTGGTGCGAAGGCTCGCGACGGCTGCAGCGAGGCCAGCGAGGGGACCCGCATGCGGCAGGGGCAGGTCGGGCACGGCGAGTGCGCCATCTGGGAGCTTAAAGCGGTAGCCGTCGGGACCGGTGGAGACCAGCAGCGGTTGCGCGACCGGTCCGAGCGCTGCGGCAACGCGGTCGAGGAGACGGATGCCGCCGATGCGGAGATCGGCCTTGCGAACGCCGCCGAGCCGCTCGCCCCGCCCGCCAGCGAGAATCACCGCATGGGGCAGTGTCATGGCTGGGGAAGTGGCCGGACGCCCAGACGCATCATGGCGAGCATGGCGATGCCGCCGACTAGGCCCCAGAACGGCGCGCCGACACCGATGATGGTTATGCCCGAGGCGGTTGCCACAAAGGTCAGGATCGCCGGCAAGCGTGTTTCCTCCACCGCCAGGGCACCCGCGAGTGCTGCTGCAAGGCTGGAGAGCAGGGCGAGCCCGGCAACGGCCTGGATCAGAAGCGGCGGGGAGGCGGCGATGAAGGCGGCTGCCAGCGCAGCGCCGGGTGCCAAAAGCAGGTAAACCGCTCCAGCGGCAATGGGGGCAGGCCAGCGCTTGTCCGGATCAGGATGCGCCTCAGGCCCCGCGCAGATCGCGGCGGTGATTGCTGCCAAATTGCTGCTGTGTCCGCCGAAGAATGCCGTCGCGGCACTGCCGAGGCCAGTGAGAATAAAAAGGGGCGCAGGGCTGGGCGTGAAGCCATTGGCTTTCAGCACCGCGATGCCGGGCAGGTTCTGGGAGGCCATGGTGACCACATAGAGCGGCAGGCCGATGCGGACGATCGCATCCAGCGTGAACGCCGGCATCACCGGTACGAGGGTAGGCCAGGTGCCGTCGAGGGCGCCGGCGGGCAGATGGGTGGTGGTGGCTAGAAGGATCCCTGTAACCACGACCGCAATGGGAACTGCGTAGCGCCGGGCAAAACGCAGCCCGATCACCCAGGCCAGCAGGACCGGAATGGCCAGTGCCGGCATCTCGGCGACGGCGGTGACCGGCGCCAGACAGAGGCTGAGCAGCATCCCGGCGAGCATGGCATTGGCGATGGCCGCAGGGATGGCGGCGATCAACCGAGCGAGCGGCTTGATGAGTCCGGTCAGCACGATCAAGCCCGCAGCAAAGAGGAACGCGCCTGCAACTGCGGGAAAGCCTCCAACGGGTTCGCCTACGGTCAGCAGGAAGGCGACGCCCGGTGTCGACCAGGCAAAGCTCACCGGCAGTCTGATCCGCGCGCTGACGATGATGTTGAGAATGCCGATGGCGATGCAGACCGACATCAGGCCCGAGCCCGCCTGCTGCGGCGAGGCGCCGGCAGCCGTAAGGGCCGCAAGCACCAGGGTGAAGGTGCTGGCGTAGCCAACAATTGCGGCAAGGGCGCCGGCGATAACGGGTTGAATGTAGTTGGTGCGGCTGGCTGTGCCGGTGGCCTCGGACTGGCTCACGCGTTTTCCTGCTGGCTTGGTAGCAGCTCAGGTACTGAACCGCTCATGGTGCTCTCTTACGAGTGCCACCTCGCGACCGCAACAGAGCACCAGCTGACGCAGTCGGTATTCCGATCAGCCAGTGGGGTTTACGAGCGCATAACCGTTGGACGCAATCTCTGCCTCGATCTCGCTGGAACTGGCGCCGAGCAGCTTGTCATCGGTACGGGTAATGACGAAATGCTCCCAGTCGAGCTCCGTTAGGTGCTTGGGGATGGCTGCCATTGGGCCAAATGGCAGCACAAGCAACGAGTGCGGAGTTTTGCCGTCGTCGCGTGCAATGAAAACATTCACCTGCATATCATGCCTCAAGTAATCGGGCCCGCGCGGTCAGCGGCTGGAACCGAGCGTAGCGACAAAGGGGCGATGCCTCACTGCTCGGTGATTTCAGCGTGTCTACATTGGTGTGCTGGCGCGTGCGACCCGCCAACAACCTCAAGACAGTCGACCGGGCGCATAGATGCTTCATTCCGTCTCCTCGTCGGCTCTATTGAGCCACGCAAAGGAGTTTTGTGCAATTGTTCTCCGCATCAGCAACAATGGACAGTGATTTTTCGGTTTACGACTGGTGTTCTTCAATCTCGAACCGGATTTGCCGAGCAGCCGCCTCGCAACGGGCATCAATCCAGGTGAGCATGCGATGTTCCCCTGCAAGAGCTCTCTCATGGAGCTCCGCAAGCCCGATGCGCAGTTGGTACGCTGCAAGCAAAGACGGCCTATTGAAAAGCTCAGGGTGATGCTCCTCCAAATGCCGCGCCTGAGCCTCCATGCAGGGCAACCAAGGGCGCCAGAAGAATATGTTGGCGATGTCATAGAGCGGGTCACCAAACATTGCCTCGCTCCAGTCGATTACGGCGGTAACCTGGCCTTGACTGACGATCACATTGTTGGAGCCGAAGTCGCCATGCACCAGGTGACGTTTTTCCGGGAACAGAGACCCGCAGTCTCGCAGCAGAGACAAATGAGAGGCCGTGCGCGCCTGGAGTGAGTGCGGTAGCGATTCCCAACGGTAATGGCTTTTGTTAGCGATACTGAGGATGAATGCGCGCCAGCTTGGAAATGCGGCTTCTCCAGCGGAGTTGAAAGGGCCGAAGCCACTGGTCTCTCCTAGAGGAGCGCTGGCGAGCACCTTCATCGTTTGCGCAACAGGACCAACGATGCTGGATAGTTCGGCAGGTCGCAGATCCTGAAGCGTGCAGCCGATGGCGCGGCGAGACATACAGAACGCATGACCCATTAGCTCGCCAATGCGCACAATCGCCGGGATGGGCAGAAGGGCTGAAGCAAAGCGCTCGTGGCAGAAAGCATCTTTCTCAAGCCAGCGGCCCGAGCATTGATGCGCAGGATGAAGTCGTCGGTGCCAAGCCGCACAGAAAGCGTTTGGGAGTCTTCGCCGTCCGTCACGGTTCTCCAGCCGGAGATCGTGCCTAATTCCGCTTCTACGGCAGCAAGAACAAGAGCAATATCGAGCTTGGGCTTCATTGCCTCGGTATCCCAGGTGACCACGTAAATAGCTGTCGCGTCTGTGATAAGCCAGCTATCAGTATGGCCGGCTTCTCGCGGAGGGGGATTCGTGCAGCCTGTCATCATCGCCGAAAATGCCAGCAAGACGTTCACGCAACGGCTCCGGTCGACCGGTTTTGGCGCGGGGATGCGTGATTTCATTTGGCCCAAGACGCGCCCGGTGCACGCGGTGGAGGACATCTCCTTTGGCATAGGGGCAGGCGAGGCGGTGGGCTATCTGGGGCCGAATGGCGCTGGCAAATCCACCATGATCAAGATGCTCACCGGCATTCTGGTGCCATCGAGCGGTCGCGTCGAGGTGCTGGGCCGCAATCCGAGTGCCAATCGTATCGCCAATGCCCGAGATATCGGCGTCGTTTTCGGCCAGCGCAGCCAGCTCTGGTGGGACCTGCCGGTACGCGACAGCTTTGATTTGCACGGGCGCATCTATCGCGTGGAGCAGGGGCGGTTCCAGGCGCGGCAGACCATGTTGGTCGAGATGCTGGAGATCGGCGATTATCTGGATCGTCCAGTCCGGCAATTGAGCCTGGGCCAACGCATGCGTGCCGAAATGGCCATGGCGCTGCTGCATGAGCCCAAGCTCCTGTTTCTCGATGAGCCGACGATTGGCCTCGACGTCATGGCCAAGGATGTGGTGCGGCGGTTCCTCTCCGAGGTGAACCGGCAAGATGGCGTCACCATCATCCTCACCACCCACGACCTGCAGGACATCGAGCAGATCTGCCCGCGGCTGATCATGGTGGACGAGGGCAAGCTGCTATTCGACGGCCGGACCGATAAGCTGCATTCGAGCTTCGGTGCGCGGCGCCGGCTGACCCTGCACTTCGAGCAAGATCCTGGGGAGCTGGGGCTGCTGGGGGTAGAACTTGTGGAGGCTCGCGGCAAAACGCGGGAGTATCTGGTCGATGATCCGGATCGCTCGCTGGTAGACATCATCGGGGAGATTGGCAGCCGCGGCCAACTGCGGGACGTGCGGCTGGAAGAGCCAGACATTGAGGAGGTGATCCGCACTTATTTCCGCGCTCGCCGGGTCAGCTTGGGCTAGCCGATGTTCAGCGCATTGGCACGCATTACCTTCCGGACGCAACTCGCCTATCGCTCGCAGCTTTGGGCGCTGTTATTCAGCGGTTTTATCGGCGTAGTTGCCCGCGTGTCCATCTGGAGCGCGGTTTATGGTGGTCCGGGCGAAGTCGCGGGCGTGACGCTGACCGAGATGATCACCTATGCCATTATCGGTGGGACCGTGCTCAGCAGCTGGGATGCAACGCAGGTGGTGCGCGAAGTGGGCACACTGATCCGCAGTGGAGACATCGCCGCCCACTTGCTGCGGCCGTTCCATTATCCCATCGCACTGCTGGCGGAACAGGTGGGCATACGACTGTTCAATCTGCTGCTCGTGGCCTTGCCGGTGACGCTCGTTTCTATGCTGGTCTATGGCATCGTGCCACCGGCAAGCCCTGCCCATGCGCTGATATTCCTGGGGCTTGTTGCCATCTCGGTGCTGATCATCTTCGCCACCGGCATCATCTTTGCGCTTCTCAGCTTTTGGGTGCTGGATGTGCTGACATTGGAATGGTTCATGCGCGGCATGCTCGCGGTCTTTTCCGGGGGGCTCGTGCCGCTCTGGTTTTTTCCGCCGGTACTTGCCCAATTCGTTGGCGCCTTGCCTTTCGCCTACATCACCTATTACCCCATGGCCGCCTATTTGGGGGTGGAGAGCGTGGGCGACACGGCGCTCATGCTGCTGGGTGGCGTGGCGTGGGTGGTGGCGCTCTCGGCCTTTATCGCCTGGTTGTGGTCGCGGCTGACCCACCGCCTTGTGGTGCAGGGAGGCTAGCCATGCTGCAGACGCTCCCAGTTCTCTGGCATCTCGCGCGGCTCAAGGCCCGCACTAATCTTGAATATCGCTCCGGACTGGTCATCGCCTGGGTGGCACAGGCCTTCGGCTATGCCGGGGTGTATGCCGCAATTTGGATCATCACGTCCCGGTTCGAACGCCTGGGCGGTTGGGTGTGGCCCGAGATCGCTCTGATGTTGGGATTTCATGTGTTCGCTTATGCGCTGGGCGCGTGCTTCACGCTCGTCCAGCTGCGCGGCATGGACGAACTGGTGCGCCGGGGCGGGTTCGATGCCCTCCTGGTACGGCCGATCCATCCCTGGCTCTATCTCGTGTTTTCAGGGTTCAACATCGAATATGGCGGCCATTTCGCGCTGGGCCTGCTGTTGATGTTCTGGGCGATGCCGCTCTTGGACGTGACATGGTCGCTGCCACTGGTGCTGCAGTTTGTCGGCAGCATCATCAGCGCGGCACTGCTGACCGGGGCTCTCCTTACCATGTTGGGGGCGAGTGCGATGGTGCTTGGCCGATCGCGATACCTCTTCGGCATCTATTTCGATTTCTGGGAAATCGCACGCTATCCGCTGACTATCTTCGCGCCGGCGCTGCAGTTGGTTCTGCTCACGGTCGTGCCGCTGGCCTTCATGGCCTATGTGCCCGTCGCCGTGATCCTCGACAAGCCAGTGCCGCTGCTCGGCGGGTGGGCGTGGCTTGCAACCCTTCTGGCGGGACCGGTGGTGGCGCTGCTGGCCGCCTTCTACTGGCGCGCCTGCGAAGGGCGCTACCAGAGCGGTGGCGGCTAGCGTCGGCGCTTCTCGTAGAACTCGTTGCCGCCGGCCATCAACACATAATGCATGTTGTTGTAGGGGAAGCGCAGGCCCGCCGTGTGGAAATGCTGGGCATTGCGCACGCCGGGATGGCGAGCGCCGCGCAGCACTTGGTCGGCCATTTGCGAGGCCAGCAGGGCGCCGCTGTCTGTCATCTTGCGCGTCAGCACGCCGCTGGCAAACTGGTTTTTCTGGCCCACCACACCGCAGACGCTCTTGGGGTAGCGCGGATCGTTGAGGCGGTTCATCACCACCGTGCCCACCGCCAGCATGCCATCAGCGCTGGAGCGGTTAGACTCGAAATACATGGCGCGCATCAGGCATTCCTTGTCGCTCATCTGCACCATGCCGAAATTCATGCCGAAAAAGCTGCACCCGCCCAACGAGGTCGCGACCACAGCTAGTGCGGCGAGGCGCAGGAGAGCGTTCTTGGGAAGAGCCATGGTTCGTCTCCGGTCTGTTGCAGGTGTGCAATAAAGACTGAAAATGGCCCAACAGGCTTAAGGAAGGTCTGATGGAAAGGGTTAGCGAAACGTTAGGGCCGCGCGCCTCTGCTGCCAGGTGCAAAGCTGCTGCTTGCCAGAATGGGGCGGCACTGGAATAGTGGCGCTCAAGTCTTTGTTTCTTGGGCAGTTCACCCTAGTTCCGCCCGAAATTACGAGCAATGCACTTGGAGTGGGGTTTGGCAGTGCCTAGATCAGCCGGAGGTGCTGTTTTGGAGGGTGTGGTGGCGCGCAAGAGTCGGGAACGTCTCAATCGGCAGTTCGACCGGTTGCAGCGCCGCGTGCCGGGGTTCGCAGCCGGCTTTCTGGCGCGTATCCGTCGTCCCGAGGCGCGTTGGGTGCGCATTCCCCTCGGTATCCTGCTGATCTTGGGCGGTGTCTTCAGCTTCCTGCCGGTGCTGGGCATCTGGATGCTGCCGCTGGGGCTGCTGCTGTTGGCGATCGACCTCGTGTTCCTGCAGGGCCCGGTCAACATGGCCGTGGTGCGGGGCGCGCGCAAATGGTCCACCTGGAGCCGCGAGCGGCGCGCCAAAAAGAGCAAAACTCGCTAGCACTCAGACCAGTTCGCCGGCGCCGTACTCGGCTTCGATGCGGTCCACGGCTGCGGCCAGCTTTTCGTCGATGATGTCGAGGTAGCGCGTCCAGTCCTCGACTTGGTGCAGGTCCGATGCGCCATCGGAGATGCCGCGCAGGGCGATCAGCGGAATGCTGAAGGACTGGCAGGCCCGCAGGACGGCGTAGGTCTCCATGTCCACCATCTCGGCTTCGATGCTGTTGTAGCTCTCGCCGGAGACGACATTTGCGCCGGTTGATAGCGTTGCGGTGGGAAAGTCCGTCAGCAGTGGTCGCAGCGGTATGACTTCGGGGATATCGGAGAACGGCACCTTCCGGCGTGGCACGCCGAAGGCGGTTGCGTCCATATCCCGGTAGTCGACCGAACTCGCCTGATAGATCTCGGTCTGCCGGAGCACACGCGAGCCAGCCGAACCGAGCGACACCACGAGCCGGGGCAGGGCTCCGCCACGGGTGGCTTCGGCCAAAGCACGGGTGACAGTCACCGCCGCCTCGACCGGACCGATGCCGGTTATCAGCGGGGAAATGCGAGCGCGCAGGTGCCGGCCGTATTCGGACGGCGAAGCCATGACATAGAGGATAGTCATGCCTGCAGCGTTAGCATGCTATAGGCGCATGCAAAACGAAATCGTTACCCCTTCGGTAAGAGAACCATGTCAGTCTTGTGACACTGGTCGACGCCACCGTGGCGCGGCCGAGATGGAGATCTGGAAGTGCGGTTCGCGGTCATCGAGGGCGGTCTGGGGCAGGCAGGCGCAGAGGCGCCAGGCAGCTTCAGGAGACAGGCGCTTGACGTGGAGGATATCGAGGCGGAGGCCCGCCGTCGGCTCAAGGCAATCAAACTGGACGAGTGGCGGACACGCGAATTCGTTTCCGGCTATCCGATGCCCGCCGATATCAAGCACCTCGCCCTGCAGATCGAATTCGCCGCCCAGGCATTGGCACGGCTCTCTCCCATCCCCGCAGATTTTGACAGCGACGTGTACTGGCCGCAGGTCTGGTAGCGCGCCCGTTCAGGCTGGCTCCACGGCCATGAGGCTGGCTTCCTCGGCGTCGAGCTTGTCCTGCAGGGCAGGCACAAGGCCGAAGCGTTCGGCGACGTCGGGGGCGTAGCGGATCAGATCGGGCCGCAAGCGCACGAGCGCCAGATCCTTCATCTTGGCTTCGAGCATGACGTCGAACTCAAGGCCTGCTGCGGTGCGCATGAAGGTGGCGAACTCGAACGGATTGACGAAGTCGGCGTGGCCGGTCCAGACCGGTGCCATCGGCACGGTTGTCGCCTTGCCGGTCTTGCGGTCCTTGCGCGTGAGTTGGCGCATCTCGGTGCGCGGCGAGGAGAAATGAACCTTGGGCCGCACGCCATCGGGCCAGGTGCCGAGCATCTGGGCCACTGCCTGCCGCATCGGCAGGAGTTCTGGGTTGAAACACCAGAAGTGCTGATGGTCGAAGATCAGCCGAACCCCGGTGTGCTCGCTGATCCACACGACGTCGGCGCAGGAGAAGCGCAGATCGTCGTTCTCGAGCACTAGGCGGCGCCGGACCGGCTCAGGCAGTGTCGGCCAGGTTTCAACCCAGCGGGCGCGCGACGCTTCCTTGTCGCCATAGACCCCGCCGACATGCACGACCACCACGGCCTCCGGGCCCAGTTCCATGGCGTCCAGCATCTCGCATTGGGAAGTTAGGTCCCATACGCTTTTGCGCACCAGCTCCGCATCGGGGCTGTTGAGCACGATGAACTGGCTGGGATGAAACGACAGGCGCAGGCCCAGATGGCGCGCCTTGGCACCGATTGCGGCAAGCTCGGACGCGCTTTCCTGCACCATGGAGTGGAACATGGGCATGTCCGGATGGGTCGCATAGGGCGCAAGGTCCGAGGACATCCGGTACATATGGATGCCGTGCTCAGCCAAATAGTCAAAGATTGTGTCGAGATAGCCCAGTGACACCTTGAGGTGTGGACTGGATTGCGCCCGCCGCGCGTCATGGCTTTTGAGATCAGGCTTGCCCAGGATCTTGACCGGCACGCCCAGCTTTAGGGGAAAGAGGTCCATCCAAGCTTCCAAAGAAAAGCCCGGGCGATGCCCGGGCGGTAAGACTTATTCGGAGCGGTTCTTGTGATGCTCGCTGGCCTGGTTCGCACCGCGCTGGATGGAGCGGTCGCCGGTCGAAATCTCATATTCGCCACCCACTTGGGCTGAGGCAGGTGTTGTTTCGCTGATCGGCTTTTGATTGGTGGGCACATCGGCGCCCTTGGTGTTTTCCCGCTGCTCGAAGATCGCCTTGTCCTGCTCGCGGGTCTGCGAACCGCGGGTGTTCGGTGTTCCTGGAGTGCTGGAGTTCGACTGCTGTTGCGTCATGATGGTGGTCCTCCTTGCTGAGAGGAACCAACGCGAGGCTGTCGCCGTGGTTTCCGATTGTGATCAGAAAACGGGAGCTTGGGCTGACAAAGTGGAAGGGTGTCGTTCTCAACGACACCGAGGTCCACCGGAGCGGCGGTCCCTGGTAAATCGGGCGGACCAATCATTGACCGGTCCGCACCGGTAAAGCTTGCGCGCTCCGCAGAGCGGGGCGCGTTTTCGTCCTAGGCGGCCTTCTTGGTCCGCGTCGTCCGGGTGGCACGCTTGCGCGCCGGCTTGATATTCGCAGCTACGGCTGTAGCCATTTCAGCAACTGCCTTGAACCAGTAAGACTGGTCCTGACCTGCGGGACGGCCATCGGCCTCCCAGAGTTCATAGGCACGGCGCTTGATCTGGTCTTCCATCATGATCCTCGCTGGTGACTTGCCCGGGTGATCGTCCGCGAGCGTGGTTACCGAAAGGTAAACAAGCGCTCGCCAACCCGATCACTTTAATCAAGGGTAACCTGCCGGTCGGTGCCAATGGCGGTCAGGAAGTCGGCATCGTGGCTGACCACGAGCAAGGCGCCGTCAAAGCCGCGAAGCCCTGCTTCCACGGCTTCTATAGCCGAAATGTCGAGATGATTAGTGGGTTCATCAAGGCAGAGTAGGGCCGGGGGATTGTCGCCGCCAATGGTCACGGCAAGGCCGGCACGCATGCGCTCACCACCACTAAGACTGCCCACGTGTTGCATTGCGGCCTCAGCTCGAAACATGAAGCGGGCGAGGGCGGCTCTCACCGTGTTCTCGTTTGAGTCCGGATTGAGCCGGGCGAAGTTCTCGCGAATCGTCTGTTCGGGATCGAGCAGCGAGACCGACTGATCCAGAAAGGCCATGGAGCCTCCTAGTCGTACGGTTCCTTGCAGACACGGCAGGTCGCCGGTGAGCAAGCGCAGCAGGCTCGTCTTGCCCGAACCATTGGGACCGGCAATTGCTACCCGCTCAGGGCCGGTAAGCGTAAGCGAGAGGTTGCGAATGATCGGGTGCTCAGGATCGGGACCTCCGGTTATGCCTGTGGCGGAAAGAACAATCCTGCCGGCGGGAAGACCCGTGGAGTTGAGCTTGACGCTCAGCGGCGTCAGCACTTCCACTTTCGCGCGAGCCGCCGTGAGTTGTTCGGTTGCTTGCGAGCGTTGCTTGTCGGCGAGGTTTTCCACCGCGCCCCCAGACTGTTCCGCCCGGTTCTTCATCATGCCCAAAAGGATGCGCGGTGTTCCGCCCTTCGCGCCCTCCCGCTTGCCCCGTCCATCGCGACGGGCCTGTTTCTCGCGCGCTTCCTGGGCCCTCCGTGCGGCATCATGTTCCTGCCGCTCCGCCGTTGCGAGATCGTGCTGCGCTGCCGCAAGTTCTCTCGCCTTGGCATCCTGGTAGTGGTCCCAGTTGCCGCCATAGGTTGTGGCGCCCAAGGTGGTCAATTCCACTATGGCATCCATCCAGCGAAGCAAGGTGCGGTCATGGCTGACGACAATGGCGCCGCCGCGCCACTGATGCAGCAAGTGCGCCACCGCGGCACGACCGCCGGCGTCGAGATTGTTGGTCGGCTCATCCAGGAAGATGAAGTCCGGCTGCTGCAAAATAAGTGCGGCAAGCGCCACCCGTGTGCGCTGCCCGCCGCTCAGGGTGGCTAGCGGCCTATTTGGCTCCAGGGCCGGCAAGCCCATTTGCGCCACTGCCGCGTCAATGCGGCTTGGCAGCGTCCAGTCGGCGGAGAGAAAATCCTCCTCTTTACCCTCGCCCCGCTCCAATCGATCCAGACGAGCAAGAGCATCGCCGACGCCAAGCAGATCCGCCACTTGGCATACTGTGTCGATATGCTGGCGTAGCATAGCGAAGGTGCCACTGCAGAGCACGGAGCCGCTGGCTGGCTGAACCTCGCCGGCGATGATGCGCAAAAGCGTCGTCTTGCCCGTCCCGTTGCGTCCGGTCAGGCCCGTACGGACCGGGCCGAATGTCAGGTCTAGATCGGAAAAGAGGGTGTGGCCGTCAGGCGTTGAATAGGAGAGTTGCTTGAGCGTAACCGAGGCAGGCATGGGCAGATTCCAGATGAGCGATGCGGATGAGGCAGTCGTTCATCGTGAAATCCATTAGGTACCGTCCGGTCCGTGCTGCAGGTGGGCCAAACAATAGGGCGGCGACGAACGTTGTCAACTCACCTCTGGCTTTTGTGGGGACAGACCGTCTGAGAAGCGAGTGGGTGACAACCTTTATCCGCTTGTGCCGTTTTGCTGCTCATGGAGGGCAGCATGCCGCAAAGTTGGACCGCGTTCGGCAACGCGCTCGAGCGCATCGGGCAGGATCTGGTCGAGCTCTATTGGTCCGAGTGGACGGTAGCGCAGCTCGGCCTGGTGCTGGTAGCCTGGCTGGTCGCGCAGATTGTCGGGCGGTTCGTCGAGAAGCGGTTGGAAGCTCGGGCCCGCTCGATCAAGGGCAATCCGTATCTTCTGCGGCTCATCATTGCGATGATCCGCCGGTCCCGGCTGTTGGTGCTGGTGGTGCTTCTGTTCATCATCCGTCTTGCACTGGTCGCCTCAGGCGTGCCGGATGATATGGTGGCGCTGGTGCTGATGCTGACCGGCGCGTGGCTGGTCCTGGCAGTCCTCACCCGGGTGATCCGCAACCGCGCCCTCGCCAAAACAGTGGCGACGATCGGCTGGATTTATGTGGCTGTGCAAGTGCTGGGATTGAGCGCACCAGTTTCGCAGGCACTCGACTTCCTCGCCTTCAATGTCGGCGAAGTTCGCATCTCGGCGCTGCTGATCCTCAGGGCGGCGGTGGTGACGGCAGGCGTCATTTGGCTGGCACTCTTCATCTCCCACATCATCGAAGGGCGGTTGCAGCGCTCCAATGATGTTTCGCCCTCGGGCAAGGTGCTGTTTTCCAAGCTGGTGCGCATCAGCCTCGTGGTCGCTGCGGGGCTGTTTGCCCTTACGGCGACGGGCGTCGACTTGACGGCGCTGACGCTGGTATCGGGTGCCGTTGGCGTAGGCATCGGCTTTGGGCTGCAGAAAGTCGTGTCCAACTTTATTTCCGGCATCATCATCCTGCTCGACCGCTCAGTGAAGCCGGGCGACACCATCGCGCTGGGCGACACTTTCGGCTGGATCGTCGATCTGCGGGCGCGGTTCGTTTCGGTGATGACACGGGACGGCAAGAAGTACCTTATTCCCAATGAGGACTTCATCACCCAGCAAGTGATCAACTGGTCCTACTCGGACCAGAATGTTCGCCTCGATGTGGATTTCGGCGTCAGCTATAAAAGCGATCCACACCAGGTGATCGAATTGGCCATAGCGGCGACCCGCGGGATAAAGCGAGTGAGTACCTATCGGGAGGCGGTGTGCTGGATGACGGAGTTCGGCTCATCCTCACTGGATTTCAAGCTACGCTTCTGGATCACCGACCCCCAGAACGGCCTCACCAATGTGCGCGGACAGGTGCTGCTGGCGCTCTGGGATGCGTTCAAGGAGAACGGCATCGAGATCCCGTTCCCTCAACAGGACGTACACTTCCGCACCCCGCTTGAGGTTCGCCACAGCGCGCCCGAAAGAAGGCGGACAGATCCTGACTAGTTGGAGGCTGGAACCAAGTGCAACAAAGCTCGTTGGAAACCCTGTGTATGTAGGAGTAAATGCATGAAAAACAAAGGGTTTCCTGCACTTGTCGCCGCGCCTTTAGGTGTGCTCGCTGCCTTCCACAGACACCGCTTCCGAACTTGCCACGGCCGCCCCTTTGTTCCCCCTCGAGCGCAGTGAAGCGCTCCGACCCGCCGGAAGGCAACTGAAGTCGAGGCCCCGCCCAGCGGGGCCTTTTTCCTGTCAGCGCCAATGGCGCAGCTTGGCGAACACGAGAAAGACCGTCGGCCAGATGACCGTATTGAAAATGTCGGTCACCGCGTCGGAAATATCCGGACGTAAATCGCGCACGAGAGCGGCGCGGGCGTCGAGCAGTTCATTGCCGAGCGCTGCCGCTACCACCAGCAGCCAGGCCAGGATCAGCCAGCGTGTAATACCCAGAAACCAGGCCGCACCCACCATGATCAGCAGGCCGATGTGGATATGCAGCGCATCCCGGGTAAGACCCGTCGTCTCCTGCATGGTGTCCTTGAGCAAACCCCACATGTGCCGGTCCTAAAAGCCGTGCATGCGCTGCGCCCATTGCATGCCCACGATCGCGCCCTTGATCGAAGGCAACATCACGAGCGGCAGGACGATGGCGAGCGGCACCAGCCAGGCGAGGTAGACCCAAGGGGCAATCTCGGTTTCGCCCATCTGGAAATGCATGAGGCCAACCACGAGGATGTGGCCCACAATGGTGATCGCCACGTAGGCGGGCAGGTCGTCAGCGCGGTGATGGGAGTAGTCGAGCCCACAATTGTCGCAGCGCTCCGCCACCTTGAGATAGCGGCGGAAGAGCTTGCCCTCTCCGCAACGGGGACAGCGGCATTTGGCGCCGTTCAGCATTGCGTGGCCGAGCGGCCGGTCGACCTGTTCGCTCATGGGGAAGTCTCGGATAAGAAGTAGGCTGGTGATTGCATTGCTAGGCTAATCCGGCAGGCCGCGCCAAGGTTGCGTCGACCCGCCGGAAGCCCTGTGGGATAGCCTCAGGTTGAGATGACGAAGGGCAGATCGGTGTCGCCCGTCTGCTCGCCGGCGCGGGTGATCAGGGCGTGCACCTGGCCGCGATGATGGGTCTGGTGGTTGAAGAGCTGCATGACGCAGAGCGCCCTGGACTTGGACATCTCCTTGCCCACCGCGGCGCTATACCAACGCAGGTCGCCGTCCAGCGCGCTTGGCGGCAGGTTTGCTGCCCAGTGCTCGATGTTGACGTCGAGCTGCTGGCGCTCACGCCAAAGCTCGTCGAAGTCATCGAACACAGTGTCGCTCTGGCTCAGTTTCAGCGCCAGGGGTTCGCCATGGCCGAACCGGGAGAGCCAGGTGCGATCGGCCCAAAACACATGGTTGAGGGTTCCGTGGATGGATTTCCAGAACACCCCGCCATCGGCGCGCCGGGTTTCGTCGGACAAGCGCAGCGCGGCCCCAAAGACGCGGCGGTTCAGTTCGGCGTTGTAGGCGGCCATGGTCTGGACGTAGGCGGAAGTGATCATGTCGAAGGGACTCGCTCAAATGATGGAGCGAGGCTGACGCGTGAACCGGTCAAGATCAAGAGTGCAAAGGCTAATTGCTCCTTTACAGCAACAGCAGCAGGGCCGCGTAACCAGCGGCACCCAGGGCGAACGCCCAGAACCGGCTCTCCCGCTCCTCGGGCAGTTCTTCTTTCATGACATTGAGCACCACGCTGCCGGCGAGCAGGGCAAAGAGTGCGCCAATTGCGAGCTGGGGCAATTCGATGAGCACCCCACAAACCCAGCCCAGCACTGGCGCAGCAGCCAACAGCCAGCGCCCGCGATGATCGTAGATCCGGCCGTGATGATCCCGCAGCGCGTGGTCGTTCACTACGAAGTGCAAGGCCATCGCGACGGCAAAGATAACGAGGCTCTGCAGTCCCGCATCCTCGCGGTGGACCAGCAGATAGCCGATAAGGACGTTGTAGATGGCGAAGGACGCCAGATGCACCCAAAAGGTAGACTCACTGGGCTGGTAGCCCTCGCCCTTTTTTTCCTGGCGCCGGGAGGAATTATGCGCCAGGCGATCCAGCCCGTAGAAGGTGGCAAGTCCGACCAAGGCTACAAGGTAGCTATGGCTTTCGAGGGCAGCGAGGAAGCTGCCGTCCTGTGCGGCTTCGCGGAAGCTCTCCTGGTGGTCGGCGAGTTCGGGCAGGATATGCACGAACACATAGGCGACCGAAACGCCGCCAGCGATCGATAGCCAGATGCTCCGCGGGGTCACCCGGAGAAAGGCGAGCCTTGATCCGAATATGTGCACGGTCGCCAGCAAGAGAGCGATCGCCAGAGAGAGTACCGTCTGCGACATTGGTAGGCCAACGCAGAGCGCTCGGCTTGGTTCGCTCCTGCACTCCTCGAGGTCAGCTATTGCAGTTGCGGCTTTTGCAGGAAGTCCTCGCGGTCGGCGGTCTTGACGCGCACCCAATTCTCGCGGCCGCCCCGGATGAGCCGGAGCGAGAATTCCGAACCGGCGGGGGAGCGGGCCCAAAGCTTGCGATAGAAGTCGCTTAGCCCCTCGACCTCGTCGCCATCCAGTTCGCTGATGATGTCACCGCCCTGCAGGCCTGCCTGTTCGGCGGGGCTGCCGTCGGCGACGTTCATGACGACGACCCCATTGCTGTTCTCGGCTGAAAAGACCCCGAGCCAGGGGCGTGCCTGACGCTGCGCCCGTCCGGTCGTGATCAGATCGTCCAGGATCGGCTTCAGCAAATCGATCGGCACGATCATGTTGATGTCGACGGTGTCGCCGACCTGCAGCATTTGCAGTCGCAGGGAGCCGATCCCGATCAGCGCATTGTTCTCGTCGAGCAGGGCCGCACCGCCCCAGGATGGATGGAAGGGAGCGGTGAAGATCGCCTCATCGAGCATGTATTCCCAATAGCCGGCGAACTCCTGCTTGGCCACGATCTCGGTCAGCACCTCGTCGCCACGACCGTTGATGATAGTGCCGACATCGCCCCGCCGGGCGGCATTCGAGCTGCCGAGGCGCAGGGCAGGCAAGTCGAGTTCACCGAGGGCCTGTACCAGCCCAAAACCGGTCTCCTGGTCGTATCCGACCACATGCGCAGGGACTACCCGCTCATCATGAGTGGTCAGCCAGACTTCTTCGGCTTCGGTGATGAGGTAGCCGATGGTAAGGATCAGCCCATCATCGTTGATCACCGCACCACTGCCTTCGCGGATGGTGCCGAGCGTTGCGGCGGTGAACGCCGTGTCGGGGACGTGCGCGCGTAGGGAAACGATGGATGTCTTCGGATCGGACATGTGTGACCTGGGTCTAGTTTCTTGACCCCTTAGATATGCGGCGCTCAGGGTGATGCAAGGCCGGCATCCGTCACGCTGGGGAGAGGGGCGGCACTTGCGCATCGTCCCGCTTATTGATGGCGCGCCCACCGCTCTTCTCAAACGCAGGCTTCGCCGGCCACTTGTCCAGTTACCCGGGTCGAGACTGAACCTTAGATGCTGCCGCTCCGTTGCTTTGAAGTGAGGCCACGGAGTAACTGAACCTAAATGTTAGATTGGGAAGCCGACCCCTATATCGTGGTTATGACCGGCAGTGGCTTGCTCATCGCCTTAGTGGCGTGGTTGCCACTCGCCTTGCGGCGCCTGTGGATATCTCTTCCGATTGTCTGCCTGGTGATCGGCGGGGTGGTCTTCAATCTCCCCCGCATTGGCACCAATGTTTCGCCCGTCGACTTCCCGGTCATCACCGAGCGAGTGACGGAGCTAGTGGTGATCATTGCGCTCATGGGCGCTGGCCTCAAGATCGACCGCATCTTCAAGTTTTCCGATTGGCAGGTCACCTGGCGCCTGCTTGGCATCACCATGCCCCTGGGCATTCTTGCCATCACAGTCTTGGGCATGAACCTCCTTAACCTCAGCGTTTTCGGGGCGCTTCTGCTCGCGGCGTGCCTTGCCCCAACCGACCCGGTCCTCGCCTCGGACGTGCAGGTTGGGCCTCCTCACGAGGGTGGAGAGGATACGGTTCGTTTCGCCTTGACCTCAGAAGCTGGCCTCAATGATGGACTGGCATTTCCCTTCGTGCACCTGGCAATCGTCCTTAGCGCCGTGCTCGCTACCGGTGAGCCATGGCTCGTCCATTGGACGGGCTACTACCTGATCTGGAAGATACTGGCCGGCATCTTTTGCGGCTGGGTGGTAGGCCAGGTCTTCGGCTGGCTGACCTTCAAGATGCCGGGGGATTCGCTCGCCAGAACGGGAGACGGCTTGATTGCCATCGCTGCTACCTTCGTCTCCTACGGGGTTTCCGAACTGCTGCAGGGTTACGGGTTCCTGGGTGTTTTCATCACCGCTTTGGCATTGCGCCAGGTCCATCACGACCACGATTTCCACCGGGACATGCACGACATCACCGAGCAGGTGGAGCGCCTCGTGATGATGGTCTTGCTGCTGATGTTTGGGGGAGCGCTTGCCGCCGGGTTGCTGCGAGATGTGGGCTGGGTGGAGGTGACCGCTGCTGTGGTAATCTTACTGGTTATCCGGCCGCTGACCGGACTGGTGGCCATGATCGGGATCAAGGCCACGCTCAGCGAAAAGCTCGTGATCTCGTTTTTCGGGATTCGGGGTGTCGGCTCGTTCTACTACCTCGCGTATGGGCTCAACCACGGTGAGTTTCTGGAAGCGAACCGGCTCTGGACTATTGTGGCTCTTGTGGTGGTGCTCTCGATTCTCATTCACGGGCTTGCCGTCACACCGATCATGCATTGGGTGGATCGGCTGCAGGGCAGGGACCCCGACGCCGAAGGAGCAGTGCCCCCTCCTGGGCTTCAGGGTCCTGCTGCCCCGAACAACCATGAGGAGCAATGAGCGGAACTGGGCTCCGGCGGTGATCCGAAGCCCAGATTGGTGCAGCCGGCTTAGTTGGCCGGAAGCTCAGGCGCAGGCCGCTCGTATCGACCCACAATTTGACCCTTGGCGAGGACATGGCCTTCCATGCCCGATAGAACTGTCTCGCGCGGGGAGCCCGGGTCGAGCTCCAGGCTAGCCACATCCAGTGCGAATATCTGAAAGTGGTAGTCGTGGGGTCCATTCTCCAGCGGCGGACGGGGGCCCATGTAGCCGACCTGGCCACGGCTGTTGGTGCCCTGCAGCACGCCTTCGGGCTCCTGCAGGATTAGGTCGGGCGGCAAGCCTTCGCGCAGACGGGTCACATCGGCTGGAATGTCATAGGCGATCCAGTGGGTGAATGGCGTGGGGTTGCTGGCATCGGGGTCATCGACGATGACGACGAAGGACTGCGCTTCCTCTGGAGCACCCGACCATTCCAGTTCCGGCGAGGCGTTGTGCCCCTCCGCAGAGTGAGCCACCGGAATCATCTCGCCTTGCGCGAAGCTGGCGCTCACCTCGAGACTGTTTTCGCCCTCGACGAGATCAAAGGCAATGTTGGAGTCCTGTGCCTCGGGCACCTGACTCTCTGGTTCTCCCATAGCGGCGCCATCGGACTGCTGTTCTCCGGTGTAGCTGATGCGGTAGAGAATGCCGTTGGCGTCATCGGCGAGGATCAAAGACCCGTCCGGCGCTTCGGCCAAGCCCGCAAGCCTGGCGAGAAAACCGTAGCCGCCATCCTCGTTCTCGATCAGCCAACCTTCGGCAAAGCGCTCCCAGCTCTGCGGCTCGCTCTCCTCGAAGTCTATTCGGGTGACCTCATAGCCACTGGGCGGACGGCGGTTCCACGAGCCGCGCATGGCGATGAAAGCATCGCCGCGATACTCTTCGGGAAAGGCGGTGCCGCTATAGAAAGTCATCTGCATAGGGGCGGCGTGCGCGATATAGCCAAGTTCCGGCTCGACGCTCTTTTCGGCCCAGTCCTCAAGCGTGATGTCGCCAGGAGGGCTGCGGTGAGGGCTGAAGTTCGAGAAGTCGTAGATGTAAGGCCAGCCATATTGATTGCCCTGCTCGACAAGGTTGAATTCTTCCTGCTGCTCCTCGTCGCCCAGCCAGTCGGTGCCGTGATCGGCGCCATAGAGTTCGCCGGTTTCGGGCTGCCAGTCGAAACCGATCGTGTTGCGGAGGCCGGTCGCGAAGATCGTGCGGCTCTTGCCGTCCTTGCTGGCGCGCAGAATGGTGGCATTCTCCGGACTGGACTCCTCGCAGGCATTGCAGGTTGAGCCCACGGAGATGTAGAGCATGTCGTCAGGCCCGATGGCGAGCGTCCGGTTGGGGTGCTGCCCGGCCTCTGGCAGATCGTGGATGATGCGCGTGAGTTCACCGAAGCTGCCATCTTCGTTGACCGGTGCGGTGTAGACATCATTGACCGTGGCCAGGAATACCGTGTCGCCGTCAAATGCAATGCCGTGCATGCCCGGGCGTGCAGCAAGAACGGTGTGGTCTTCAAAGACGCCATCCCCATCCACATCATCCAGGCGGATGACGTCGCCTTCGGTTCGACGGGTGACGTAGATGCCGCCATCTTCATGGACAGCCACCATGCGGGTATTGCCCATGTCGCGCGCGACGATTTCGACCTCAAAACCCTCCGGCACCCGAACAAGGGAAGTCAGCTGCTCATCATCGGTGACAATGATGGGTTCGGGCTCCACAACGGAGTTCTGAATAGTGACGTCGGAGAACTCGCCGATATTCCCCACGGCTTGGGCGAAGGCTAATGGGCTGGTGAGCATCGGCACCGTCAGGGCGACGCCCGACAGGAGAGTGCGGCGGATCTGGAGCATCGTTTGTCCTTGCTTGAATCGAGCCTGACAACACCTCAATTCTTCCGTTCAGGAGTCGTTCATCTTGGAGGTTGAACTTGGGAGCCCGGTGCGCCAAAGCTCAGCTACAACAAGGATCTATCAAAGATTTCTGTTGATGGGCCGCGATTTAGCCGGAATGTCATAGGTTACTGCCACACAGCTAACTGAGAAAATTGCTCAGGCGTAGTCGAAACCGAACGCCCTTATTCGTCACAAGAAAAGCTGCGGTAGTGTGAGCTAGAAGCGACTTCTGCGGAACTCTACTGACAGCAAGTGTCGTCGTTTGCGTTTATGATTATGGTTGCAGCGGCGCTTTGGCTCATTTTCGTGCAGGGGCTCGACCCATGAATCCGTTTCACCAGATCCTGGGCAACAATCTCGTTGCCAATGTCACCAATTTCACCGTGTGGTTCGCGGTGACGTTCTGGGTGTTTCTGGAGACGCAGTCGGTTTTCGCAACGGGCATGATCGCCGGCATCTACCTCGTTTTCACGGCAGGGCTGGGCTTCTGGCTAGGTGCCATTGTCGATCACAACCCTAAGAAACTGGCGATGTTGGGCTCGAGTGCGGTGTCGTTCGGCTTCTACGCGGTTTCGCTTGGCGTGCTGTTGCTCGCGCCGACGGGCGCTTTCGCTGATCCCTTTGGTCCTTACCTCTGGGTTTTTGTCTTGATCGTCATGATGGGCGTGATCGCCGGCAATCTGCGGTCGATCGCGCTGCCGACGCTGGTCACCATTCTCATTCCCGAGGACCGGCGCGACAAAGCCAATGGTCTGGTCGGCATGGTGACCGGCATTGGCTTTCTCACCACATCAGTGATCTCAGGTTTTCTTGTCGCCTATACCGGCATGTTGGGGGTGGTGATCGCCGCGCTGGTGTTCACGGCCCTGGCGTTCCTGCATCTATCCCTGGTGGCGATAGACGAGAACCGGGCGCCGTCGGAACCGGGCACGCCGGCTGAACCGAAGCGGGTGGACATCGCTGGAACGGTGCGGGTGATCGCGGCCGTGCCAGGTCTGTTCGCGCTGATCTTCTTTGCCACCTTCAACAATTTCCTGGGTGGTGTCTTCATGGCGCTGCTAGATGCCTACGGGCTGTCTCTGGTTTCGGTGGAGATGTGGGGCCTGCTGTTTGGCGGACTGTCGACTGCCTTTATTCTCAGTGGGATCATCATTTCTCGGCTCGGCTTGGGGAAGAACCCGCTCAAAACCCTGCTTTGGGTGAACGTTATCACGTGGTCGGTGTGCTGCGTGTTCACCATCCAGGCCTCTATCTGGCTGCTGGCGGCGGGGTGTTTCGTCTGGATGCTCCTCGCCCCCTATGCCGAGGCAGCGGAGCACACGACCTTGCAGAAGGTGGTGCCACTGGAGCGCCAGGGCCGCGTGTTCGGCTTTGCCCAATCGGTCGAGCAGGCGGCCTCGCCACTGACCGCATTTTTGATTGGCCCCCTGACGCAGTTCATCGTCATCCCCCTCATGACCGACGGGGCCGGGGCGGTGGCGATTGGCAGCTGGTTCGGCGTTGGGCCGGCGCGCGGGATCGCACTGGTCTTCACCATTGCTGGCCTGATCGGCCTGCTGGTGACGATTATCGCCTTCAACTCGCGCTACTATCGCCAGCTTTCGGCGGCTTACCGGACCGGACCGGATGACAGACCAAGCGACGGTGGCGCAGCGGAGGCGAACCCGGCTTGATCGTCATGCGGTGCGGCACCCCTGAGTGATTTCTTGGTCGCGGCAAGGTGAAGTCGAAAGTGTTGGCCGGAGCGGTTTTCTATTCTCGGACAAAGGTGTAAGCACCCATAGGCGCTTGGAGCGTGGGAGCTGAACTGATTGAGTAATCTCGAACAGACCGATCTTCTGACTGCCGAAGAGAACTGCGCGCGCGAGCCCATCCAATTTCCTGGAAGCATTCAGCCCACCGGGGCGCTGCTCTCGCTGGACCATGCGTTCAATATTCTCCAGGCCAGCGCCAATACGACGGAATTGCTCGGCCTGTCTCCCGATACCATGCTGGGAAAGACAATCCAGGACGCACTTGGGTTAGAGCTCGGTGAGCAGATCCAGCAAGAACTCGTCTCCTCGCGATTGGCCAACAGCAGCACCGCGCTCTTGCGTTCTGTGGTGATCGGGGAGAGCCGTTTCGATGTGCTGGCGCATGACAATGGCGCCCGGATCATCGTTGAGTTTGAACTCTCTTCCGCCGAGGGATCACTGGATTCAGTCTATCCCGATCTTCGCAGCTTCATCGAGATGATTCAGGAGCTGCCCGAGATCGAGCGCATCACCGCCGTCGCGGCAGAGGAGGTGAGGGCGCTTACCGGCTTTGACCGAGTCATGGTCTACCAGTTCGACAAGGACTGGAACGGGACCGTCGTAGCGGAGTCACGCAACGAACGATTGCCGTCCTATCTCGATCTGCGGTTTCCGGCCGCGGACATTCCGGCGCAAGCGCGTGCGCTTTACCGTTCCAACCGCCTGCGGCTCATACCGGACGCGGATTACGTGCCCGTTCCGCTGGTGCCCGCGTTTGATCCGCTCACCACAGGGCCGCTGGACCTCAGTTTCTCAGCGCTGCGCAGCGTTTCGCCCGTTCATCTGCAATATATGCGGAACATGGGAACCCCGGCCTCGATGTCAATCTCGATCCTGGTGGATGGGGAGCTGTGGGGGCTGATCTCCTGCCATCATGCCGAGCCGCGACGAGTGGCATCGCACATGCGAACCGCATGCGATTTCGTCGGACAGGTTGTCGCCATGCAGATCGGGGCGCGATCACGCAGCATGGCTGCCGCTGAACGCGTAGTGAAGCACCGGATTGAATCGCGCCTGCTTGCCCGCATGGCGGCTGAACCCGACTTTATTAGCGGGCTCCATGTTGCAGAAGAGGAACTGCTGTCGCTCGTCAATGCCGATGGCGTAGCATTGCTGCTCGACCAACGGATCATGCTGATGGGCAAGACACCACCTCTCGCGCAAGTGCGGAGCCTTGCCAACTGGATCGCCACGGAACGCGCGGACCAAGAAGTCCTCTGGACGGAAAGCCTTAGCTCTCTGGTCCCGCAGCTGCAGATTGCCACCGAGACTGCCTCGGGTATTCTCGCCGTTTCGATGTCCAAGCTACATCCCAGCTATATCATCTGGTTCCGACCCGAAGTGGTGCAGACCGTTCGTTGGGGCGGTGACCCTCGCAAGACCGCTGATGCGGAAACGGGGCGCCTCAATCCCCGCAAGTCGTTCGAGACTTGGAAGGAGACAGTCAGCGGTCAATCCCTGTCCTGGTCGGCAACCCAGATCGATGCCGCAAATAGCCTGCGCCAGGCGATTGTCGGTATCGTCATGCGCAAGGCCGAGGAGATGGCGGCCGTAACCGACGAGCTACGCCGCTCCAACAAAGAACTCGAAGCCTTCTCCTATTCGGTCAGCCATGACCTGCGGGCACCGTTCCGGCATATCGTCGGCTTCGCAGAGCTGCTCAAGGAGACCGGCGGCATCGAAGCGGATGCGCGGGCGCAACGCTATATCGACACCATCATCGAGGCCGCACACTCCGCCGGCCAGCTCGTCGACGACCTTCTCGGTTTCTCGCAAATGGGACGCTCACAGCTTACTCCCGTGCTCATCGACATGAACAAGCTGGTGGAGGAGACGCTTAGAACACTGCACATGGACACCGAAGGGCGGAAGATCGAGTGGAAAGTGGGGCGCCTGGAGCCTATTTCCGCCGACCTAACCTTCATGCGCTCGGCCTGGCAGAACCTGTTGTCCAATGCGGTCAAGTATACGAGGGGTACGGATCCCTCCACCATCGAGATCGGATGTGATCCGGGCGAGAACGAAGTGACGTATTACGTCAAGGACGACGGTGTCGGCTTCAACATGGACTACGTCGACAAGCTGTTTGGCGTTTTCCAGCGGCTCCATCGAATTGAAGACTACGAGGGTAGCGGCATTGGGCTGGCCAATGTCAAACGTGTCGTGGAACGGCACCAGGGACGTGTTTGGGCAGAGGGCGAACTGGGCAAAGGCGCGACCTTTTTCTTCGCCCTGCCACGGAATCTAGCGAGCGAAGCATGAGCAATATCAACCCAATCCTGCTTGTAGAGGATAATCCCAAGGACCTTGAACTAACGCTTGCGGCCTTGGAGCGGAGCCAATTGGCCAATGAGGTCGTTACTGCCCGCGATGGCGCGGAGGCGCTCGATTGGCTGTTCGCGCGAGGACCGCATGAGGGTCGTAATAGCGGAGATCCGGCAGTGGTATTGCTCGACCTGAAACTGCCCAAGGTCGACGGGCTGCAGGTGCTCGAAGCGGTGAAGCGCGATGCCGACCTCAAGCATGTCCCTATTGTGATGCTTACCGCATCCAAGGAGGAAAGCGATCTGGTCAAGAGCTACCAACTTGGCGTCAACGCCTTTGTGGTCAAGCCGGTGGACTTCAAGGAGTTCTTCAAGGCGATCCAGGACATCGGCATGTTCTGGGCGATCCTCAACGAACCCCATCCGATGCGGCCGCGTTCAACACCCATGAAGGTGACCGAAGCTTGAACCAGGCGCTAGGCGTAATCCGCGTCCTCCACCTGGAGGACAGCGACCTTGATGCCGATCTCATCGATGCGCATCTGCGCAAAGGCGGGGTGATGCATAGTTCCGACCGGGTGTGGACGCGGGAGGACTTCGAGGATCGCGTGACCTCCGGTACCTACGACCTGATCCTGGCCGACTACAAACTACCGACCTTTGACGGCATGCGGGCGTTGGAAATTGCTCGAAGCAAAGCGCCCGATATTCCCTTCATCTTCGTCTCGGCAACGCTGGGGGAAGAAATCGCCATTGAGTCACTCAAAAAAGGGGCGACCGATTACGTCATCAAGTCGCGCCTGGCGCGGCTGGCCTCCTGCGTCGAGCGGGCTGTTGTCGAAAAGCTCGAGACGACCGCCCGGCGCAAGGCCGAAGCGGGGATTGAGGACGCGCAGAAGCGCCTGCATGCGGCGCTGTCGGTGGCTCGGATGGGGTCTTTTGAGTGGGACCCGATCCACAGCGAAGTGCTGCTCGATGCCCGGAGCTGTGAGATCCTGGGCTTGCCCGAACCCGAGCAAATCCGGGTGAGCAGCATCATTGATTTGGTGATCGAGGAAGACCGGGAGCGTTTCCGGGCTGCCGCTGTGCTCAGTGCACGATCCCGGGAGCGGGGTGACATCGAATTTCGGGTGCGGCGAGCCAACGGGCAGACCCGCTATGTGACAGCGGCCTGCGACTGGTTCCAGAAGGCTCCGGGCAAGTTTGTCGGCATCGGGGTGTTGCGCGATATCGATGATCGGAAAATGGCCGAGCATGACCAGAAGCTGGTGGTGCGGGAACTCCATCACCGGGTGAAGAACTCGCTGGCGACGGTGCAGGCGGTGATCAATGCCACGCTGCGGCACGCCGACACGCTGCAGGGCTTTCGCGAGTCCATCGTGCCGCGGGTCGATGCCCTGGCGCGCAGCCACTCGCTTCTGACCGACAATGCCTTCGGCAGCCTATTGCTCAAGGATATGCTGATTTCCGAGCTGGGCGCGTATGACGAAGGCGACCGGCTCGAGCTCAGTGGACCCCAGACCTATGTGTCGAGCGATCTGGCCATGACGTTCAGCCTGGCGCTGCACGAGCTGACTACCAACTCGGCGAAATATGGGGCGCTCTCGACCGCTAGCGGCCATCTGGCCGTCAGCTGGGAAACCGAGAAGGTGGATGGCGGGCGGCTGCTGAAGCTCGCCTGGTGCGAAACCGGCGGGCCACCGATCGAGCATCCGCCCGAGCATATGGGTTTTGGCTCGGTGCTGCTACAGCGCTTGTTGGGCGGATTGCCGGGGGCCAGCGTCGATATTCGCTACGAGCGGGAAGGGCTGTGTGTCGACGTGCAGCTGCGCATGGCTCACGACTAAACGTGCCGCTCATCCTCTTCAACAAGCCCTATGGGGTGCTGACGCAGTTTACCGGCGGGCCGGGCGAGCGGACGCTGGCCGAGTTCATCGACGTGCCGGCTGTCTATCCGGCGGGGCGGCTGGACAAGGACAGCGAGGGGCTGCTGGTCCTGACCGATGACGGGCGGCTGCAGGCGCAGATTTCTTCGCCCCGGTTCAAGCAGCCCAAAACCTACCTGGTGCAAGTAGAAGGGGTGCCGAGCGAAGCGGCGCTCGCCCAATTGCGCAGCGGCGTCGAGCTTAGGGACGGCATGACGCGACCGGCCAAGGCGCGGCAGATAGAGCCGCCGCAACTCTGGGAGCGCGATCCACCGGTGCGGTTTCGCAAGAGCGTGCCCGATAGCTGGATCGAGCTCATCATCACCGAAGGGCGCAACCGCCAGGTGCGGCGCATGACGGCGGCCGTGGGGCTGCCGACGCTGCGGCTGGTGCGATGGGCGGTGGGGTCATGGACATTGGACGGCATCGCGCCGGGCACCTGGCGGGAAGCTGGGCAAGCCCGGTCATAGGGACGTGCCAAAGCGCCGCGTGGGAGCGCTTGGCCTGCACGTCTGTCGCCAGGCTGCGACATGGGGCAAGGTTCACCTCGGTGCCGGTCGTCCGGCGGATAAAAATGAAGCAAGCCTTGCCCCATGCTCCGGAGGCTCGTCGGGTAATGCTGGATGGCGGTTGGTCCCTGCTCCGTGCCGTCGCCGCTTCGTCTTCGCCCTGCTGGCGACGTGGCGGGTGCCGTACCGGTGCAGCCAGTAGGGCTCGACATGCAGCCCGCGGATCACGAGCCCATCCAAACACTCCGCCGACGGAAGCAGAGCGACCGCCGCTTCATCCGGCTCCCCGCACCGACCGTTCGTCGCGACCGCGCAGCATGTGCGGAGATGGGAAGCATCATAAAGGCGCTTGGGGTGCCGGGGATAAGTTTTTGCGGCACGCGCGGGAGCCTTCCGGCCGAACCGATGATAAGCATGGTCATTGTGCCCGGCGGGCAGCACAGCGCCAAGTGCAGCAGGAGACAGTTGTGAGCGTAGCCTTCACCAAGGAAGACAGTGCCCAGACGGCATCGGAGACCATGCTGCCGGATCGGCCGATCCCGCCCGGACCAAACCTGGTGACAGCCGAAGGCCTTGAAGCGTTGGAACGGCAGCTTGCCGAGGCGCGGGCCGCCTATGATGCGGCCATGACCATCGAGGATGTCAACGAGCGGCGGCGCGAGGCCGCGAACCCGTTTCGGGACCTGCGCTATTTCGGCGAACGCGTGCGCACGGCGCAGCTGGTGGCGCCGCCTGCCACAACCCAAACGGTCGCCTTTGGCAGCACGGTGACATTCGAGCGGGCGGACGGGCGCGTCCAGACCTATCGGATCGTCGGCGAGGACGAGGCCAACCCCAAGACGGGGTCGATCTCCTTTGCGTCGCCGGTAGCGCGGGCGCTGATGGGCAAGGGCGTCGGCGATGTGGTCAGTGTCGGCGCAGCCGAAGTGGAGGTCGTTGCCATCGAATAAGCCGGCGCCGGGCGCGGAGTGTCCCTTCAGGTCACGAACGGCATGATGTCGATGGTTTCTCCGGGAAAGGTCTGGATGTGCGGGTGGTCGGCAAAGAGCTGGGCTGCCGCTTCGATGGTCTCAGCCTCGACCACAAGGTAGCCGCAGATAGTGTTGGTGGCGGGGGCGATGCCGGATTTGGTGACACGCAGCGTCTTGCCGACCATGCCGCCGCGCTCGGTGATAGAGGGTTTGGTGCGACTCTCCCACTCGCCCCATTGTCGGATGCCCAGGGCGTCTACCGCGTCCTGATCGGCCTTGGGCATGGCGCGGAACCGGGCGACATTTTCGGCCGGCATGGTGTAGACGGCGAGAAAGCGGGGCATGGAACACTCCCTTACGTGAGAAGAGCCTATGCCTCCCACCGGGCGAAGTCACGCGGCTGTTGCGGGTGCAGTGGCGGCCTAGCGGCAGTGGGCGAGAATGGCGTCGACGACCTCGGGGAGGGGCCGGGTAGCATCGATCGGAATGGCATCGGTGGGGAGATCCTCGCGGCTCGCGTGGAGACGCAGGATTTCGGCGCGTTCAGCGGGTTCGGAGCCCCATTCGTCGCGGCGGCTGTCGATCCGACGCAGGAGTGTTTCCCGGTCGAGCTCCAGGAGAAACACGGCGTCGAACAGGTGGACAAAGTGGTGGCGGTTGCGTGAGGCGCCGCAGAAAAATGTGACGGGATGGGTCTGGACGGCAAGGATGGCCTGGACCTGCGCGACGTCCCAGATGTGATGCGCGTTGATAAAGGCAGGCTCAGTGGAGCGCCGTTCAGGCGGCAACCTTTCACCAGTCTCCGGATCCCCCTGAAACGCGAGCACACGATCTCCATGGATGACGTGGTAGCCACGGCGTTCGAGCTCGGTGGCGACGGAGGTCTTGCCGGAGCCGGAGATCCCTTCGATGAGGTAGTTGCGGTGGGGCATGGAGTGACATCATTACGAGCGCACGGGCTTCAGTTTAGCGACATGGCGCCACACCCACCAGCGTCACCCTCGGGCTTGACCCGAGCGCGTTTCACTTGAAACTACGGCCATGGGCGGCATTGTCTATATCCTGGCAAATATTCGGCGCGGACGGACCTATATCGGGGTGACCAATAATCTCGTCCGGCGCGTGTACGAGCACCGCGAGGGGCTCGCGGACGGCTATACCAAACGAAATGGCATCAAGCGGCTGGTGTATTTCGAGGAACACGGAGAGATCGGGACTGCCATTCAGCGCGAAACGTCGCTCAAGCGCTGGTACCGGTCCTGGAAGATTGCGCTGATCGAGGAGAGCAATCCGGAGTGGCGGGATCTGTGGGAGGACATTGCCAGTTGAAGGTAACGCGCGGTGGGGTGGGGGACGCGGGGACTCTGAGGGGGTCGCTGGGCCATTTGCCGTGGGTTTGTCCCGCCCCCGGCCGTCACCTTCGGGCTTGACCGAGGGGGTTTCACTTCGCGGGTTGAGCGGGTGGCCGCTGGGTGGAAGCGCTTGTGGCGGGCGCTCCTTGGCGTGGTGGGCTATGGGGAGGTTCGCCAGGGAAGTGCAGAGCCCTCGGGTCAGGCCCGAGGGTGACGCGCGGTGCGTGTGGTGGCGGGGCGAGGGGCCTATGAGCGGGTCGCTGTGTGTTTCGTTGTGGGTTCGTCGAACCCGGGTCGTCACCCTCGGGCTCGACCCGAGGGTGTTGCACTTCGCCGGGTGTGAGCGGGTGGCGCTGGGTGGAGGCGCTTGTGGCGGGGCGCTGTTTGGAGCGGTGGGCTTTGGGGAGGACCGTCAGGGAAATGTAGAGCCCTCGGGTCAAGCCCGAGGGTGACGCGCGGTGGGGGTGGTTGGGATGCTGCGCTGCGGCAGCATCGGGGCTGCCCCCTCGTGGTTCAGGCTCCGCTGCGTTCCGCACCTCACCATGAGGGCTACGCCGATGTGCTCGTTTTTCGGAGGAGTACGTGGATTGTCGCGAGATAGAAGTAGAACATCCAAGACAGCCACAAAGCGGCCTCGTATCCCGTCTTCTGCTTGGCATTATGATGTCTGATACCGAAGTTGTTGGCAATGTTGAACAAGTCGTCCTCGTCTTTCCTGTCTAGTATCTCCTTCATCTTGGGGCGGAGATACTCAAGGACATCGGCCAACTCCCTGACAGCTATCCTCCTCTCTTCAACAGAGGAGCCGTGCCGGCGGTACCGTAACACAGCGCTAGCGATGCGAGACTGGATGTTCTCATCATCTGTAGGAGCAGTAGCTTCGAAGATGGGTTGGAAACCCTCCTCTGCGCCTCGAAGGACTTCTCCCGTTGCGGTTAGCTCAAATGGCTCACAATAAAGACTGAGCACCTCGTTCATTCTGCGGACGTAAACGTTCTCGCCTTCGCTCTTGTCGAAGGTGTCCCAATGCATGCCGCAATCGCTGAAGGTATGATATTCTCCGCTTACTGGCTTAGACACGCAGGTATGGTGGTCTGCCCCGCATTTGCGGTCCAAGGTCATTGTTAGTGCATAGTTGGGTTTGATGTCACCACAGGCGGAGTTGATCCGCTCTGGGTTGGCGGCCATCAGATGACCTCTGGCGCCGGCGGTCTGTACCCAAGCGAAGAGTGCGGTCTGGCCACGTTGTAGTGGCACCGCCATGCTTCGATGACGATCCTAGCTTCCTTGAGGGTGTAGAAGATTTCGCCATTGAGCAGTTCATCACGGAGCTTGGAGTTGAAGCTCTCGCAATAGCCGTTCTCCCAAGGGCTACCTGGCAGGATGTAGGCGGTCTTGGCGCCTATGGCAGCGATCCATTCCCGCACGGCCTTGGCGACGAACTCGGGGCCGTTATCTGAACGAACATGTGCCGGGGCTCCGCGCAGGATAAAGAGGTCCGTGAGCACGTCTATGATGTCGACTGCCTTGAGCCTACGATTAACCCGGATGGCCAGGCACTCCCTGGTAAACTCGTCGATCACGTTGAGCATGCGGAACTTTCTGCCACTGTGGGTTCTGTCCTCGACGAAGTCGTAGGACCAAACATGGTTGGGATGCTCAGGCTGCAGCCGGATACAGGACCCGTCGTTGAGCCAGAGTCGCCCGCGCTTGGGTTGCTTTTGTGGAACCTTGAGCCCCTCTCGTCGCCAGATCCGCTCCACTCGCTTGTGGTTCACCGCCCAGCCGGACCGATGCAGCATCGCCGTGATCCGGCGATAGCCATAGCGGCCATATTGGGTAGCGAGGGCAATGATGTCGGCAGTCAGTGCCGCTTCATCCTCGCGGGTCTTTGGGAGCTTGCGCTGAGTGGATCGATGTTGTCCCAGAACCCGGCATGCGCGTCGCTGCGAGATGCCGAACTGGGTGACAACGTGCTCCACGCACGCACGGCGACGAGCGGGGCTCAGTAGTTTCCCCGGGCGGCCTCTGCCAATATCATCTTGTCCAGCGTCACGTCCGATACGGCTCGTCGCAAGCGAGCATTCTCAGCCTCCAGCTCCTTGAGCCGCTTCACCTGATCGCCCTTGAGCCCACCATATTCCTTGCGCCAGCGGTAGTACGTCACCTCCGTCACAGCTATCGCCCGCACCGCCTCCGCAACCGTCTTCCCCTGCGCGGTCAGCACGTCAATTTGACGAAGCTTGGCGACTATCTCTTCAGCCGTAGGCCGCTTCCTGGGCATCTGTGTATCCTTTCAAATGGGACCATTCCCATACTTCAAAAAGGACCCCTTCTGTGGGGGCAGACCACGTTCTGAACAACGCCTTGAGCCTCGTGGGTACCAGCACCCGACTCTGCGAACACAACCAACCAATCAACGCCCTGCGCGGAAAAGTGCCCGAGTTCCAGAAAGCTGCCGTCACTAGCTACCGCATGCCCCAGGTGTTGGGCGTGAGCGCGGACCGCCCTTGTTTCAAGAGGCAATGCTGTAACGATTAGCGCGCGACGCCAACCATTGGCATCCGCCTCGACAAAAATTTCGGTCGCGGTCAACTTTGGTGATGTCATTGGCGAAGTATAGAGGGCGTTTTTGGTTACGCAAAACAATCGGAGCATTTGTGCACGGGCTTGTCGGAATTGTCATAGCGAGCGCAGAGGTTTGCCTCTGCTCGCGGTCCAGCTGCGCGATGGAGCTGGTCGATGGGGCGGGAGAGCTAAAATCTCCCCTGCTCGATGAGGTCCAGGGCAGAGCCGAAGTCTCTCCTGCGTCGTCTTCAGGCGCGAAAGCCTGATGCAGGGGGCCAGGGCGGCATACGGCCTTGGTTGCGATCCAGCGGCGACCGCTGCTCTCCAGGCAAACATCACAGTGTCGCCGGCGGACTCGCAGGGCTAATCTGAAACCGCTTAGCCTCGGGATAAACGTCCGCAATCGCTTCGCGTGACCCAAAGGCTGCCAGGCCGCTACCGGCCCCCTTCAAGTCGTGAGGGACCGGAGGTTCTCCGCTCCGCGGCATGCCGGCACCTGTGCAAAAACAAAGGCCCGGAAATCCGGGCCTTTGTGAGCAGATGGATAAGCCATGCGTCCCAGAATGGAAGCGTTTGCACCCATAATGGAAATTCTACGGGGTACCTCTCAGCATCAGCTGGCTGGCGATCATTTGAGGCGACTAGCTGTCGTCGTCCCCCACCTCTCGCACTTCAAGCAAGCTCCTATTTAGCCAATTGGACCCCGGCGATCATTCAACCGGAGGAGGTGAGGCAAACATTGCCCCGCCTTTCTGCGTCTGATGCCAGGAATCTGGTCAAACCTAATGGGCAGCGACAACCAGCCAGTTCCGCACTCGATTAGCTCAACTACACCCGGTCGTCGTCCCACACGTGTCGCACTTCAAACACGTGCCGTTCCGGACCATCGTAAAATTGTGGCACTCGGTGCACTGGTCGCCCGTGTAGCCTTTCATCTGGGCTTCGGCGCGCAGGACGCCGCTGTCCTTCTGGGTCGGCGGGTTGGGCAGGGGATCGACTTCGGCGACGTTGAGGGCCGTCGGTGCCGGATCGATCTTGAGGGCGGCGGCACTGCGCAGGGCGGTGACGCTCGAGGTCGCGGCGGTGTAGTTGGCGGCCTCGGCCGTGGGCACCAGCATCAGTGATGCATTGGCCGTCTTGCCGCGAGTCATGCCGCGGGAGACAAAGCGCTCGGCGGGCACCGGGGCGGGCGCGCCGGCATTGCTGCGGGCGCCGTGCTCCTCGGCAACGCCCTTGCCGAGCGAAGTGGGGCTATCGGGATTGACATGGGCGAGGTCGTTCCGGTCGAGATAGGAGACGGCCAGTTCGCGGAACACATAGTCGAGGATCGACGTGGCGTTCTTGATCCGGTCATTGCCCATAACCATGCCGGCGGGCTCGAAGCGGGTGAAGGTGAAGGCCTCCACATATTCGTCCAGCGGCACGCCGTATTGCAGGCCCAGCGAGATGGCGATGGCGAAATTGTTCATCATCGCCCGGAAGGCGGCGCCTTCCTTGTGCATGTCGATGAAGATCTCGCCCAGGCGCCCATCATCATATTCGCCCGTGCGGACATAGACCTTGTGGCCGCCCACGACGGCCTTTTGGGTATAGCCCTTGCGGCGGTCGGGCATCTTTTCGCGTTCGCGGGTGCGCTCGATGATGCGCTCGACGATCTTTTCGGCGACCACGGGGACGCGGGCGGCGGCGGGCTGGGCGACCAGTTCCTCGACAATGTCCTCGTCTTCCTCGTCATCGGCAGCAGCCAGCACCGATGAATTGAGCGGCTGGGAGAGCTTGGAGCCGTCGCGATAGAGCGCGTTGGCCTTGAGCGCCAGGCGCCAGGACAGCATGTAGGCTTCCTTGGCTTCCTCGACGGTGGCGTCGTTGGGCATGTTGATGGTCTTGGAGATGGCGCCCGAGATGAAGGGCTGCGCCGCTGCCATCATCAGGATGTGCGATTCCACCGATAGGTAGCGCTTGCCGACCTTGCCGCAGGGGGTGGCACAATCGAAGACGGGCAGGTGCTCGTCCTTGAGGTGCGGGGCGCCTTCCAGCGTCATGGCACCGCAGACATGGATATTGGCGGCCTCGATGTCCTTCTTGCTGAACCCCAGGAAGGCGAGCAGATCGAAGCTGAAATCGTTGAGCTGCTCATCGGTGACGCCAAGCGATTTCAGGAAATCGACGCCCAGCGTCCACTGGTTGAAGACGAACTTGATGTCGAAGGCAGAAGCCATGCCCTTGTTGAGGGCTTCGATCTTGTCGTCAGTGAAGCCCTTGGTGCGCAGGGTCGAGGGATTGACGCCCGGGGCTTGGTTGAGATTGCCGTGGCCAACGGCATAGGCCTCCATCTCGGCGATCTGCGATTCGGAATAGCCGAGGGTCCGCAGGGCCGGCGGCACGGCGCGATTGATGATCTTGAAGTAGCCGCCGCCGGCGAGCTTTTTGAACTTCACGAGGGCAAAGTCAGGCTCGATGCCGGTGGTATCGCAATCCATGACGAGACCGATGGTGCCGGTGGGGGCGATGACCGAGACCTGGGCATTGCGGTAGCCGTGCTGTTCACCCAGCGCCAGGGCATTGTCCCAGGCGAGCTTGGCGCGCTCGGAGAGTGCATCGTCCTTGAGGTTGGCATGGTCGAGCGGCACGGGGGTGATGGACAGCCCCTCATAGCCCTCGGCATTGCCATGGGCGGCATTGCGGTGATTGCGGATGACGCGCAGCATGTGCTGGCTGTTGCGCTCATAATCCTTGAAGGGGCCCAGCTCCTTGGCGATCTCGGCAGAGGTCGCATAGGAGACGCCGGTCATGATGGCGGTGACGGCACCCGCAATGGCGCGGCCTTCGGCTGAGTCATAGGGAATGCCCGAGGTCATCAACAGGCCGCCGATATTGGCGTAGCCGATGCCCAATGTGCGGTATTCATAGGAGCGTTCGGCAATGGAGCGGCTGGGGAACTGCGCCATCATTACCGAGATCTCGAGCACCAGCGTCCAAAGGCGCACGGTGTGCTCATAGGCGGCGGTGTTGAAGGTGCCATCCTGATTGCGGTAGGGCAGCAGGTTCACCGAAGCGAGGTTGCACGCAGTGTCGTCGAGGAACATGTATTCCGAGCAGGGGTTCGACGCGTTGATCGGCCCGGCTGCGGGGCTGGTGTGCCACTCGTTGATGGTGGTGTGGTATTGCAGGCCCGGATCGGCCGAGGCCCAGGCGGCGTAACCGATCTGTTCCCACAGGTCACGCGCCTTGAGGGTCTTGATGGTCTTGCCGGTCTGGCGAGCTGTCAGGTTCCAGTCGCCGTCATTCTCGACTGCGGCGAGGAAGTCATCGGTGACGCGGACGGAGTTGTTCGAATTCTGGCCGGAAACGGTCAGATAGGCTTCGCTGTCCCAATCGGTGTCGTAGATGGGGAATTCGAGATCGGTATAGCCCTGCTTGGCGAACTGAATGACGCGGAAGATGTAGTTCTCGGGCACCAGCGCCTTCTTGGCAGCGCGGACTTCGCGCTTGAGAGCGGGGTTCTTGGCCACGTCGAAGCAGTCATCGCCTGAACCTTCGCAGTTCACGGCGGCCTTCATGATGGCCTTGAGATGCTTGGAGACGGTCTTGGAACCGGTGACGAGGGCGGCGACCTTCTGCTCTTCCTTCACCTTCCAGTTGATGTAGGTCTCGATATCGGGGTGGTCGATATCCACCACCACCATCTTGGCGGCGCGGCGGGTGGTGCCGCCCGACTTGATGGCCCCGGCAGCCCGGTCACCGATCTTGAGGAAGCTCATCAGGCCGGAGGACTTGCCGCCGCCCGAGAGCTTTTCGCCTTCGCCGCGCAGCTTGGAGAAGTTGGTGCCGGTGCCCGAGCCATATTTGAAAAGGCGCGCTTCGCGGACCCAGAGGTCCATGATGCCGTTCTCGTTGACCAAGTCGTCGTCGACGGATTGAATAAAGCAGGCATGCGGCTGGGGATGCTCATAGGAGCTCGTGGACTGCACCAGCTGATGGGTGAAGGGGTCGACATAGAAGTGGCCCTGGCCGGGGCCGTCGATGCCATAGGCCCAATGCAGGCCCGTATTGAACCATTGCGGGGAATTGGGAGCCACGCGCTGGGTGGCGAGCATGTAGCAGAGCTCATCAAAGAAGGTGCGAGCGTCCTCTTCGCTGTCGAAATAGCCACCCTTCCAGCCCCAATACGTCCAGGTGCCTGCGAGACGATCAAAAACCTGGCGCGAATCCATCTCCGAGCCGAAGCGCTCGTCTTCAGGAATGCTGGAGAGTGCTGCTTCGTCGGGAACCGAGCGCCAGAGCCAAGAGGGAACGGCGTTCTCCTCGACCTTCTTGAGCGCCTTGGCGACGCCTGCCTTGCGGAAGTACTTTTGCGCAATAATGTCGGCCGCTACCTGGCTCCAGGTGGCTGGGATGGCGATGTTCTCGAGCTTGAACACCACCGAACCATCGGGATTGCGGATCTCGCTGGTGGCCGAGCGGAAATCGATGCCGGCATAGCGGTCTTCGTTGGCGGTGGTGAAGCGACGTTCGATGCGCATGGGTTTAGTCCCGAAAAGGCTGCTACAGGTGATGTCCTTACCATCGCTCCGATTCCGGTCGGGACACAAGCAATGGTATTTTAGGCCTGGCGACGAACTATCCCTAGTAGATAAGTCCTTTTTATGTGCATTCAAGCGCAAGCGATTGAGCCAACAGCGGTTTTCCCGGAATAACTATGTGGAAACCATGTTTGGCGTCCCGACGGTCACCCCAGCGGAATCGGGCGAGACTCGGCGGAAATCCACGTCAACAGGATTTGTTGCGTCACGCTGATGACGGTTGCGGGGATATCCACAACCCCTAGCACCAGGTGTGCCAAGACGTGCTCACCACGACGCGACAAAGCCAGTTTGGTCTAGGCTCGCGTGGACCTGCATGTTAAACCCGGCGCAAATCGCCTATCCCCATTCGCGGAATCGACAAGTGGCCCAGTCCGGTATCAAGAAATTCCTCTCCGAAATCTTCGTTTGGTGGCAGGGGCAGACCTGGGGCACCCGGCTCTGGATCAAGCGCTTTGGCGTGTATGTGGGTAGCGACGAGTTCGGCAACCGTTACTACCAGGATAAGAAGTCGAACCGCCGCTACGTGACCTATGGCGGGTATGCCGATGCCTCGAGCATTCCCCCGGGTTGGTATGGGTGGATGCACGGTCGCACGGACACGCCGCCCACTGAAGACAAGTATGTGCCGCGTGCTTGGGAAAAGCCCCACCTGCCGAACCTGACGGGCACCGCCCAGGCCTACCGCCCCGATGGCAGCCTGCTCAACAAGGGTGAGCGTCCCCGCGTCACCGGAGACTACGACGCCTGGTCTCCCGAGTAAGGTTCGCTTGAATTTGCCCTGGCGGGCTCAACTTCTACGCAAGCTTTCACGCTTGATGCCTCTTGCGGCACTGGGCCTGCTTGCGGCTGCCGCTCCCGTGGCGGCGCAGCCCGTTGCCAATCCAGTTGCAACCTTGGCCGGACTAGACAAGATCACTGGCCGGGTTACTCGGTTCGATGTCTACATCGACGAGACCGTCTTGTTCGGCGCGCTCGAGATCACGCCCCGTGCCTGTTACAATCGCCCGCCCACCGAAACGCAACGTACCTCGGCTTTTCTCGAGGTTGATCAGCGCAGCTTGACGGGCACATCCCGGCGTATCTTCACTGGGTGGATGTTCGCCGATAGCCCCGCGCTCAATGCCGTCGACCACGCGGTCTATGACGTCTGGCTTATCGAGTGCAAGACGAGCACCGAAGTTCCACCGCCAGACCAGCGGTAAAAGTTTCCATCATTGTCGAAGAGCATCTGTTTCGTGCGTCGAGGCAGGACGCAAGTACGTCCACTGCCAAAAGGAACACGACGATGATGACCTTACCGGAAGTCCAGACCCGGACCGCAACGCCCTATATCTATGTCCCCTTCACGGTCCGCATGGATCAGATGCAAAGACCCGCCGAAGAGGGCTTTCCGCAGATATTCGCGCATATCGAGAAACACGGTCTGAAGCCGGTCGGCTCAGCGTTCTACAATTACCGGCGTATCAACATGGAAGACACGCTCGATGTGGAGGCCGGCATTGCCATCGAGGAAGCGGCACCAGAGGAGGGGAATGTCAAAGCTGGTATTCTCCCCGCCGGGCGCTTCATGGTGCTTGCCTGGCATGGCCATCCGGACCAGTTGATGACCGTCACCGGAATGCTGGTGGGTTGGTCTCGACTGACGGGTCAGGGGTTCGACGTCGAAGAGAAGGCCGATGGTGATCACTTTGCCTGTCGCCTGGAGATCTATGAGACCGATCCAGCCGATGAGCCCGATATGAATCAATGGGTGACCACCTTGGCCTTCAAGCTGCGAGACGGAGCCTAGAAGAGATTATCCAGGGCGCCAAAGTAGCGGTAGCGCTCCTCGTCCCAAGCTGTTCCATACGCATCTAGGAAGCCTTGCACATGCTCCTGGCCACAATTTCGAATAAGACTGCGGCAGGCAAGGGCGAGGTCCTGCCAAGGATCGGCGACGCCCAGGCGTGCGCAATCGACGAAGCCACTGAAGCGTTCGTCTCGTGCGATGATGTTGGGCACACAAGCGTCGCCGTGAGTGACCACTAGGTTGCCCAGGGGAGGCTGATGCGTTTGCACCCAAGCCAGCACCTCGCTGGCGGTCCAGCCGTGCCTTTCCTCGTCGAACTGGTCCTCTCGAATGCGGCCTGCAGCCACGTTGGCCGCAGCGTCGGCCAGGCGTCGGTCCAGACGGTGGTCGAAGGGGCAGGCGGACACTTCCAGCGCATGCAGACGCCGGAGACTGCTGGCATAAACACGGCAAAGTTCAGCGGGTCGATCAGCCATGTGGGTTAGGTCAGATCCGGGGACCGCAGTCATGAGCAGCCAGTACCGGTCCGCTGAAGGTACGCAGTCGATGACCTTGGGCGCCGGGATGCCCGTCTCTGCAAGCCACTGCAGTCGACTTACCTCAGCCGGTATTTCGCTGAGCGGGTGCCGGCGCTCAGCCTTGAGGAACACGACCGAGGAACCCAAGTTGATCCGCCAGACGGCAGCGTCTGACTCTCCAATCGTGAACTCAGTCCAATCGCCTCCCGAAAGCTGCTGCAGTTCTATTGGAAGGTCAGGTGGTGCGCTCACGCGGATTGATCCCACGCAAGCCAGTCTCCTTCAATGAGAAGCGCCTCTGCCAGTCGCTCCTCATACTGCTCGCGAGGAATGTCGATCCCACCAAGGGAAGCAAGGTGAGGGGTGATGAACTGGGTGTCGAGCAGCATGAAGCCGCCGGCATTCAGACGATCGACGAGATGAGCCAAGGCCATCTTGCTGGAGTTGGTGGCGCGATGGAACATGGACTCGCCGAAGAACGCGCCGCCGATCGCTAGTCCGTAAAGCCCTCCCACGAGATCAGTGCCATCCCAGACCTCAACCGTATGGGCTACGCCCCGGCGGAACAGCTCACCATAGACCGACCGGATGGTGCCATTGATCCAGGTGGAGTGGCGGTCTTGACCCACAGTGGCGCAGCCTTCGATGATCGCGTCGAAGTCGGTGTCCACCTTCACAGCAAAGCCAGACTTGCGGATCGCCTTGCGCAGGCTGGTCGAGAGGCGGAAGGCATTGAGGGGAATGATGCCGCGGCGCTCTGGGCTCACCCAAAAGAGACCCTCGTCGGAGGCATCCTCGGCCATCGGGAAAATGCCGGCCCGATAGGCGCGGATGATCAGCTCGGGAGTAATCTCGATATCGAAGGGGCCGGGACGAGCCATGGCAGTTCCTGGAAAGACAAGGGGCGCCAAATGCGCCCCCTGCTGATTAGACTTTGTTTTCCGCCAGATATTTTTCAAGCCAGTGGATGTCGTAATTGCCCGACAGAATATCGGGCTCTTTGATCAGCCGCTGGAACAGGGGCAGCGTGGTCTTGATGCCGTCGACGACGAACTCGTCGATCGCCCGACGCAGGCGCTGCAGGCACTCTTCGCGCGTCCGGCCGAAGACGATCAGCTTGCCGATCAGCGAGTCATAATAGGGCGGGATCTTGTAGCCCTGATAAACCGCCGAATCGACGCGCACACCAACTCCACCCGCCGGGTGGTAGAAGGTGATGGTGCCCGGCGAGGGCGCAAAAGTCTGCGGATCCTCGGCGTTGATGCGAACCTCGATGGCGTGACCCTGGAAGTTCACCTGGTCCTGCGTCATCGACAGCGCCTCGCCCGACGCCACGCGAATCTGCTCGTAGACGATATCGATGCCGGTGATCCGCTCCGTGACGGGGTGCTCCACCTGCAGGCGCGTGTTCATCTCAATGAAGTAGAACTCACCGTTCTCGTAGAGAAACTCGATGGTACCCGCGCCGGCATATTTCAGCTTGCGCATGGCGGCGGCGCAGATTTCCCCGATCTCGTCGCGCTCCTCGGGCTTGATCGTCGGCCCGCCGGCCTCTTCCCAAACCTTTTGATGGCGGCGCTGGAGGGAGCAATCGCGGACGCCGAGATGAACAGCATTGCCTTGTCCATCACCGAGAACCTGCACCTCGATGTGGCGCGGCTTGCCTAGGTACTTTTCCATGTAGACGGAGTCGTTGCCGAACGCGGCCTTCGCCTCAGTGCGGGCCGTGGACCAGGCAACCAGCAGGTCCGCCTCTGTCTTGGCGACCTTCATGCCGCGACCACCGCCACCAGCCGTCGCCTTGATCAGGACGGGATAGCCGATCTCGCGGGCTGTGCGCAGTGCGTCTTCGTCGGTTTCGACGGCGCCTTCGGAGCCGGGCACCACGGGGATCCCGAGTTCGACGGCCGTTTTCTTGGCCGTGATCTTGTCGCCCATGATCTCGATATGGTGCGCGGAGGGGCCGATGAAGGTCACCTTGTGCTCGGTCAGGATCTTGGCAAAGCGTGCATTCTCGCTGAGGAAGCCATAGCCAGGGTGCACGGCATCAGCCCCGGTGATCTCGCAGGCTGCAAGGATCGAGGGAATGTTCAGATAGCTGTCTTTGGCGGCGTTGGGGCCGATGCAGACGCTCTCGTCGGCGAGGCGCACATGCATGGCATTAGCGTCGGCCGTGGAGTGGACGGCTACCGTCTGGATGCCGAGCTCCTTGCAGGCGCGCAGGATGCGCAGGGCGATTTCGCCGCGATTGGCGATCAGGACCTTCTGGAACATGAAAGCCCCCTTATTCGATGACGACGATTGGCTCGCCGTATTCCACCGGCTGCGCATCCTGGACCAGGATGCGGGTCACGGTGCCCGACCGGTGCGCCGGGATCTGGTTCATGGTCTTCATCGCTTCGATGATGATGATCGTCTGGCCTTCGGTGACCTTGGTGCCGACCTCAACGAAAGCGGGTTTGCCCGGTTCAGGCGCGCGGTAAGCGGTGCCAACCATTGGGGAGGTCAGCGTGCCTGGATTGGAAGAGAGATCTTCGCTAGCTGGTGCAGTGGCCGGGGCAGGGGCGCTCGACGGAGCCGGAGCATGCGCCTGTTGAGGCGCCGCCATATACTGCATGGGCTGGGCGGCGTAGGTGACGCCCTCATTGGCATAGGACCTGGTAACGCGGACCCGGAAATCCTCCTGCTCGATCTCGATCTCGGCGAGATTTTCCTTGTTGAGGAGTTCGGCGATGGCCCGGATCAGATCCTGATCCACTTGCGATGACTTGGTCATTCTTGTCTCCCGCGCCTGGCGCGTTGATCGTTATTGCAGTTTCTCGGCAAGGGCTTGCAGCGCCAGTCTATACCCGCTGGCGCCAAAGCCGCAAATGACACCCACAGCAACGGCCGAGACAAAGGAATGGTGCCGAAACGGCTCCCGTTGGTGGATATTTGTGAGATGCACCTCGGCTACCGGCAGAGCGACGGCGCGTAGCGCATCGTGAATGGCGACGGAAGTGTGCGAATAGGCCGCCGGATTGATGAGGATCGCATCGGCAGTGTTGAGGGCATCCTGAATCCAGGTCACCAGCTCGCCCTCGTGATTGGACTGGCGGAAATCGATGCTGAGATCGAGCGCGTTAGCCGTGTCGCGACAGAGCGCCTCGATATCATCGAGCGTGTCCGACCCGTACTTTTCAGGCTCGCGTGTGCCGAGCAGATTGAGGTTCGGGCCGTTGAGGACGAGAACGCGTTTTGCCATGATCTTCGCCTTGTGCACCGGCACTTGCCGCCGGCGCAAGGGCGGTTACACGAAATGCACGGAAAAGCAAAGCACGCGCCGGGTTAGCCGTCGCACTGGGTCTCGCCACAGGCGCGCATATTGGCAATCCGGCTGCGCAATTCGTCGACGCCGATCGCGCCGGGGATGATCTCGTTGCCGATGATATAGGTGGGAGTGCCGGTGATATTGAGCGCCTGGGCGATCTCATAAGAGTTCTGGATGACCTCTGCGACCTTCTCGGTGCCCATTTCGAGTTCAAGGCTCACCGGGCTGAGCCCCAGGCTGCTTGCAGCGGCAAGTGCCGCGGCCTTGTCCACCTGGCCGCGGCTGGTGAACAGGGCCTCGTGAAAGTCCCAATAGTCGACATCGGACTGGCCGACCAGCACGCCTATCCGGGCCGCGTCGATGGACTCGTTGGAAAGGATGGGGAACTCCTTGAGCACGATGCGCAGGTTTGGATCGTCGGCCAGGAGCGTTGCCATGTCGGGCAGGGCAGTGCGGCAGTAGCCGCAATTGTAGTCGAAGAACTCCACGAGGGTGACGTCGCCTTCTGGGTTGCCAAGGACCACCTGGTCAGGCGCGTTGAAGATGGCATCGTGCATGGTGGCAATCGCCGAGCCTGCCTGCACCCGCTCCTCTGCACGTAGCGTGGTGTCGAGCGCAACGGACATGCGCTGCAGGATCTTTGGATCACCCATAAGATAGGATTCGATCATGGGGTTGATCACTTCGGGGTCGATGGCGGCAGCCTGAGTGACCGGAGGCTCCGAGGCCCTGCGAGCATCGTACGCGCTCAGCGCCTCCTCGATCATCGCCTGCACGGTCGCGGTATCGGTTTGCGGTTGTGGACGATCGGCCACCGAATAGCCGAGGGCGCCGGCGAGTATCCCGACCAGGGCAACGAGGACGATGGTGACGCGCGACATTCTTGGATGCTCCGGCAGGGACGTTTCTCGGCTTCTAGCAGAGGTCTCGGGATTCGAGCAGATGTTGGTGAACACCGCCCTGCCGCTAGCGTCAATTGTTGTTGAGGTCGCGCGCCGATCCGTTTAGGCGGGGCGGACGGAAGGAATTGCCATGATCAAGCCCGCAACTGACGGACTGATGCCGTTTTACGCGATGGACATCGCGCGCAAGGCGCAGGCTCTCGAAGCCTCCGGCCGCACCATCTGCCACCTCGAAATCGGTGAACCGGGCTCGCCGCCGGCGCCCAAGGTCATTGAGGCGGTATCGAGAGCGTTGCCCAACCCTCAGGCCTATACGGCTGCCAAGGGCATGCCGGAACTGCGCCTGGGGCTTTCGGCCTATTACTCCGCCCAGCATGGGATTAGTGTCGATCCGGACAACATTGTTGTGACCATGGGGTCGTCGGCGGGCTTCATCATTGGCTTCCACACCGCTTTCCGGCCGGGTGACCGGATCGCGATCACGCGTCCGGGTTATCCCGCCTATGTGAATACGCTCCTGGGCCTGGGGTTCTCGGTGGCCGACATTCCGCTCTCGGCAGAGAATGGATGGCTGTTGACGGGGGCTGCCATTCACGCGGCCTATCGTGAGCAGCCATTCGCCGGCCTGCTGTTTGCAAGCCCCGCCAACCCCACTGGGGCGACGATAGATCGCGAGCAATTGGCCGACATCGTCGAGACCTGCGCCACACTGGGCCTCACTCTGATCTCGGACGAGATTTATCACGGGCTGGACTATCGCGGGGCGTCGGTAAGCGCGCTGGAGCTCTCCCGTGACGTCATGGTGATCAATAGCTTCTCAAAATATTATTGCATGACGGGTTGGCGCATCGGCTGGATGGTGCTGCCTGAGCACCTGATCCGCCGCGCCGAAATACTCCAGCAGAACCTCTTTATATCCGCGCCAACATTGAGCCAGATCGCGGCTATCGCGGCGCTTGGCGAACGTGACTACAGCGAGCAGCAGAAAGCGCACTATGCGGGCAACAGGCTGTTGCTCAACGAGGGCCTCCGTTCGCTGGGCTTCGACATCGGCGCGCCTGCCGATGGGGCTTTCTATGCCTATGCGGGAATAGCCAACTTCTCCAACGATTCCCTGGCCTTCTGCGACCGTATGCTGGAGGCGGGAGTGGCGATTACACCTGGCGTCGACTTTGACCGGACCGATGGCAACGGCTTTGTGCGGCTGAGCTATGCCGGCAAGCGGGAAACCGTTGAGCTCGCTCTGGAGCGGCTGAATAAAGCTCTGAAATCATAGATTGAAACGACGTCCAAAGAAAAGGCGGCCCGCAGGCCGCCTTTTTGGGTGTTAGCCGAGACCGAGCCGGCGCTGCCACCAGCCGACCTTTTTCTTTTCCGGTTCGGGCGCAGCCTCTTTGCTCTCCGGCTTGGGCGTGCTCGAAGAGACCACGATGCCTTCAGCAGGTAGCTCCTTCTTTTCGCGGCGAGGGCGAGAAGACGCGTCGGGGGCGGCGGCTTCAGCGGCCTGTTCTTGCGGAGACTCTACCGGCGCAGGCGCGGTGGCCTCAGGGGCAGCAACTGCCTCGGGGGCTGCCACCGCTTCCGCCACTGCCGCTTCAGGAGCAATCTCCGCCGCTTCTGCCTTGGGCTTGCGAGTGCGCGGCTTGCGCTTCGGCTTCTCTTCCTCGGCAGGGGCTTCTGCCGCCACTGGAGCGGCCTCGAGCGGAGCGCCTTCCTCGGTCTCGATGACCTTCTTGCGGCGACCGCGCTTGGGCTTCTCGACAGGTGCTTCCGCGAGGGGTTCTGAGGTTTCCGGAGTTGCCGAGGGTTCGGCTGCAGCCTCCTCGCGGGCGACGATCTCATCCTGCGCCAGCAACACTTCGGCGACTTCGCTGGCTTCACTCATGGTGAGTTCGGCTTCGCCATCCGCCTCGACTTCGCCCGTGGCAGGGCGCTCGGCGCCTTCCTCGATGTCGCGGCGATTGCGGCGGCCGCCACGGCGCCCACGACGACGGCGGCGACGCGGCTCGTCATCGCCAGACGCCTCGCCCTGAGGACGTGCTACACCCTCTTCGCTCTCATCGCCTTCCGAGTCACTGTCACCGACAGACTCGCCCTCGGTCTCGTTCACCTCGGCGGCGGCTCGCTGTGGGCGATCTTCCCGGTCGGCCCCGCCGCGACGACGGCGGCGGCGGCGGCGGTTGCGGCCCTCTCCGTTCTCGGCAGTTGCGGTACGCTCTTCGGTTTCTTCTTCGGCTTCAACCTCGATCTCATCGGCGACGTCTTCGTCGTCGGCATCCTCGATGATAGCGCTGTCGACGCGCACATGTTCAACAGTGCGCTGCTCGACATAGGTCGCGACGCGGGCCTCGCCCTTTTCGATGGCGAACTGGTGCCCGGTCATCTTGCCGTCGGCAGTGATGGTGATCGAGAGCGCGTTGCGCTGCTCGAGTGCAATCAGCGTCTCGCGCTTAAAGTTGAGAATGTAGAGGGCGACTTCGACCGGCACCTTCACGTTGATCGACTGGCCCTGCTTGCGCAGCACGTGATCTTCGATGTGCCGCATGATCATCAGCGCCATGGACTCGGTGGAGCGCACGAGACCTGTGCCCTCACAGATCGGACACTTGTGCGTGGAGCTTTCCACCACGCCGAAGCGGATGCGCTGCCGGCTCATTTCCATCAGGCCAAAATGGCTGATGCGGCCCACCTGGATGCGAGCGCGATCGTCCTTGAGGCATTCCTTGAGCTTGCGCTCGACTGCCCGGTTGGAACGGTTCTCCATCATGTCGATGAAGTCGATGACGATCAGTCCAGCGAGGTCGCGCAGGCGCAACTGCCGCGCGACTTCCTCGGCCGCTTCCAAATTGGTCTGGAGCGCGGTGTCCTCGATGTTGTGCTCCTTTGTGGAGCGACCTGAGTTCACGTCGATCGAGACCAGTGCTTCGGTCGGATTGATGACGATGTAACCGCCGGAGGGCAGAGTTACAGTCGGGGAGAACATCTGGTCGAGCTGTGCTTCGATGCCGTATTTGGAAAAGAGCGGCTGCTCCTCGTCATACGGCTTCACGTTCTTGGAGTGCGACGGCATGATCATCTTCATGAAGTCTTTGGCTTCACGATAAGCGTTCTCGCCAGCGACCAGAACTTCGTCGATGTCCTTGTTGTAGAGGTCGCGAATGGTCCGCTTGATCAGCGAGCCTTCCTCGTAGACCAGGCACGGTGCCTGCGACTTAAGGGTTAGGGTGCGAACACTCTCCCAAAGGCGCATTAGATATTCGAAATCCCGCTTCACTTCCGCCTTGGTGCGCGAAGCACCGGCCGTGCGCAGAATGACGCCCATGCCCTGCGGCACTTCCAGATCGGAGGTGATTTCCTTGAGGCGCTTGCGGTCAGCAGCATTGGTGATCTTGCGGGAAATGCCGCCGCCGCGAGCAGTGTTGGGCATCAGAACCGAATAACGCCCAGCGAGCGACAGATAGGTGGTGAGAGCCGCGCCCTTGTTGCCGCGCTCTTCCTTGACCACCTGCACCAGCATCACCTGCCGGCGCTTGATCACTTCCTGGATCTTGTAATGCCGACGATTGGCAGAGGATCTCCGCCGCTCGGGAACTTCCTCGAGTGCGTCGGCGCCGCCGACCGATTCAACCGGCTCGGAATTGGCCGGCGCCTGTTCGATGTGGTTGCCCTCTTCGGTGTCGTGCGCTTCGGCGTCGCTGTCGTCTCCGGTGCTTTCGCCCTGAGCAGAAGCGTCAGGGGTGTCCTCAGTCTCGTCTTGGTGCTCCTCGGCCTCTTCCTCGCGCAGCAAGGCTTCGCGATCAGCAACCGGGATTTGGTAGTAGTCCGGGTGGATTTCGCTGAAGGCGAGGAACCCGTGGCGATTGCCGCCATACTCGACGAAGGCCGCTTGTAGCGACGGTTCTACGCGCGTGACCTTGGCGAGGTAGATATTGCCGCGCAGCTGGCGACGTGTCGCCGATTCAAAATCGAACTCTTCGAGCCTGTTACCCGCTGTGACGACAATCCGTGTTTCTTCCGGGTGGATGGCATCCACCAGCATTCTCTTGGTAGCCATTATGAACTCCGCGCACTCGCGCGCCGCTGAGGCGGAGCCGTGGGAACGGCTGGCCTGAAATGGCGCAATGCGAGGCGTATGGTTTGGGGGTAGGGGCACGCGGAAGCTCTGCCTTAGGCGCGCCGGTATATGTGGCCATGGCCGGAAGTTGCAGCGTGGCAAAACGGCAATCGTTTAACTCGATCGCGTCGCGCTCTGTCCGCCTGCGGGCCATATGACCTCTTCCTATTGGGCTGCTGCGTCCAATGGAGTGGCTGCAGCCGTCCGGCCTGAAGGGCCGAAATTCGTCGCGAAGCGCAGGATTTGCCGCTTCTGAACCGCAGCAGGAAGACACTGGCTTCTTGCCGGGCTCACTTTCCGCGCCGCTGTTTCTCGCTTTGGGCGAGCAGTACAGGTTCGGCAGAAAGCTTGCGCCTCATCTAAGCGTGTAGGGATGTTGCGGGGGAATGGCAACAAGAAAAGCGAACCGTAGCGTACGCTCCGCCTCTCCAACCCTTTATTGGCCGCGCAGACAAATCGCTGCATAAGTGCCTCGCGCCGCAGAATCGCCCGAAGCGGATGAGACATGCGGCTGCACTAGATTTGGGGATTGTTCTGCGCTTGTTCAAACTCGTTCGTTGTTTTTTGTTCACCTTGGCGTTGCTGCTGCCGGGAATGCTGTCGGTTTCAGCTCAAGATGCGCCCGAGAGTGCACCTGTGGCGGCTGCGCCACTGGCTTTGCCCAACGTCATGGACGTGCGGGTTACGACGGCGCCAGAGCGGGCGCGGCTCGTGGTGGACCTCGCGGATAAGACTGATTTTGCCCTGGTTTCGCTGGCAGAACCGAATCGCCTGGCGATCGATGTTCGGGCAGCGACCTTTTCGGTTCCTGAGCCGACTGGCGAGCCGGCAGGCGAGGGAGGCATCGTCTTGCAATATCTGGTTGAGCAAGCGGCGCCCGACCGGGTCCGAACGACGCTCACACTCGGCGCGCCTGCCCAGGTGCAACAGGCCTATGTGCTCGACGCCTTCGAGGACCAACCCGCGCGGCTTGTCGTCGACATCATTCCGGCAACTGAAGAGGAATTTGCCGCCAACGTAGCCCGCGCGCTCGCGCTCTCCAGCGGGGCGGCCGCTCCTGCGGTGGCGGACACTTCTACCCCGGCAGGCGGATCGGAGATTCCGATCGACTCGCGGCCGCTAGTCGTGATCGATCCGGGGCACGGCGGCATTGATAGTGGCGCCGAGACCGCCGACGGGGTCAAAGAGAAAGACATCGTCCTCGCCTTTGCCCTGAAGGTGCAGCAGTTGCTGGTGGAGTCGGGTCGCTTCGACGTGGCATTGACCCGAGAAGACGACACCTTCCTGCGCCTTGAGGAGCGCGTCGCACTGGCGCGCGACAACAAGGCGGACCTCTTTATTTCCATTCACGCCGACAGCTTCCAGCAGAACGACATTCGCGGCGCCAGCGTCTACACGCGTGACGAGAACGCCACCGACGTGCTCGACAAGGTGCTCGCAGACCGTGAGAACAAGACCGACATCATTGCAGGCTTCGCCATGCCGCAGATGGCGCCTGAGGTTGTCGATATCTTGCTTGACCTTATGCGGCGCGAGATGCGTCACCAGAGCTATATGGCAGCGCAATCCATCGTTCATCAGCTCGAACCAAGCGTTCAGCTACGACGCTTTCCGGTGCGCCAGGCAGACTTTTTTGTCCTCCAGGCGCCAGATGTTCCCTCGGTGCTGCTGGAGTTGGGTTATCTTTCGAACGCGCAGGACCGGGCCAACCTTTTGGAAGGTGAATGGCAGAACCGCACCGCAAACGCACTTGCCCGTGGCATATCGAGCTATTTCGATAGCCTGGAACCCAAGCAATGATGTGACATTTGTGGTTCGCCAAGTGCAACTCACCTCCAGGGATGGCTGCTGGCGCCGACGTGATCCAAACTTAGCCGCAGTCTCTGCTATGATTCTGCACAAGATAATGCGTCGGAGCGGCGGCGCGGCATTCCGGGAAGACTAACTATATGCTGCGTTTGCTGGGGTGGCTCTTTGGCTTCGGTATGTTCATGGCCTTGGGCGCAGTCGGCGCCGGCGCTATCTATCTGACAACCGTTTCGGCCCAGTTGCCCGACTACACCGTGCTGAAGGACTACCAGCCGCCGGTAACGACGCGCGTGCACGCCGCGGATGGTATACTACTCGCCGAGTTTGCCCGCGAGCGCCGGCTGTTTCAGCCCATTGAAACCGTGCCGCCGCTGCTGGTCCACGCCTTTCTGTCGGCCGAGGACAAGGATTTCTATTCGCATGGCGGGCTTTCGGTCGATGGTATCGCTCGGGCAGTGCGCGACAACGTGATGGCGCGTATGGACGGCATTTCCGGCGTGCAGGGAGGTGGCTCCACCATCACACAGCAGGTGGCCAAGAACTTCCTCCTATCGAGCGAGCAGACTTGGGACCGCAAGATTCAGGAAGCGCTTTTGGCGGTTCGCATAGAATCTACCTTTTCCAAGGACCGGATCCTGGAGCTCTATCTCAATGAGATATTCTTAGGCCTTAACTCCTATGGTGTGGCTGCGGCGGCGCTCAACTATTTCGACAAGGCGCTCTATGAGCTTACCCTAAGCGAGGCCGCCTACATTGCGGCACTGCCCAAGGGCCCTAACAACTACCATCCGTTCCGACGCACCGAAGCTGCCATCGAGCGCCGCAACTGGGTGATCGACCGCATGGTCGAGAATGGCTACGTTACGCGGGAGGAAGCGGAATCTGCAAAGGCGGAGCCGTTAAACGTCGTACCCCGAGCTGGCGGGAGCCAACTCTATTCGGCCGAGTACTTTACCGAAGAAGTCCGTCGCGAGCTCGCCAAGCTCTATGGCGAGGACCAGCTTTATGGTGGCGGACTTTCCGTCAGAACTACGCTGGAGCCACGGCTTCAGGAATATGCCCGTAAAGCGTTAATGGACGGCCTGATCTCCTATGACCGTACCAAGGGCTTCCGTGAACCGGTCGCCAGCATCGAAATAGGCGAGGACTGGGGTGCCGCCGTCTTCGAGATCATCCCGCTCAGCGATGTGCCCGAATGGCAACTCGCGGTCGTGCTGGAGATGAGCAACAACGAGGCGCGGATCGGCCTTCGGCCACCCAGCACCATGGACGGTGCTGCTGGCTCCGAGCGCGTGGAAGGGGTGCTTGCGGGGGCCGAGATACCGTGGGTCTCCAACCCTTTGTCGCAGTTTCTTGAGATGGGGGATGTGGTCTATGTATCCCCGGTTTCCGGCAAGGACGGCGTCTATACCCTCCAGCAGGTGCCGGAAATCGAAGGCGCCCTAGTGGCCATGGACCCGCGGACGGGGCGGGTTTTGGCGATGGTGGGTGGCTTCTCCTATGCCATGAGCGAGTTCAACCGGGCCACCCAAGCGTTGCGCCAGCCGGGCTCGTCCTTCAAGCCGATCGTCTACGCGGCAGCCCTCGACAATGGCTATACGCCCGCTTCCGTGGTGCTGGACGCTCCCGTGGAAATCCGCAACCCAGACGGCTCTGTGTGGCGGCCGGAGAACTACGCCCAGGAGTTCTATGGACCTCAGACTCTGCGCCGCGGCATCGAGCGTAGCCGCAATGTGATGACGGTGCGGCTTGCACGCGATCTCGGCATGCCGCTTATCGCCGAATATGCGCGGCTGTTCGGCATCTATGATGACATGCAGCCAGTGTTGGCCATGGCGTTGGGCGCCGGCGAAACGACCAATCTGCGGATGACTGCCGCTTATGCCACCATTGCCAATGGCGGTCGCAAAATCGTGCCCACGCTGATCGACCGGGTGCAGGATCGCTATGGGGCTACCGTGTTCCGGCATGACGAGCGGCTCTGCGAAGGGTGCGAAGCCGGGCAGTGGCAGGGTCAGGGTGAGCCGTTGATCATGGACAACCGCGAGCAGGTCCTCGATCCCATGACCGCTTACCAAATCACCTCGATGATGGAAGGTGTGGTCCAGCGCGGCACCGGAACTGCGGCCAAGGCCCTTAATCGGCCCGTGGCCGGGAAGACTGGTACCACCAACGACTACAAGGATGCCTGGTTCGTCGGCTTTACGCCGGAGTTGGCCGTCGGGGTCTACGTGGGCTACGACCAGCCACGGTCCATGGGTTCGTCAGTGACTGGGGGCAGCTTTGCGGTGCCCATCTTCACTGATTTCATGGCGAAAGCTCTGGAAGGAACGCCGCCAACGCCCTTCAATGTGCCGCCCAGCATGGCGACTGCTTGGATCAATCCAAGTTCGGGAGCGCAGGCCTATGAGGGGGAAGCCTCCATCCAGGAGGCGTTCAAGCCTGGAACTGGGCCCAACGCAATGACGTCTGTGATCGGGCTAGATGCCAACGCGTGGGACTCGATCCAGCGCCAGCAAAGGATGCAGCAGGAGTATGGGGGCGGTTACAGCAGCCAGCCCGTTGCTGAAGCGCCTTCCCGGTGGGAAGAAGCCGACGATGATGGTTGGGGTGGCGGTGGTTGGATCAGCCTGACGGATTAACCCTAGAAAGTGTGGGCTCCTGCCGCAGGGACACTTGGCTGCTGACCCGTTTTCAAGGGCACCTCAACTAACCCAACTCTGATGCCCCTGTCGGTATTTCGTGCGCCGCCGGGGCATCCATGATCCCCGACGGCATTTGCATACTGTACTTTAGGCGTTCTCGAGCCAGTTCACCTGCTCGGGAGTCAGTTGGATCTCGAGGGCCAACAGGCTGTCGTCGAGTTCTTGTAGTGTGCGCGGCCCGATCAGCGGAACGCTGGGGAACGATTGCGCTAGCACATAGGCCAGGGCGAGGTGGATCGGGCTTTTGCCGAGTTGCTTCGCGAGTTCCACAGCGCGATCTCGGCGATTAAAGTTCTGCTCATTGTACCAGACGCGGACCAGTTCCTCGTTGTCGGTCTTGTCCCGCCCAGCGCGGTCGGTGAAGAAACCGCGTGCCTGGCTCGACCAGGAGAAATTGGTGACCTGCCGCTGCTTGAGCCACTGCTTCCACTCCGGCGTAGAGGCGGTGATACAGCCCGGCCAGATCGGGTCCAGCATCTCGGCGAGGGCGAAATTATTCGACAGGGCGCTGGGCTTGATCTTGCCGGTGCGCTCGGCATAGGCAATCGCTTCATCGAAGCGCTCGCGGGTCCAATTAGAGCCGCCAAAGGGTCCGCGGATGCGACCCTTCTTGACCTCGGCGTCCATGGCATCAACGAACTCGCCGACCGGGACATCAAGGTTGTCGCGGTGCATGAAGTAAATGTCGACATAGTCGGTCTGCAGCCGATCGAGCGATTGGGTCAGCTGTTTAGAGATCACGTCGGGATAGCAAAGGGGCGAATGAGCACCCTTGCCGATGAGCACAGCCTCTTCCCGGACGCCACGGCTGCGCTGCCATTCCCCGAAGAGCTGTTCGGTGTAACCGGCACCGTAGACGTAGGCGGTGTCGAAGATATTCCCTCCTTTTTCCCAGAAAGCGTCCATCAGGATGGCGCCGGAGGCAAAGGTGCGGAAGTCCTCAAAGCCAAGGGCCACGACCGATCCCTGCTTGGGTAGATCAGGGATACTGCGCTTGGGAATAACGCCCTGGTTGATGCCCAGGGAACGGTTTGCCAGCGTCTTGGTGCGGCGCGAGGACTTCTCGGGTTCGAACTCGATGCCAGCATCGGCGCGCCACTTGTCGAGCACGCGTGCGTTGCCGATGCTATCGGCCCAAGTCATGCCTGGGGCCGCGAGTTCCTGGCGGCCGTCCTGGATAGCCTGCGAGGCTGCGTCTACCTCGAATGAGTAGACATGGCGTTCTTCGCCCACGCTGATCGTCTCGCGCGATCCATCCTTGCTGATGATGTCGATCTGGCCGCGGCCCTTGGTCCGGTCGCCGCCGGCAAACCAGAACGCAGGAACTTCGATCCGGCCCTCCGAGCCGTGGATGCGCAGCACATTGTCGAGGTTCACATAAACGGCGCACGACACCTGCGCGACAATGCCGCTCTCAAAGGTTAGCACGGCGGCCGCCCAGTTGTCGGTGCCTTGCTCATTAAGGCTCGCCGTACCAGATACTTTGAGGGGATCCGCAAAGGGCTTGCCCTCGGCGGCGCCCGCAATGAAGCGTGCCATGGAAACGGGGTAACCGCCAACGTCGAGAATACCACCACCGGCAAGCTCGGACGAGAACAGCCGGTGTTCCGGCATGAAGCGGGGCATCTGGAAGCCGAAGCTGGATTGGATCATGCGCACTTCGCCAATAGCGCCGCTACCAATCAGCTCGGCGATCTTGGCGGTTTGCGGATGCAGTCGGTACATGAACGCTTCGGCGGCGAAGGTGCCGGCCTGGCGATGGGCATGAAAGACCGCGTCGATCTCATAGGACGACAGGGCAAGCGGCTTTTCCACCAGCACGTGCTTGCCGGCCTCTGCCGCTTTGATAGCCCATTCGGCGTGGCCAGTATGCGGAACGGCGATGTAGACGGCGTCGATCTCGGGATCTGCGAGCAGAGCATCATAGCCGTGGACGACGCGCACGTCGGGGAAGTCGGTCGCCAGGTTCGGCTTATCGGGATTGCGCGTGGCAATGGCGGTGAGTTCGCCATGTTGGGAGCCCAGCACCCCGCCTCGGAAAGCCTTGGCGATATCGCCCGGCCCGATAATGCCCCAGCGGATTTTCTTGTCAGACATGGTTGGTCCTTTTGAGGGAAAGTTCGACAGGGCAGGTCAGCGAATGCGCTGGCCGGCGCCATCAAAGAGGTAGGATTTCGCCGCACTTATGGAGACGACCAGTTGATCGACATCTTCGCGACGCTGTTCCTCGCGTTCGATGATCAGCGGTTCGCCATTCGCAGTGTTGACATAGACATAGCTCGTGGAGCCGAGATGCTCGGCGACATCGACTTGAAACGACACGTCGGTGTCGCCGGCGCCGGGTTCACCGAAATGCTCGGGGCGTATCCCAATGGTCACTCGATCACCGATGGCGGGTGCGGGTCCACTGACCGGCAGGGCGAGGCGCCCGCCGCCGGGCAGCAGTAGCTCGACCCTGATAGCGCCGTGGCCGGTCTCCACAACATCGGCAGCGATGAAGTTCATCTTGGGTGAGCCGATGAAGCCGGCAACAAACTGGTTCGCTGGGTCATCGTACAGATCGAGCGGTCGGCCGGTCTGCTCGATGGCGCCATCGCGCAGTACCACGATCTTGTCAGCCAGTGTCATGGCTTCGACTTGATCGTGCGTCACGTAGATGACAGTGGTCTGCAGTTCCTTGTGCAGGCGCGCGATCTCGATGCGCATGTGGACGCGCAACTCGGCGTCCAAATTGGACAGCGGTTCATCGAAGAGGAACACTTGGGGGTCGCGAACGATAGCGCGGCCGATGGCGACCCGCTGGCGCTGTCCGCCCGAGAGCTGCTTCGGATAGCGGTCAAGAAGGGGCTCTAGGGCGAGGATGCGCGCAGCCGCAGTGACCTGCCGGTCAATCTCGGCCTTTGAGACCTTTGCAAAACGCAGGGCGAAGCCCATGTTCTGGCGCACGGTCATATGCGGATAGAGTGCGTAGGTCTGGAAAACCATGGCGATGCCGCGCCTGGAAGGATCGACATCGTTCATGCGCGCGCCGCCGATCTCGAGGTCACCATCGGTGATCGCCTCCAGTCCGGCAATCATGCGAAGGAGCGTGGATTTACCGCAGCCCGATGGCCCCACGAACACGACGAACTCCTTGGCCTTAATATCGAGATCGACGCCCTTGATGACCTCGACGGCACCGAAGGATTTGCGGACGCCACTTAGCTTGACGCTGCTCATGGAGAAGGTCCCTATTTGACTGCGCCCAGCATGCCTTCGACGAAACGGCGCTGGAGCAAGAAGAAGATAACGAGTGTGGGAAGCGTCGCGACGATGGCTCCGACCATAACCATCCCGAAATCTGGCGTGTAGCCGGCGCTAAGCGCCGCGACAGCTAGAGTGAGGGTGAACATGTCGTTGGTTTGCAGCACGATCAGGGGCCACAAGTAGTTGTTCCAATAGGTCATGAAGACGATGATCGTGGCGGCCGCATAGGTCGAGCGCATTACCGGCATGTAAACAAAGAAGAAGATCTGCCACTCCTTGAGACCATCGATGCGAGCGGCGTCACGCAGTTCGTGCGGGAAGGCCTTGGTGGTCTGGCGGAAGTAGAAAATGATGAAGATCGAGGCGACGGTTGGGAAAATCACAGCCTGGTAGGTGTTGATCAGCTTGAGGTTGGCCATCATCACAAAGAGCGGGATCATCAGCGCCGCGAAGGGGATTGAGAGCATCAGCAGCAGGCTCCCGAAGATGCGCTCCCGCACCCGCGAGCGGAACATTTCAAAGCCATAGCCTGCGAGCGAGGAGACCAGGAGCGTCAACGCCGAGCCGACACCAGCAATCAGGAACGAGTTGAAGAGTATTCGGGGCAGATCGACCGCCGCAAGGAAGTTCGCGGTGTTGGGCAGGAGCGCAGAACCCGGTGTGACTTTGCCCCGGATGATGTCGGGCGAGGTGTTGGTTGCGCCAATCACCATCCAGAGGAACGGAAACACCGAAACGAAGGCTGCGATCGAGAGCAGCACATACTGCGCCGTACGCCCCAACAAGGCGAGGTGATTGCTCATGCGCGGCGATCCCTTGCGGCAAGAAACTGAAGGAAGCTGAGGATGGCGACGAGGATTACGATCACATAGCTGACGGTCGCCGCGTAGCCGAAGCTAGGCATGAAGCGGAAGCTCAGATTGTAGATGTACATGGACAGGGTCAGCGTCGAATCCGAGGGACCGCCCTGCGTTAGCAAGTTTGGCTCGTCGAAGAGTTGAAGCGTGCCAATAGTCGAGATGACGGTGGTAAACAGGATCACTGGCTTCAGCATGGGGACCGTGATGTACCAAAAACGCGCCCAGGCGGGGACGCCATCGATGCGCGCCGCTTCATAGATGGAGCGGTCGATGTTCTGCATCGCCGCCAAATAGAAGATCATGTTGTAGCCGGTCCACCGCCACGTAATGGCGGAGATGACCACGACCTTGGCCCAGAATGGATCGGCTAGCCATGGGATGGGCGCCGAGATGACATGGAGCGTCATCAAGAAGTGATTGATGATGCCGTCGGTCGAGAACATTGACTTGAAGACGACGGAATAGGCCACAAGCGAGGTGACGCAGGGCAAGAAGATCGCGGTACGGAAGAAGCCGCGTCCCCAGAGCGCACTGTTGTTGAGGGCATTGGCAAAGAGCAGCGCCAGCACCAGCATGACTGGGACCTGAATGGCCAGGAAGATGAGCGTGTTGGTGAGCGCCCTCAGGAAGACTGGGTCTTGTGTGAGGCGACTGATGTTTGCGAGCCCACCAAAGCTGAGCTGCATGCCCCGCCCCGTTTGGAAGCTCATCCAGAGCGACCATAGGATCGGGTAGATCATAAAGACGCCCAGAAGGGCCAGGGCAGGCATAACGAACAGCCACCCGTTGACCTGTTCACTTCGAGCCAACTTAGATTGCGCCAAGCGTCGATCCCCTTGCGTCATCCGGTCCGGAACACGTTCTGACCATTTGCGCCGCCCGCGCACAGCTGTGGACAAGCAGCCGAACGGCATGCCCCCTCAGAGCTCCGACGATCCGCCAGAACCTTGAGGGCCGGGGCAGCCAAGGCTGCCCCAACTTGTTGGCTTATTGGGTCTGTTGGCGAACCTGCTGGTCGATGGCGGTAATGATCTCGTCGACATTGCCGCCGCTCGCCAGCGCCGGGATTTGCGCAACCACAGCCGCGTCGGCTTCTTCGGTGAAGATACCGTAGTTGACCGATGGGATCTCAGCGAGCCACCCGGAGAAGTTCTGCCAAACCGGCGCGCCGCCGAAGAACTCGTCGGTGGCTTGGTAGGCTTCCCCTTCACGGGCTGCTAGCAGGGAGCCTACCGCCCCCTGATTGACCAGAATGTCTTGATAGAAGTCGACGTCCTGACCCCATACCGTAGCAAGGAAATCGATTGCTGCTTCTTTGTCTGGAGCGGAGGAAAGCACATACCAGCTCGAGCCGCCCAAATTGGACGCATTAACCGAGTCCACGCCTTCGAGGCGCGGGATGGGTGCCACTGCCCACTGACCCGATTGATCGGCGTTGGCCTTAATGGTGGCGGTCATCCAAACGCCCGTAAACGTTGAGATCGTGTCACCAGAGGTGAAGCTGCCGGTGTAGTTGGACCAGCCTGAAACAGGCTTGCTGATGTCCGCCTGCAGCAGCCGCTGCCAGGTTTCCAAGGCGTCTTTCACAACCGGGTTATCGGCGATCGTTACATTGCCTTCAGCGTCGAAATACCAGGTACCGGCGGACTGCATCATGATGCGGAGCCAGCCCGCTTCATTCGGATCAAGGGGGAGTAGCGTCTCACCCGTCTTTTCTTTGACATCCACGCCTATCTCGATGAGGCGGTCCCAGGTGATGTCCTCCAGATCGGCCGCAGTATAGCCAGCTTCCTCCAGAATGTCGGAGCGGTAAAAGAGGCCAGTCACGCCGGAGTCGAAGGGCATGGAATAGGTTTCGCCATCGACGGTAGCAACTTCCACCTTGTATGGTGCAAAGGCGGAATAGTCGATGTGATCGGTAAGTGGCTCGAAAGCGCCCGGGAACGACAGCAAGTACTTCTGCGCGCGGTAGTCCTCGATCAGCACGATGTCAGGAAGGCCGTCCGTTTGGCCTGAAGCGAGCTGCGCCTGTAGCTTCTGCTCCATGGCAGCTTTGTCGAAGATCTCGACGCTCAGGGTGGCATCTGGATGCTCGGCTTGATATCGCGAGAAGGCCTCTTCCATCGCGGCGCCGTTGAAGTTCTGGTCCCAGGCCCAGACGTTGATTTCCTGTGCAGTTGCGGCGGTGATGCTCAGAGCGCTGACACCGGCAATTGCCAGCCCAAGCGTGCGGAGTCGCAGCGCGATCGTGCGTGTCATGAATAATCCTCCCATTTCATTTGCTCATCGTTGGAGCGATGCCTAGACTAGCTCAGGGCGCAGACGCGTCGCTGCTAAATGGAAGCTGGAGTTGGCCGATAGTAAGAAGCCGCAGAAGCGGTTCTGGGAGCCGCAAAAGAGCGGTGTGGAGGAAATACCCAACCAGCTGTTCGTCGCATATGAGCAGCCGGGGATCATGCGGCGTGCGCACTGGCACGCACAGGTCGAGGTCAATTTCGTCGTGCGCGGCTACGTGCACTACCAGATGAGCGGCCACCGGGCGATGCTGCGCCAGGGCGATATGGCGCTGTTCTGGGGTGGCCTGCCGCACCAAGTGATCGACACTGACGATGACAGTTTCTTTATCGCCATCCATGTGCCGCTGGTTCACTATTTCCGCCTACGTTTGTCGGCCGAACTCACCAGCAAAATAACTCATGGCGCAACCTTGGTGACGCGCTCCCCGGACGGCACCGACACGGGTAATTTCGAGCGCTGGGCCAACTACATGCGCTCAGAAGAGGTTGCTAAACGTGACCATGCGGTCGAGGAGCTACTGTTGCGGATCGACCGTATTCAGTTCGATCCATTTGTGCTCCATCAGCCAGCTGGCAAAGCGTTCGGCCAAACCGAGCAGCCGGACCAGCAGAGCTTTTCCAACATCTCCAATATCTGCGAGTTCATCGCGAGTAATTTCCGGCACGATATCGATTCGAGTGCCATTGCCTCGTCGGCCGACATTCACCCCAAATACGCGATGAGTGTTTTCAAGAAATCGACTGGAATGACGCTCAACGAGTACGTCAACCTGCTGCGGCTTTCCTACGCTCAGGCATTGCTGATGAAAGAGGAGATCAACGTTCTCCATGTTGCCATGGAGAGCGGCTTCGGCTCGCTCAGCGCCTTCAACAAGTCGTTTCGCAAGATTGCGGGCATGTCGCCGACTGACTTCCGACGAGAGCTGCGGACACGGCCGAGCCTGGTGGGCCAGACCCTTGGTATCGATGAGCCGCTGAACTAACCGAGGCTTTCCCCTCGCGACAGAATGTGTGGCCGATCCCTCACTAGCTGCTGCGCGGCCGTTCGTTGGAGAGCATCTGGGTAATCGAGACGAAGGCCGATGCTGACTTTATCTCTTCCAAATCAAGCTCAAGCTTCCGCTGCCAATTGGGATAGGCATCAACCGTGCCCGGCAGATTCACCGGCAGTCGTTCTCCAGCCAAGTCTTCGAGGCGAACTGCGAGGAGGCGGGACGGCGTGCGGGCAAGAAAGCGGTGAACGGCGTCGACGAGGGAGGCGGGCAGGGGAGCGTGGTGGGCCGCTGCTTCTTCAAGCGCCTCTGCTTCCTCGGGAAAGATGAGCTTTGATGCCCTCAGCACAGACAGGAGACTACGCCGCTCTTCCTCCCGCTGTTTGAGCTGCTGTTCAGCAGCGTCAGCCTCGATCAACCCGTGCTCATGACGTAGCTCCACATCCTCGCCACGCCACCACCCCTCAATGGTGGGAAGGTCATGTGTCGACAGGCACGCCATGGCGTTTTGCGGATAGTCTTCCGCGGCAATGAAGCTGCCGTCCCTCTGTTCGAAATAGAGGATTCGATACGACAGGATTGCTGCTTGTTCCATGACATCGCGAAAGCCCACGGGAACATTCCCCAGATCTTCCCCAATCAGCAGGGATTGGTGATCATGCGATGCCGCCGCCAGGGTCTGCACCATCCGCTCCAGCGGATAGTGGATGTAGGTTCCTTCTGAGGCCGGCTGCCCCTCAGGGACCAGGAACATCTGCTGGATACCCATGGCATGGTCAATCCGCATCGCTCCGCCATAGGCCATGGTAGCGCTGATCAGCTCACGGTACGGGGCCAGATCCTGCTCCACCAGCGCCGCCGGGGACAATGGTGCCAAGCCCCAGTTCTGACCCGTTGTCGAGAAGTAGTCCGGCGGGGCGCCGACATCCACCCCGCGCATTGTCAGGATTGGATCTGACCAGGCAGCCGATCCGTCCGGCGCTTCGCCGACCGCAAAGTCGAGGTAAAGCCCAATTCGCATGCCGGCACCGAGGGCTACCCGATGGGCTTTCTCCAGCTGCACATGGGCCAGCCACTGTAGCCATAGCATGAATTCGACGTCCACTTGATGAGAGGCGGCGAAGCGTTGGCTGCCGCTGGCGGTCGGAGCTTGGTATTCCTCCGGCCAAGTCTTCCAACCTCCGCCATGCCCTTGTTGCGAGAGCTCGAGCGACAGCGCGTCGAATAGACAGTGCAGGTAGAGGCTTTCTCCCCCTTTGCTGCAAAAGTCGGCGAAAGCCTGCTGTGAATAGTTCTTCGGCACGTCGGCATTCAGCCATAGCGGCCACAGGCGTTTAAGGGTGGCGAGCTTGAGACGAGTGACCGCCTCGTAATCCACCAATTCGGCCTCCCTCAGGAGGGTGGCGGAACGCAGTTCCGCATCGGACGGCTCGTAACCCGGGATTTCATCTACTGCGATATAGAGCGGGTTGAGGAAGCGGCGATTGGAGGGAAAAAACGGGCTGCGTCGAGAGGGCTCTGACAGGAACAGGGCATGCAGTGGGTTTGTGCCGACGAAGTCCGCTCCAGCGGCTGCGGCGGTGCTCGCGAAATCGGCCAGGTCGCGGAAGTCGCCTATGCCCCAGTTCCGATCTGACCGCAGCGCATAAACCTGCAGGGCAATGCCCCAACTGCGCCCATTTTCTAGCCAGTCCGGCAAGTGGCATCGGGGAACAGCACTTATGTGGGGTGTGCCAGTGTCCGCTTTCCTCCCGGGCGCGGCAGAGCTGTCGCTTGCATCCACCCCCATGGCGCCCAGGATCGCTCGCTTGGTGCCCTCGGGAACAATGTGCGTGCTCCCATCGAGCCCCGTATATTCGGATGCGATCCCGAACCGCCTGGCCAAGTCGTCCAGGTTGCCGGTCATGGCAGCACGATCATGCGTTGTGGCTCATCCTGCAGCGCAACAACGATGTTGTGCGGCGGCAATTCGCCGCTTTCGGCGAGCGAGCGGCTGGCTTCTTCGGAGCTGGCATAAATGACCATGCCCGATATCGCCCGTGCCGGCCTCAGATTGTTGTCCAAATTGGCTGCCATGTGGAGTACAGCGCCATTGAGGCGCCAGCTCACCGAAACCAGTCCATCCTCGGCTTGTTCGATCTTGCCGGCATAGCCGCGTGTGTCAGCCAGTAGCGGGATAATGTGTTCCCGGCGTCGCTGGAGGAGCTGCCGCACAAGTTCCAACCGATCCTGCCCATCTCCTGATTCTACCGCCGCCCAATTGAGTTTGCAGGCTTGAAAGGTGCTCTCCGCATTGGGATCGGGAACGTTCTTGAGACTTTCCTCGCCTCCGCTGAAAGCCTCGAAGCCGGCGAACTCCTTGCGTCGACCTTCCCGTACTGCATCGGCGAGTTCGCCGTGGAAGTCGGTGAAGAAGGTGAAGGGGCGGGTTTCTCCCCATTCCTCGCCCATGAAGAGGAGCGGAATGTGCGGCGAGAGAAGGAGCATGGCGAGCAGCGTCTCAACCATGCTGGCTTCCGCCAAGTCGGTCAGGCGTTCGCCGAAAGCGCGATTGCCCACTTGGTCATGGTTCTGGATGAAGTCCACAAAGGCGGTAGGCGGCAAGTGGCCGCTCGGGACACCCCGTCCTTCCTGTTCGCCCGCCGTTGTCGGCTCGCCCTGGTAGACGAACCCCTCGGCGAGGGCACGCGCCATCTTCCACCAGTGCCGCTCCACAAAGTCGGCGTAGTAGCTCTCGCTCTCGCCGGTGGCGATCATATGGGCGACGTTGTGGAAATCGTCATTCCACTCGCCGCTATAGAGCTTGATCCGCCCGTCCTCGTCGCGCTCATGCAAGGACGTGATGTTGCGGTTGTCCTCGGTGGTGAGATGGATGCGGCGGTCAGGCCAACGCTGGCGTATCCGCTGGCCAATTTCGACCAGGAGCTCAGGATCGGACGCCTCGTCACGGATATGGTCAACAGCGTCGAGGCGCAGTCCATCCAGATTGTACTCTTCGAGCCAATAGAGGGCGTTCTCGATAAAGAACTCCCGCACTGGTTCCTTCTCGTAGGCAATGGCTGCGCCCCAAGGAGTATGGCGCTCAGGATGAAAGAAGTCCGGGGCGTAGGTGGGGAGATAGTTACCCTCGGGACCAAAGTGATTGTAGATGACGTCCAGCACGACGTTAAGGCCAAGGCCATGCGCTGCGTCGATGAAGGCTTTCATGTCCTCAGGCGTGCCATAGGCGGTATGCGGCGCATAGATCAGCACCCCGTCATAGCCCCAGCCGCGCTCACCGGCGAACTGTCCCACCGGCATGATCTCGATTGTGGTGATGCCTAGGTCGCGAAGATATTCGAGCTTTTCGGCTGCCGACGCGAACGTACCCTGCGGGGTAAACGTACCCACGTGGAGCTCGTAGTAGACGGTCTCTTCCCAGGGGCGGGCCTGCCAATCAGTATGGCGCCACTGATATTTCCCAGGGTCGACGACGACGGAAGGTCCGTTGACCGCACCATGCTGGGCCCGCGCTACCGGATCAGGGCACTCCAACTCGCCATCGATGACATAGCTGTAGGATGTCCCCGGTAGGATGCCCTCGAGCACCCATTCTCGCCACCCTTCCTGGTCTGGTGTGCTTTCCAGGTCCTGACCCTTAATGCGGAGTTTGATGGACTTTTCAAGCGAGCCCCAGATACGGAAGCGGACCTGATTGTCAGGGAGCAGAACGGCTCCCCAACTCGTATCGAATTTGCGCGTTGCGCTCACGTTTACCCCACGAGATATTGCTTAGGCTCAACAGGCGAGAGTGGGGCAGGGTTGCCGAAACGGTCGGCAACTTACCTGCATCAACTCTGCTCATCCTGTCAGCTTTCATCCGGCGCCACCACCAGTGTGCCCAAGGGCGGCAGGGTGAGACGCAGTGACGCCGGGCGGCCATGCCACGGCTCGTCTAGGGCATTCAAATGTCCGCCATTGCCCACATTGGACCCGCCATAGATGTCGGCATCGGTGTTGAGGATCTCGCGCCAGCGGCCGCCATGCGGCACCCCGACCTGGTAATCCGAGCGGACCACGGGCGTCATGTTGCAAGCCACGACCACCGGCTTTCCATCTTTCCCCTTGCGGGTGAACAGGAAGACGCTGTTGTCGGCGTCGTTGTGCTCGATCCACTCGAAGCCAGACGGATCGCAATCGAGTTCATGGAGTGCCGGTGTATTCTGATACAGCCGGTTGAGATCGCCGATGAGCTTACGCAGGCCATCGTGCAGTGGGTCATCGAGCAGGTGCCAATCGAGCGATTGATCGTGGTTCCACTCGCGCTCCTGGCCGAACTCGCCACCCATGAACAGCAGCTTCTTGCCCGGGTGCGTCCACATGAACCCATAATAAGCCCGCAGATTGGCGAACTTCTGCCAACGGTCGCCTGGCATCTTGCCGAGCATCGAGCCCTTGCCGTGCACCACTTCATCGTGGCTCAGCGGCAGCACGAAGTTCTCCGAAAACCCGTAGTGGATGCCGAACGTCATCTTATGGTGATGATAGCGGCGATTGATCGGGTCTTCCTGCATGTAGGACAGGGTGTCGTGCATCCAGCCCATGTTCCACTTGTAGCCGTAGCCAAGTCCGCCATTGTAGATCGGGCGGCTGACCTGCGGCCAGGCGGTTGATTCCTCGGCGATGGTCTGCGTCCCCGGATGGCGTTCATAAACCAATTCGTTGGTGCGCTTGATGAACTCGATCGCCTCCAGGTTCTCGTTGCCGCCATGCTTGTTGGGGATCCACTCACCTGCCTTGCGGCTGTAGTCGAGGTAGAGCATGGACGCCACCGCATCCACGCGCAGGGCGTCGATGTGGTACCGGTCCAGCCAGAACAGCCCGCTCGCCACCAGGAAGTTCAGCACTTCGTTGCGGCCAAAATTGTAGATCAGGGTATTCCAGTCCTGGTGGAAACCGAGGCGCGGGTCCTCATGCTCGTAAAGGGCAGTGCCATCGAAACGAACGAGGCCGTGTGCATCCGACGGGAAGTGCGCGGGGACCCAGTCGATGATCACCCCCAAACCAGCTTGGTGCAGGCGGTCCACGAAGCCGGCGAATGCTTCGGGCGTGCCAAAGCGACTGGTGGGCGCGAACATGCCAATTGGCTGATAGCCCCAAGACCCGGCAAACGGGTGTTCGGTCACCGGCATCAGCTCGACATGGGTGAAGGCGAGGTCCTTGAGATATGGGATCAAGTGATCGGCGATGGCGTCGTAGTTCAGGGGCGTGCCGTCGCCCGCGGTGCGCCATGAGCCGAGATGCATTTCGTAGATGGCCATCGGCGCATCTAGCGCCTGGCGCTGCTGCCTCTGGTCCAGCCAGTCCTGATCCTTCCAGTCGTACTCTGGCAGGCCATGCACGATGGAAGCCGTCGCTGGGGCAACTTCCTGGTAGAAGGAGAACGGGTCGGCCTTAAGCGGCAGCCGCTCGCCATGCGCGCCGATGATCTCGTATTTATAGACTTCGCCGCGCTTCAAGCCAGGGATAAAGAGCTCCCAAACGCCGGCGCCGAGGCGCTTGCGCATCGGATGGCGGCGGCCATCCCAGGCGTTGAACTCCCCTACGACGCTGACGCGCCGGGCGTTCGGGGCCCAGACGGCAAAGGCGACGCCCTCGACCCCTTCCATCGCGCGCGGGTGAGCGCCGAGCTTCTGGTACTGATCGTGGTGACGGCCCTCTCCGAGGAGGTACTCGTCCAACTCGCCGAGCACAGGCGGAAACCGGTAGGGGTCTTCGATCTCCCAGCTCTGGTCGCCCGATTTCATCCGCAAGCGATAGTCGAACCGCTCCTTGCGGCCTTCCAGAACGGCAGAGAAGAAGCCTTCAGGATGAATACGCGATAGCGTGCCTGCCACTTTACCGCTCTTGCGGTCGAGCACTTCGATCTCGGTAGCCTGCGGTGCGAAGGCGTTCACGGCCACAGGCTGGCCATCACCACCCTGCATGCCCAGCACAACGAAGGGGTTGCCGTGCTGACCGGCGACGATCGCGTCTATATCTGCGGGGTATGCGGCGGGCCGCTCAGTATTTGCAACGTTCACTGTTCGCTACCTTCCGGTTGCAGCAGGTTTCGGATGCCCTCCAGCGGCACGGCCAACCATGTCGGTCGGTTGGCGAGTTCATAGCCCACCTCGTAGAAGGCTTTCTGGAGGAGAAAGAGGTCGGTCAGCGCCCGAGCGAAGTCGGCATCCTGTGGATAGGTCGACGTCTCGGCGCTGTGGGCTCGGTATTCTTCAAGGAAAGACCGGGCAAAGGTATCGTGCCAGAGCTGAGCCCTTTCGCGCGTGTGATCGCTGATCGTGCCAATCGCGTCCCGACGCAGATTGAGGGCCGTAGCGGCAGCATATTGGAACGACCGCAACATGCCCGCGACATCGCGCAGTGGCGATGACTTAGCGCGACGCTCCGAAAGCGGTCGACGGGGCTCACCTTCGAAGTCGATGATCATGAAATCGCCTTGGGCGACGAGCACCTGACCCAAATGGTAATCGCCATGAATGCGAGAGATCGCACCCGACGGCTGCTGCCGCGATGCAGCCTTCATGCGGTCGAGTAAGGACTCGCGCGCCGAGAGCACTTCGTCGGCCAAAGCAGCAACCTCCTCGGACAGACCGGAGCGAGCGCTCTTGAGGCTTTCAAGGACTGTTTCGGCTTCGTGGACGGCTTCATCAACCCAAGTCTTGAGTTGGTCCTGCGTGAGGTCTTCAGTCTTGAAGTCAGCTTTGTCGGTCTCCACGGCCAAGGCTCGATGCAGTTCCGCTGTGCGCTGGCCGAGCAGGCCACCCATGGCAAGGGAAAGCTCGAAATCTTGCTCACCCTCTGGTTCCTGCGGATCGCCGGTTCGGAGATCCTGCTCTTCAAGATCACGCACCAAGGCATCGGTGATCACCGCCCAGGCATCGCCCTGATTGGGGACAAAGGCGAATGCGGCCGCCAATGTGGTGAGCTCGTTATTGCTGGAGTTGTGCTCAATTGAACCCAGGAACGCAGGCGTGTTGGCAAAGCCGGCTTCTTCGGTCAGGAAGCGTGCGACCTCTACATCGGGCTGTTCGCCAGCGCGCAGCCGGCGGTAGAGCTTGAGAATGACCTTGTCGGCAAAGGCAATCGACACGTTGCTTTGCTCGACGCCAAGCGGCCGAGACTCCCCGAGATCCTCGATTTCGGAAAGGAGTGGGCCGCCACGGAAAACGACTTCTCCGTCGCTGCTGTCGAACGAGCCGCCTTGCCGCATAGTGGTTAGCAGCGTTTCCGCCAGCGCTTCATCATAGACGCCGTCGACCAGCGCGCCCACACGGGGGCCACGGCGAATCTTGGCAAGCGTATAGGAAAGCTTGGGTGCGCCCGTCTGCAGGTTTTCTTCGCCCCAGCGGGCGGTGATCGGCAGGAAGTAGCGCTGCGTTTCGCCACCGAGCTCAACATCGATGAACACCAGCGCGTGTTCGCTTTCCTTGAGCTCGATCAATGGCGTGATGCTCACACTCTCGATTGGCGTGTCCTTGGCGCCGAACCAGCGCTGCAGAGGCAGGAATTGCGGCAGGGTGTCCTGCTCAAGCTGTTTGCGTTCCCGACCCGTCAGCGCGGTCATCAGGCGCCCATCACGCGTGGTAACGGTGATGAATTCAGGCAGGATCTCCGGCAATTGCTCATGCCAGCGGGGCGCTTCACCTTCCTCGGTCAGCAAGAACCAATAAAAGCCGAAGGCGGGTAGGGTGAGCATGTAGGGCAGATCACCAATCGGCGGGAAGGGGGAACGACCCGTCAGCTCGATGGGAACCGCGCCCTTGTAGCGCGAAAGGTCAATTTCCACAGCCTGAGCCGTACGCGAGAGGTTGGCGACACAGAGAACTTTCTCGTTCTCTGTTTCGCGGACATAGGTCAGAACCTTGCGATTGCGTGGATAAAGCAGGGTCATCGTGCCCCGGCCAAAAGCCGGATGCTGCTTGCGCACTGCAATCATGCGTCGCGTCCAGTTCAGCAGGGAGGAGGGGTCACCCTGCTGGCTCTCCACATTGATGACCTGATAGCCGTAAACTGGGTCCTGGATGGCGGGCAGGTACAACTGCTGGGGATTGGCGCGCGAGAAATCGGCGTTGCGGTCCGCTGACCATTGCATGGGCGTGCGGACGCCGTCGCGGTCACCGAGATAGTAGTTGTCCCCCATGCCGATCTCATCGCCATAATAGACGATGGGCGTGCCGGGCATGGACATCAGGAGCGAATTCAGCAGCTCGATCTTGCGCCGATCGTTCTGCATTAGCGGGGCCAGACGTCGGCGGATGCCGAGGTTGATACGGGCTCTCCGGTCATCGGCATAAGTGCGCCAGAGATAATCGCGTTCCTGATCGGTTACCATTTCGAGCGTGAGCTCATCATGGTTACGCAAGAAAATGCCCCACTGGCAGTTCTCTGGAATTTCAGGCGTCTGCCGGATGATGTCGGTGATGGGGTGCCGGTCTTCCTGTGCCAGCGCCATGTACATGCGCGGCATCAGTGGGAAGTGGAACCCCATGTGGCACTCATCGCCCTCGCCGAAATAGGGGCGAGTGTCTTCTGGCCATTGATTGGCTTCGGCCAGCAGCATGCGGTCCGAATAGTTGCGGTCGAGTTCGGCCCGGATCTTTTTGAGGACGTCGTGCGTCTCGGGCAGGTTCTCGTTGTTAGTGCCGTCCCGTTCGATCAGGTAAGGAATTGCGTCGAGCCGCAGCCCGTCCACACCCATGTCGAGCCAATAGCGCATGACCTTGAGCACTTCGTCCAGCACGCGGGGATTGTCGAAGTTGAGGTCAGGTTGGTGCGAATAGAAGCGGTGCCAATAGAACTGCCCAGCGACCGGGTCCCAGGTCCAATTCGACTTTTCGGTGTCGGTGAAAATGATCCGGGTTTCCGGCCACTTCGCGTCGCTGTCACTCCAGACATAGAAGTCGCGCGCCGCAGAGCCGGGCTTGGACTCGCGGGCACGCTGGAACCAGGGGTGCTGGTCGGAGGTGTGGTTGATAACCAGTTCGGTAATAACCCGCAGCCCACGCCGGTGGGCTTCTGCGACAAAGGCCTTGAACTCCTTCATCGTACCGTAGGACGGGTTGATGGACCGGTAGTCCGAAATATCGTAGCCGTCATCACGCAGCGGCGAGGGATAAAACGGCAGCAGCCAAATAGCTGTGACGCCCAGCTCCTGCACATGGTCGAGCCGGCGCATCAGGCCGGCAAAGTCGCCAATGCCGTCGCCATTGGCATCCTGGAAAGCCTTGACGTGCAACTGGTAGATGATGGCATCGCGGTACCATTCGGTGTCCGCGCGATCGATCATGCCGTCTACCCGAGCATTGCCCCGCAGCTTATTCCGTCCGCTGCTGTCATTGGCTAGCTTGTCCATCATGTAGTCACTCCGGGCGCGATCAGGCGCCAAATGGCGTAGGGCTTATAGTAGGGGTCGAGCCGAATGCGGTGGTTCTTGCCGTACCAGGTCGAGCGGTAGCCGGTTACGACGTCCTCCACCTCGACGGCGGCATCATCGGGCAGGCCTAGTTCCCAAAGGGGCAATTCGTAGTCGGCTTCGTGGGCGTTGTGCGGATCAAGGCACACATGAAACAGCAGGAAGTCGGACATGTCGGCCGTCCGCTTGCCGTAGTAGAGGATGTTGTCGTTATAGGCCTTGTAGAACTGTAGGCTGGTGAAATCCTGCAGCGCCTTGTGCTCGCGGCGCAGCTTGTTCATCAGCTTGATGTCCCAGCTGATATTGTCGGGATGATCGAAATCCCAGGCTCGGATTTCGTATTTCTCGGAGTTGAGGTACTCCTCCTTGCCCGGCACGCCGGCCGCATCGCAGATCTCGTAGCCGTTGTAGAGGCCGTAATTTCCGCCCAGGGTCGCTGCCAGTACTAGCCGCGTTTGGAAGGCGGGGCGCCCACCATATTGCAGATAGAACGGGTTGATGTCGGGCGTGTTGGCGAAGAAGTTCGGCCGCATATAGTGCCGGCACTCCTCGGTGGTGAGTTCGGTCAGGTACTCCTCGATTTCCCACTTCACGTTGCGCCAGGTAAAATAGGAATAGCTCTGCGAGAAGCCGACCTTCGCCAAACGCTTCATGACCTTGGGGCGGGTGAACGCTTCGGCCAGGAAGATCGCCTCGGGATGGCGGCTCCGCACTTCCCAGATCATCCACTCCCAGAAGGGGAAGGGCTTAGTGTGAGGGTTGTCGACGCGGAAAATCGTCACGCCCTTGTCGATCCAGAACAGCACGATATCGCGCAGGGCGTACCAAAGGCTGGGTATGGCATCGCGGTAGAAGTGAACGTTGACGATGTCCTCGTACTTCTTGGGCGGGTTCTCGGCGAACTTGATCGACCCGTCCGGCCGCCAGTCGAACCATTCGGGATGCTGCTTAATCCAGGGGTGATCGGGGGAACACTGAATGGCGAAGTCGATCGCGACCTCAAGCCCATGGCGGCGCGCCGCCTCCACCAGATTGGCGAAGTCCTCGAAGCTGCCGAGTTCAGGGTGCAGCGCGTCGTGGCCACCTTCCTCGGAGCCGATGGCATAGGGGCTGCCAGGATCATCGGGCCCAGGGGTTAGTGTATTGTTGCGGCCCTTGCGGTTGGTCTTGCCGATGGGATGAATGGGCGGGAAATAAAGGACGTCAAAGCCCATGTCCTGCACATAGGGCAGTTGCTTGATGACGTCGTTGAAGGTGCCGTGCTTGCTTGCACTGCCCGATTGCGAACGCGGGAAAAGTTCGTACCAGGCGCTGAACGCAGCCGCCCGACGGTCCACATAAACTTCAAGCACCCGCTCATAGCGGCTGAGATTGGTGCGGCGGCCGGCCTGCTGCATCACCGCCATCAGATCGGAAGTGGTCAGCAGCCCTAATCGCTCCTCATCGCTCCGCGCAGCACCGAAATCGGCGACGCAGCGCTCGATAGCCCGGCAGTGCTCGGCACTGGGGGTAGGTGTCTGATTGAGCGCAGCCTCGATGAGGCGCTTGCCCTCTTCGAGCTCGAGCGAGATGTTCTGGCCAGCCGCGTGCTTCTTGGCCACCTCCTTGCGCCAAGTGGTGTAGAGGTCGCGCCAGGCAATGATCGTGTAATTGAAAAGACCAAGCTTGTCGGGGGTGAACGACGCCTGCCAGCGATCATTGACGATGAACTCCATGCGCACTTCGCGCCAGCGATCCTCATCGGCAGCCCGATAGAGCAAGGCGGCATCGATGGTGTCGTGCCCGTCGCCGAAGATGTCGGCCTGGATCTGGAACGCCTCGCCGACGACGCATTTCGCGGGAAAGCGACCACCATCGATTTCGGGATCGATGCCCTCGATCGCGATGCGGTTTTCCGCGAGCTTGGCGAGCAGCCCCAGCTCCTGCGCCTTGTTGGCGGGTAACTGGTAACTCGACAGGCCGGCGTCTTTGTCCGGGCCAGGTCCATTGCTGTGCATTGGGCAGTCTCCCCTCGTCTAAGTTGCCAACGCAGGGGAGCAGGTTTGGTTTCCCTTCTTGCGGGCAGGTGGACAGGCGCCGCGGTAAAGCAGCTCTTACGGCCTGTTTCTAAGGCGGTCCTGCTGCAACCGTGTGTAGGAAAGTTCGTTGCCTCTGCGCACTAGCCGGGAGCAAGACAATGACAGAACACACCGACAAGCGCTCACACCAAGGGGAAGGCCGCGGCCGTGGGGCGGAAAGTCCGCAGCAGATCCCTGCGAAAGGCTGGAAGGATGTGCTCTGGCGAACTTATCACGAGATCAGCGAGGACCGCGTGACGATGGTCGCCGCTGCCGTGACGTACTTCCTGCTCCTGTCCATGGTTCCTGCCCTTACGGCGCTGGTCTCGATCTACGGCCTCTTCACCGATCCGGCTACCGTAACCCAGCACATTCAGTCGCTCTCATCTTTTGTGCCCGAAGACGGCATGGCGATCATCGAAGAGCAGTTGACGCGTCTGAGCTCGACCGGTGGGACGACGCTCGGGTTCGCCTTGTTTTTCTCGGTTGGCATAGCGCTGTGGAGCGCCAGTGCCGGGGTGAAGAACCTCTTTGAAGCAATGAACATTGCCTATGAGGAGCGCGAGAGCCGCAGCTTCATCAAGCTCAACGCGACCGCACTGCTGTTCACCCTCGCCGGCCTGCTCGCCATCATCGCCATGATTGGCGTGGCCGTTGTGGTTCCTGTGGTGCTGAACGTCGTGGGGCTGGGCAGCGGCTTGGAATGGCTCGTTCAGATCGGGTCCTATGTTGTGCTGGCCCTGTTCCTGCTCGCCGGGATCGCGGCGCTCTACCGGTACGGACCAAGTCGTCAGCAGGCCGAATGGAAGTGGATCACCCCCGGCGCGCTGTTCGCCGTGGTGGCTATCATCGTGATCTCTATTCTTTTTTCTTGGTACACCAGCAACTTCGCCAACTACAACGAGACCTATGGATCGCTGGGTGGGCTGATCGCTCTATTGACCTGGATCTGGATCACCATGACGGTTCTCATCATCGGGGCCGAACTCAATTCCGAGACCGAGCATCAGACCCGCCAGGACACCACCATTGGCACCGACGATCCAATGGGTAGGCGAGACGCTACCGTCGCTGACACCCTCGGACGTACGGCCGGTGAGGACGACAGCAACGACCAGCACACCGAGGAATGGCGCGCCGGCTACAAGGCCGGTGCCAGCAAATACAAGCCTGAACGCCGCCGGTTCTCCGCCAGTTCGTTGCTATTCGCACTCCCCGCTGCGCTTGCCGTGTCACTCGTCGAACGGCGCAAGAAGCAGCAGCGCTGAGCCATCGGGTTCGCTCAATCGGCACCGGCTACATGCAACTTCGCAGCCTGGCCCGTGTTTGCCTCAGAGAACGGAGACTTACCGAAATGAAGATCGCCTCACCATTCCTCCTTGCGCTGCTGCCTGTTCTGGCTGTCGGCTCCACCCTGCCTGCTCAGGCACAGGAAGCCGTCTATGCCTGTTCCAGCCAGCAGGAGCTCGAGCAAACCATCGCCAGCGACGGCTCAATCCTACCGGAGAACTGTTCCACGCTGACGGTGACCTCCCTCGAAAGCCAAGGTGAGTCGCTGTGCTTGCTGCAGTTGGAGGCCTCCGAAGAGGATCTGCTGGGATCGCTCCGCGATGCCGCCTTGTCCTCGGAATGGTGGGTGCGCTGCGATGCACTCGGCGCGGCACTGGTCCGCTAATTCTTGAAACCTACCAAAAGGAGCTCGACCATGGCGAACGATCCTAAGAATACCGGCCGCCCAATTGACCGCCTCAAAAGGGAAGCTGGCCGCGAGAGCCAATCCGGCAATCCGGTCGATGAATTCGAACTCTCATCCGACGTCCAGGGCAAGAACTCGCTTCAGGGCAACGATCAGGAGTCGGTGAACAACGAGCGTCACGCCCAGGCGGAAGGCAAGGGCGAAACCGACGGCATCATCGAGAGCCACGAGAAGCTCGACAAGGATGTGCGCGCCGAGCGCGACCTCGGCAAGGGCAATCGCTCCAGCTGATCGGAATACGGGGCGCTCAGCGCCCCGTTTCACTTACGGCATGAGTTGTCCGCCGTTCACCTCAATCGTCTGACCGACGACGTAGCTCGACAGCGTCGCGGAGGCGAGAAAAAGATAAGCCCCCGTACATTCATCCGCCACGCCCAACCGACCGGCGGGGATTGTCGCACGCTGCGCTTCCAACTGGGCTTCAGTGGAATAGCGCTCGTGGAACCGGGTCGTGATCACCCCAGGCGCAACCGCATTGACCCGAATACCGAGCGGGATCAGTTCCTTGGCCATTCCCCGCGTCACATTGGCGATAAACGCCTTGGATGAGCCATAAAGGCCAGCGCCGTTGCTGGCGCCGTTCCGAGCGGCAATGGAGGTGGTGTTGATGATAAACCCGCCCCGTTGCTTGAGGTGGGGAACTGCCGCACGGCACGCGGCAAGCACCGAGCGCGCATTGAGATCCATGATCTGGTCGTAAAGCTCGTCGGTCCAGTCCTGGTAGAGCTGTCGAGCCACCATTCCACCGGCATTATTGATAAGCCCATCCAGTCCGCCGAGCACTTCAGCGGCTTGTTCCACGGCGCGGCTCATCGCAGCAGAATCGGACGCGTCAGCCCGCACCAGTTCAACAGTGCCGCCGGAACCGCGTATGTTCTCGGCCAAGGCAGTGGCCGCATCCTGGCTGGAATTGTAGTGCAGTCCCACCTTGGCTCCTTGTGCGGCGAAGGCGCGCGCCAAGGCTGCGCCAATGCCGGTAGAGGCGCCGGTGATCAGTACCGCCTTGTCGGCGAGATCGGGAATGGTGAGTTGAGGCATGTGCGAACCTGGGTTCATGATGTGCAATCATGGCTATTGGTCGCAGGTGGCGGTGTCAAACTCGACGTGTAGGTGTGGCTAGGTTCATCCTCCGGCGCATCCCTCTCCGCACAGTTCCGCGCGGCCGCGCCCACGGCAGATGGGGTGCTGTCGCTAATGTGCGAGTGCCTGCCACGCGTTGGAGTGGCAGGTAGATAGGGCCGATACCCAGATCGTCATCGGCTGCGGTTCATCGCCGTCGCAACCGCGATCCGCGAGGATCGACTTAACGTTGTCAGGTCCCACGCTAGTGATTTCCTCGTAGACCCAGGGGGCGATCCTCGGCAGTTCGTTCAAGGCGAACTTGTCCGTGAGCGGGTCGGGTACGCGGTCGATGCTCGAAGCAGGCATAGCAAATCTCCCCATTGTACTAGGTCCAATGCCGCGCGTTCACACTCAGTTCCGCCCTCCGGGAGTTGTGACCGTGCTGCCAACTTGCTTTGCTCGCGTAAATCCTTCTTGCTAGCCGAATGGATTTCAGTCGTGAGTTGGTGAAATGGTCGAAGTGGTAAAGCCGGTGGTAGGCGGTGGCCCTAAGAAAGTGCTCTATACCCTGGCCACCATCGGCCGAATGGGAGTCGGCAAGGCAGCCAAAGCACTGACAGCCAAGAACGCCTGCAAAGCCTGCGCCTATGGCATGGGCGGGCAGCGCGGCGGCATGACCAATGAGCTCGATGAGTTTCCCTCGGTCTGCAACAAGTCGGTGCAGGCCCAATCCAGCGACGTGCAGCCTGCAATCCCGCTGCCGATCTTTGATCACCCGCTGACCGACCTGCAAGAGCTGACCGGCAAAGAAATGGAGCACCTCGGGCGCTTGGGGACGCCGCTGTTCAAACCAGCCAATGCGGACCGGTTCACGCCCGTGTCATGGGACTTTGCTCTTGAGCATGCCGCGGGGAAACTGCGGGAGACACAGCCCAGCCGAAGCTTCTTTTATTCCTCCGGCCGTTCCTCCAACGAGGCGGGCTTCGTTTTTCAACTTCTCGCGCGTGCCTATGGAACAAACAACGTCAACAATTGCTCGTATTACTGCCACCAGGCAACGAGCGAAGGCTTGGCGACCACGATCGGCAAGGGCACTGCCACAATCGAACTCGAAGACCTCACCGGTGCCGACTTGATCTTCGTGATTGGTGCCAATCCATCCTCAAACCACCCGCGCTTCATACATATGCTCAAGAACTGTCGCGAGAGCGGCGGGCAGGTGATTGTCATCAATCCGGCCAAGGAACCGGGATTGGTCAAGTTCGCCGTACCAAAGTCGCCCAGTTCGATGCTCAAGGGCGGTAGCGATATAGCCTCGGATTACCTGCAGCCCAGGATTGGCTCGGACATCGCTTTGCTTAAGGGACTGGCCAAGGCTGTTCTGGAGTTGGGCTTGGAGGATCGAACCTTCATCGCAAACCACACCCAGAACTTCGACAGGTTTCTAGCCGATCTGGCGGAGCTCAGCTGGGATGATATCACAGCCACATCCGGGCTCGGCCGCGACGAGATCGTCCGGGTCGCCGCAAACTACGGACGTGCGAAGAACGCCGTCTTTGCCTGGGGCATGGGCATGACTCATCACGTGCACGGCGTGGAGAACGTGGAGGCAATCGCCAATCTCGCCATGCTGCGCGGCATGCTTGGGCGGCAGTTTGCAGGCCTGCTGCCCCTCCGCGGCCACTCGAATGTGCAGGGTATCGGCACCATCGGTGTTAAGCCGGTGCTTGCCAAGGATGTGCTGGCGAAGATGGAAGCAAGCTTCGGCGTGAGCTTTCCGCAAGAGCGCGGCTACGACACCATGGCCTGTCTCAAGGCGGCCGAGGCCGGCGAGATCGATAGCGCTGTGATCATGGGCGGCAACCTTTGGGGGGCTACGCCCGACACAGCCTTCGCCACGCGCGCGATGAGCGCCGTCGGTTTCAAGCTGTTTCTCACCACCACGCTCAATATGGGGCATGTGCATGGCCTGGGTGACGGGGAGGTGCTGATCCTGCCGGTCACTGCGCGAGACGAAGAGTGGCAGCCCACGACGCAGGAGTCGATGTTCAACTATGTGCGCCTCTCCGATGGCGGCATATGTCGGCTGGAGAATACGCGGCCGGAAAGCTGGATATTGTGCGAAATCGGCCAGCGGTTGCTGCCGCAATCGGCCATCGATTTCAAGGCGTTCAGCGGTCATAGCCGCATAAGGGAAGCCATCGCCGCGGTGGTCCCGGGAATGGAAGACCTTGCGGATATCGATGTCGCCAAGCGGGAGTTCCACATCAAGCAGCGGGTCCTGCATACGCCCCAATTCGGTACTGCGGACGGCAAGGCCCACTTCGTCGTGACCCCCATGCCAGTCCTGCCACAGGAGCGCCTGACGCTCGCCACCGTGCGGAGCGAAGGCCAGTTCAACACGATCATCTACGAAGAGAAGGATAGCTATCGCGGCAATGCTGGGCGCCACGCCGTCTTCCTCAATCGCGGTGACATGGAGCGCTTTGGCGTGGAGGAAGGGCAGAGCATAACAGTCGCGTCGGCGGCAGGTCGCATGCCGGGCGTCGCGACGGCCTTCGATCTCCCTCCCGGCAGTGCCATGGCCTATTACCCGGAGGCCAATGTGCTTGTGGGCACCGAAGTTGATCCCCGCAGCAAGACGCCAGCGTTCAAGTCAGTTTCCGTCTGGCTGGAGAGCGCTTAAGGCAGGGCTAGCTGACGGAGCCCGGCGGCATTTCCTGACCCGCTAGCGTCGAGACGAAACGCTTGGTGCGCTCCTTCACGGGGGCGACAAAGACCTCACGCGCGGGACCACTCTCGATGACCTCGCCGCCATCAAGGAAGACCACTTCGCTGGCGATCGTTGCGGCAAGCCGCAGGTCATGCGTCGCCATCAGCATGGTGGTGCCTTCGCGCGCGAGTTGAGCGAGGACCTCGACCACTTCGACGGCGAGTTCCGGGTCCAGCGCTGAAGTCGGTTCATCACAAAGAAGTACTTTGGGGGAGGGCGCCAGTGCCCGGGCGATGGCCACGCGCTGCTGCTGCCCGCCCGAAAGATTGGAGGGCCAGGCGTCGGCCTTGGGCGACATGCCCACCTTTTCCAGCAGCTCTAAAGCGCGAGCACGCGCCTTCTCCCTGGGCCAGCGCAGTACGGTCACGAGGCCTTCCATGACGTTCTCCACAGCAGTCAGATGCGGGAACAGTTGGAAATTCTGGAACACCATGCCGGTCTTGCGGCGTAAGGCCAGAACTGCCTTGCGATCAGCCTTCGCTCCGGGACGGAACTCCAGCACCGCATCATCGATTTGGACGCGCCCCGATTGCGGCAGCTCGAGCAGGTTGACGCACCGCAACAACGTGCTCTTGCCGCTGCCGGATGGCCCAATCAGCGCCGTCACGCCACCTTCGCGGACGGTGACGCTCACTCCGTTGAGAACGCGTACGCCACTAAAGCTCTTCTCGATGTTTTCGAGCGTGATCATGACGAGGCCTCGATATAGCCGCCATAGCGCGACAGGCGCTTCTCAAGCCTGCCTTGCAGCCCCGATAGCACTGAACTCACCACAAGGTAGATCAGTGCGACCTCGATATAGAGGATCAGCGGCTCATAGGTGGTGGCCACGATCCGCTGCCCCGCACGAAAGAGCTCCGGCACCGTAATGGCGGCGGCAAGGGATGTGTCCTTCACCAGGGAAATGAACGTATTCGACAGCGGCGGCACGGCGATGCGGCTGGCCTGGGGCAGGATCGTGCGGCGCATAGCCTGCGGCCACGTCATGCCGATCGAATAGGATGCCTCCCATTGCCCTTTTGGCACCGAGCTCAGCACGGCGCGGATGATCTCGGAGGAATAGGCGCCCACATTCAGCGTGAAGCCGATCAGGGCCGCCGGAAAGGCATCCAGCACGATCCCCAAGCTCGGCAGGCCATAAAAGATCAGGAAGAGCTGCACCAGCAGCGGCGTGCCGCGGATGATCCAGACATAGAACCGCACAATGGCCGCGAGCGGAGCGGGTGCAAAGAGCCGTGTCAGCGCGGCGAAAAAGCCGAGGCCTAGGCCGAGCACAAACGAAAGCAGGGTCAGCGGCACGGTGAAGACGAGACAGGCCCACAGCAAGGAGGGCAGAGACTCGATCATCAGGGAAAGCCAGTGGGGCATCGCGCGCTTTCGTCAGGTCAATAAAAAGGATCGGCCGAGGTCTCGGCCGATCCTGCAGTCGAGTTGTTCAGATGAGCTTACTGGGAAACGTCTTCCCCGAAGTACCGCTCCGAGATGTCGGCATAGGTGCCATCTTCCTTGATCTCTGCCAAGGCTTCGTTGATCGCCTCGAGCAGTTCGGGCTTGCCCTTGGCGAGCAGGACACCAGAGAAGTCTGCATCCTCCTGCGTTGCGGCGATCTTGACGCCGGCATCGGGCTGCTGCTTGCGGAAATCATAGAACGAGAGGCTATCGTTGATGGTGGCGTCGGCGCGGCCCTGCAGCACCAGCGCGATCGACTGGTCGAAGCCCTCGGTCGGCACAACCTCGGCCCCATATTCCTGGGCCATCTTGCCGTAATTGCTGGTCAGCGTCTGTGCAGCACGCGTGCCGGCGAGGTCCTCGAAGCTTTCGATGTCCTGATTGTCTTCGCGCACGACCAGGGCAGCCTTGGAGGCGATATAGGGCTCGGAGAAGTCGTACTTGGCCTGGCGTTCCTCGTTGATGCCGACCTGGTTGATCACGACGTCATAACGGTTGGCGTCGACACCGGCGATCAGTCCGTCCCACGGACCTTCGACGAACTCAGCCTCAACCCCGATGCGCTCGGCGATCTCGCGGCCGATCTCCACATCGAAGCCGACAAGAGCGCCGGTGCTGTCGTGATAGGTGAATGGCGCATAGGTGCCTTCGGTGCCGATCCGCAGCACGCCTGCGTCTTGAACCGTCTCAAGCGCCGACTGCGCGAGGGTCGGCGTCGCCAGGGCAAGGTTCAGGAGGCCGAGAGCGAGCAGTGACTTTCCGAGCTTCATTTGTTTCTCCGTATCGGTTCGGCTGACCGCCGATTGTTGCGCCAGAACCTGCGCTTCCGCAGCGTCGGTTTCAATCGGCTGGGAAAGTGTTTCCTCCAGCAGCGAGTTCCTGCACGTGCATGCCTATTTAGCTTTCCATTCGAGACGGCTTTTACGCGGGTTGAGGAGTTCGAAGCAAAAAACCACCTCGGTGATCCGGCAATCCACCTGCGCTCTGGCCCCTCACCGACGGGTTGATCCGGGACAGCGCCTTCGCTACATGGGGCGCAACCGAAGAGGACAAGTCCATTGCGTGCGGAAATCGAAAAGACCGTCGCCGAAATCGAGCAGGTTCTGACCCTGCTGAGGAGGCATCTTTGACTGGGATACTGCTGAACTCCGTCTCGATGCGCTGACAGCGCAAACCGAATCTCCCGACTTCTGGAACGATCCGGAGAAAGCGCGCCAGGCCATGCGTGAGCGCGACGAGCTGGACGTCGCCGTTAAGTCGGTGCGCGAACTTGAAGCGGGCATCCGCGACAATGTCGAACTGATCGAACTGGGCGACGCCGAAGGCGACGCCGAAGTCGTCAAGGACGCCGAAGCAGCGCTTGTCGAACTCAAGGCAACCGCCCGGCGGCGGCAGATCGAAACTCTTCTCTCCGGAGAAGTCGACAGCAACGACTGTTACGTCGAAATCCACTCCGGTGCCGGTGGCACCGAGAGCCAGGATTGGGCGAACATGCTCCTGCGCATGTATACGCGTTGGGCTGAACGCCGGAAGATGAAGGTCGAGACCATCGAAATGCACGATGGTGAAGAAGCTGGTATCAAGTCCGCGACCATCCAGATCAAGGGTCACAATGCCTATGGCTGGTTAAAGACCGAAAGCGGTGTTCACCGTCTCGTGCGCATCAGTCCCTACGACTCGGCTGCGCGCCGTCACACCAGCTTTTCCAGTGTCTGGGTTTATCCGGTGGTCGATGAAACCATCGACATCCAGATCAACGAAAGTGATCTCAAGGTCGACACCTACCGCGCGTCCGGTGCTGGTGGTCAGCACGTGAATACGACCGACTCCGCCATCCGTATAACTCACGTGCCCTCTGGCATCATTGTCGCCTGTCAGGCCGAGCGGAGCCAGCACAAGAACCGCGCCACGGCCATGAACATGCTGCGGGCTCGTCTATATGAGATGGAGTTGCAGAAGCGGGAAGAAGCGGCCAACGCACAGGCGGCCAGCAAGACCGATATCGGCTGGGGGCACCAGATCCGATCCTATGTTTTGCAGCCCTATCAGATGGTCAAGGACCTGCGGACAGGCGTCGAGAGCGGCCAGCCCGCGGTGGTGCTCGATGGCGACCTAGACGCTTTCATGGAATCGGCTCTGGCCCAGCGCGTCGGCGCGGCGACAGATACAGGCGCGGACGACTAGCGACCGCTACCCCAGCCAGGCGATCAGGCGTTTACCGGCCTCGAGAAACTTCTTGGGATCGATTGCAGTGTCAGAGCGACGGACTTCGAAATGGAGGTGGGGGCCGGTGGACCGACCGGTCGACCCCACTTTGGCGATCGGAGTTCCAGTGTTGACCTGCTGTCCCTTGTCGCTGAGGAAAGCCGACAGGTGCGCATAGCGCGTTACCAAGCCGTTCGCGTGTGTCACCTCAACGATATTGCCATACCCGCTGCGTCGCCCCACGTAAGTCACGATGCCTTTGCCAGCACTGAGGACCGTAGTCCCGTTCGGTGCAGCGAAGTCGAGTCCGGAGTGGAAGGCCCGGCCGCCCGTGAAGGGGTCCTTGCGATTGCCGAAATTTGAGCTCTGCCGAAAATTGCCGGCAATGGGCATATGGATCGGTGCGCCATCGATGCTCTCGCGCGCCGCCTTGTAGCGGGCGAGGGCGGCCATCACGGCATTGGCATCCTCAACCATTGGCGAGGTATCGGCACCAGATGTTGGTGTGAGCAGCGGGCCACCCATGCTGGTTTGGTCGTCTGGAAGCGACACCGGGATGCCAAGCTGCGTCAGTTCGGCGACGATGTCGTCGGTCCGCTGGGTGGCTGCTTCGGCAATTGCGGTCATGGCGTGCTGGGTTTCACCCATCATTTGGGCGATCGCCGCTGATGTGGAGTTTATGTCGGGATTGCCGCTCGGCCGCAGCGCGAGCCGAAGACTATTCGGCTCGCTGAGGTCGCCTGTTGCAACCGCACCGATTCCGAGTTCCCCAGCCTTGTCCACAAGGGCGCGAACGAGCTGGTGCTGTTCCAAGAGCACCTCTTGCTGCTGCGATAGCTCCTGCAACTGCAGGTTTATATCGCCGGCCTGTGCATAGCTGCGCGATTGGAGGCGATCAATCTCGACCCGCAGCTGCGCGATTCTGTCCTCATAGGCCTCGACGACCTGCTCGCTCTGGCGATTGAGGAGGCGGGAGATATCTGGTGCGAGGAGAAAAGCCGTGCCCAGCATGGCATTGCCTGCAAGGAGCAGCGCGAACATGCTGTAGAATAGCGCCGGGTGCACACCGTGTCGGGCGGCTGGAGCAGAAGCGGCAACACCAAAACCGGCCTGGTTGCGCATCCCTCACTCTCCAACGCGAAACAACAACATAGTGAGCAGACAATGAGCGAGTTTGGTTAATAAAGCCTATGAGCCGTGCTCGGCTTGGTGCGCCGTAGCTCTCTCCAGCATTATTTCGGCGTGACCCCGTATCCGGGTGGCTCGTACGATGCTGGCAATTCGCCCCTCCCGATCAATGAGGAAGGAGGTGCGAACGAGGCCCATGAATTCACGACCATAGAGCTTCTTCATCTGCCAAAGACCAAACGCCTTGATCGCGACAAGGTCCGGATCACTGGCGAGCGGAACGGTGAGGCCATGCTTGCTTCGAAACTTGCGATGACTTTCAACCGTGTCGGGCGAGATCCCGACCAAACGGGCGCCCAAGGCCGTGAACTGTGGAAGTAGGGCCGAGAACTCCTGATTTTCCTGCGTGCAGCCCTCTGTGTCGTCCTGCGGATAGAAAAACAGCACTACGGGAGTACCCCGCAGGGCGGAGAGCTTGCAGACGCCGCCCTCATCAAGAGGCAGTTCGAAATCAGGGGCGAGGTCGCCCTCCTTGAGGTCTGTCAACCGCCTCTCCACCACTAGGTTGTTGCTCCACGATGTTGTGGGCTGTTGGTGCCATATTCCAGCCGGTATCATTGGGCAAGGGACCGCTTTCTGCGGTTGATTCTTGGCACCTGCCTCTCGAATGCCAGCAGTGCCCCCATTGGAACGAAGTGAGCGCGTCAACCATCTCCGCAGACAATTCCGGCTCGCTCCCTGCGCCTGATGGACGGAGGCCAGCGCGTCTCGCTCTCAAAATCGCGGTGTGGGTTCTTGGGATCCCGGCGGCTCTGTTGCTGCTGCTCTATCTCGTTCTTCTCGTCACCCCCGTGCCATTACCCTTTGGCAGCAATGCTGCTGCCAGCTTCGCTCGCTCGGCCATGCCTCCTACGGGTCGGTTGGAGCTAGGGCAGATGGCGCTGGCGCTGGAAAACGGCGTCTGGCCGGTTTTGCGCTTTGCTGAGGTGGAAATGACCGACAGCAAGAGCGGCGCCAAGATCGGCATGGACGCACTCGAGGTGGGTTTCTCGCCGGCGCGCGCATTGATCGGACAACCGGGTGCCAGCATCACACTGGTCGAGCCGCATATTCAGATCGTGCAGGATCTTTATGGTCCGCGCGTGACTACGCTTGAGATAGTGGAAGATGCGGCTGGAGGGCCCCCTACGGTTCGCGTGCTCGAAGGTCAGGACAGTTTCCCAACGGTCGGAATTTCAAACCAGGGCCTCGCATTGGGGGACACTCCTGCGACCGTCACCATGCGCTCCGACAACGATTGGCTGGTCTACAATCTGGAGGCGGCAGAGCAGGCCGTGGCCGACATCCTGGTGCAGGCTGCACAGGGGCGGTTCTCCAAACTAGTCATCCGCGGCGGCACTCTGGACATGAGCGACTCCGTCTATGGACTGTTTCGCCGCTTCGACGACATCGACGTGACCTTACGGCCATCGCGGGACCTGCGGGAGGTGCGCGGAACCTTTGCCGCGACGTTCGGCGGGGAGGCCATGACCGGCACCTTCGGCCGAACGCTCGGCGAGGATGGCGGTTCGCGGCTCGAAGCGGACATCACCAATATCGACTTTTCGGCGTTCCTCCCCTTCATCGACGACGCGACGAGTGTCGCCGCAGTGAGAGGTGCTGGAGCGCTTTCCATTGATGTCAACTTCAATCCTGCCGGTGGCAAGCTGGTCGGCGGGCGCTTCAAGGTCGATATGACCGGACTTGATCTGCGCATTCAGGACGATCACTTCCCTATTGCCAGCTCCATCATGGACATCGAGTGGACACCGGACACAGGGCGCTTCCTGCTGGAGGAAACAGCGTTGCAGATCGGCCAGAGCTCGGCTCGGATATCGGGCATCTTCGGCATGGGGCTGGACCGAACTTTCGGCCCGACCGTCGGGATCAAGCTCGATGCCAGTGATGTCCATCTTCATCCCAACGATGTGGCAGCGCCTTCCGAACCGTTTGACCAGATCGAGTTCTCGGGGTGGTCAGCGCCGCTGTACGGCGCTTTGGGGATCGATCAGTTGGTAGCCCGCAAGGGTGATGCAACGGTGGAGACGATGGGGCGCATCGACATGCTTCAGGCTGGCCTCGGCATCGAGATGACCTTAGCCGGCCAAGGAGCGAGTGCCGACGACGTCAAGCGCCTGTGGCCCTATTTTCTGGGGACAGAAAGCCGTGATTGGTTTGTGGCCAATGTGACGGAAGGCGAAGTCGCCAGCGCCCTCATGGAATTCAACTTTCCCGTGGGCTCGCTTGGTCTCGAAGGCGAGGACAAGCCCATTCCCGATGGCGCCATGCAGATCGAGATGGTCGGGATTGGCGTCGCCGTCAAACCAACCGCCGCCATGGCGCCAATCGCCATTGATGGCCGGACACGCTTGCAGGTCGATGATGCCGATGTGACCATCTCTGCCGGCGGCGGCAGGCTTACAACTGCTGATGGCGGCGAGATCGTGGTGCGCAATCCAGCGCTGATCATGGACAATTCGACTCCGGGCGAAAACCTCATCGAGATCTCGGGAGATATTACCGGGTCGATACCCGCCATTCTTGCACTTGTTGAGGAACAGCAGCCCGAAGCGCTCGCAGGCGCGGATCTGCCCCTCGATCTCAATGGGCTCTCTGGGGTGGTTGATCTGGGTCTGGTTGCCACCATCAAGCCGCCTGACGCGGCGAGTGGGCGTCCTCTGGACATCGGTTATGTCCTCAATGGCACAGTCGAAGACTTTGGGAGCGCTGCACCCATTCAAGGTCGAACCATCGACAACGGGCAGCTGGTTTTCAGTGCTTCCCAGCAGGGTTATCAGCTCAGCGGCACCGCCGAGATCGATGGCATGGAGGCGGCCATCGAGGTGGCGGGCACACCCACTTCCGAGCCCACGTTCCGCCTTGCTTCCACGGTTGCAGTGGAAGACCTCGCAGCGATGGGCTTTGACGCTTCGGAGTTCCTGGACGGCGAGGTGGCTTTTGTCGCTCAGCCTATGGCCGATGGAGCCCTCCAGATGGAGGTCGATCTGGAAAACGCCTCTTTGAACATCAAGGACTTGGGCATCAGCAAGGCGCGCGGTACGCCGGGCACCTTGTCCGCGACCATCCGGCAGGATGAGGAGGTCACGGCTTTGGAGGATATCGAGCTGGCCTTCGGGACGGTTCGTGCCGAGGGAGCGATCGATTATCATGCCACTGAAGGCCTGCAATCGGCCGAGTTCAGCCAGTTCGGCCTGAGCGAAGGCGACAGCGCGCAGATCACGCTCAGCCCCATTGATGGGGGATACAGCGTCCAGGTCCGGGGCGAGCAACTTGATTTAAGACCAATGCTCCGTCAGTTCTTCGGCCTCAATCAAGGCTCTGGCGGTGTGCAGGCCACGCAGATCGAACAAACACTGGCACTCGATGTGCAGCTCGAACGGGCGCTCGGGCACTACGCCACCACCGCCTTCAATCTTGACCTCGATCTGCTGCTGCGCGGCAGCGATATGCGCCGGGCCAATCTCACGGCCCAGTTCAGCGAGGGCAACAGCATCTCGATCACCACCAATCCGGCGCCGCGCGGGCGCACGCTCAGCGTCGCCTTCAACGACGCCGGGACAATCCTGCGCCTGCTCGGGGTCTACTCCCAGCTAGCAGGTGGTTCGGGCAATCTCGTCATGACCACCGACCGCGATGCGGATGTGGAGGCGGGCAAGCTGGTGATGCGCAACTTCTCGATCGTCGACGAGGCGAATGTGGCAGAAGTCCTCGGCAATCACTCCGATTCCAGAGCGGCGATCGCGCGGGAAAACCGGCTCGACTTCAATGTTGCCGAGGTTGACTTTTTACGACGGTCAGACCGGGTGGAAGTAACGAATGGGATGCTGACCGGTGCAACAGTGGGTGGCACAATGCGGGGCTTCATCTACACCAATCAGAGGCAGTATGACCTCACCGGCACCTATGTCCCGCTGTTCGGGTTGAACAACGCATTCCAGCAAATTCCCCTTTTGGGCCCGCTACTTGGCGGCCGCAACGGGGAGGGCCTGGTCGGCATTACCTTTGCCGTGCAGGGCCCACTCGACAATCCCCAGTTCCGCATAAACCCGCTCTCGGCCCTGGCTCCAGGATTCTTCCGGGAATTGTTCGAATTTCGCGCCAAAGAGCAGCCGCAGGCGGAATAGCAAAGAAAAGCCTCCGTTATGAACGGAGGCTGAATGGATTTTTCTGAGGTTTTTGCTGCTCTTTAGCTCGGCTTAATGAGTGCGTGACGCTTCTTGCCCACTGAAAGCTTGATTACCCCCTCGCTCAGCAGGGCATTGTCGCCCAGGACCAGCTTGTCATCTTCGATCACCGCATCATTGACCCGAACGGCTCCGGACTGCACGTGCCGACGGGCTTCGCCGTTGGAGCCAGCCAAGCCGGCCGTCACGAGGGCTGACAGAATGCCGATGCCGTTTGCCAGTTCGGCGTAGGATACCGTCGCGGTGGGCAGCGACAGGTCGAGTGCACCGGTCTCGAACGTAGCACGAGCGGTCGCCGCAGCTTCTTCGGCTGCGGCGCGGCCGCGGATCATGGCCGTTACTTCGGTGGCGAGACGTTTCTTGGCGTCGTTGATGTCCCCGGCGACCACACGGGCGATCTCGTCCAGCGGCAACGTGGTGTAGAGCTTGAGGAAGCGCTCGACGTCGGCGTCCTCCGTGTTGCGCCAGTATTGCCAGAAGTCATAGGCGGAAAGAAGGTCTGGGTTGAGCCAGATGGCGCCGTTCATCGACTTGCCCATCTTCTGGCCCGATGCCGTGGTCAGTAAAGGCGAGGTCAGGGCGTAGAGCTGTGGGGTGCCCATGCGGTGCCCCAGATCGATGCCGTTGACGATATTACCCCACTGATCCGAACCGCCCATTTGCAGACGCACACCGTAGCGCTTGTTGAGCTCCACGAAGTCGTAGGCCTGCAGGATCATGTAGTTGAATTCGAGGAAGCTCAGCGACTGCTCACGATCCAGGCGCTGCTTCACGGAATCAAAGCTCAGCATACGGTTGACCGAGAAGTGCTGGCCAACATCGCGCAGGAACTCGAGATAATTGAGCGGCAGCAGCCACTCGGCGTTGTTGAGCATCAACGCGTCCTTGGAGCCATCGCCAAAGGTCAGGTAGTTGGAAAAGACTTGCTTGATGCCGTCGATGTTAGACTGGATGGTGTCGACGGTCATGAGCTTGCGCGCCTCGTCCTTGAAGGACGGGTCACCCACCATGCCGGTGCCACCACCCATGAGAGCGACTGCGCGGTGGCCGGTCTTTCCCAGCCAGTGCAGCATCATGATCTGGATAAGGCTGCCGACATGCAGGCTCGACGCGGTGGGATCGAAGCCGATATAGGCGCTCACCGTCTCGGTGGCGAAAAGCCTGTCCAAACCTTCAGGGTCGGAGATCTGATGGATGAAACCGCGTTCGGAGAGGGTGCGGAGGAATTCTGATTTGAACTGGGTCATTTGATGCGATCCAAAGGTCGTCCCCGTCACAGGGTCATTCTCGCGCATGCGGGAACCTCTGTTTGAAAGGACCACCAGAAAGAAAACGGAGGTCCCCGCCTGCGCGGGGATACCGTGGTGGTTTCAATCGCCTCAGTGCGCTCTAATTAGCGCCCGCCGCCGGCGGCGATCTCTTGCCGGCGACGGTCGAGATAATCGGCGCAACGGGTGGTCAGTTCATCGATCTGGCCTTCGAAGAAGTGGTTCGCCCCGTCGACGATCTGCTGCTCGATGGTGATGCCTTTCTGCGTCTTCAGCTTGTCGACCAGCTTCTGAACCGAGGTGGGCGGGGCCACCCGATCCTTGTCGCCATGGATAATAAGACCGGAGGAAGGGCAGGGGGCCAGGAACGAGAAGTCGTAGAGGTTCTCGGGCGGAGCCACCGAGATAAAACCTTCCACCTCGGGGCGCCGCATCAACAATTGCATCCCGATCCAAGCACCGAAGGAGAAGCCGGCGATCCAGCACCCGCGCGATTCGCGATTGATGGTTTGCAGCCAGTCGAGCGCCGATGCGGCATCCGAGAGTTCGCCGATCCCGTGATCGAACAGGCCTTGCGAACGGCCGACGCCGCGCGAATTGAAGCGCAGCACGGCAAAGCCACGCTCGGCGAACATATAGAAGAGATTGTAGACAATCTGGTTGTTCATCGTCCCGCCGAACTGCGGGTGTGGATGCAGCACGATGGCGATAGGAGCGTTGGGCTCCTTGCCCGGCTGATAGCGGCCTTCCAGACGGCCTTCGGGCCCGTTGAAAATCACTTCTGGCATGGTGTTGTTCTTCCGGCCATTTGGCTCTGTTCGTGTGGCTTTGCCGAGCCCTCAGGGTTGGCGGGCATCCGCTTGACTAAGCGCGTCCCGCTCCCTAAAACATGGGTCGAAAAACCAGTTTAGAATTATTCGAAACTTGGTTTTGCGGCCGAAACCGGCCTGAGAGCGCCCCTTGTAATGAAGTTGGACGCCAAATTTCAAGAAGTGTTTGGAGTCGGCGGCCCGCGGGGCAGTTCGGTTCAGGCATGGACGGTATGAGCGGCGCGCATGCGCCACCTTGGAAACCATGATGGCGCGACAGGCGGTCTATCTCGATCACAATGCCGCAGCCCCGCTTCTTCCTGAAGCGCGGGCGGCGCTCCTTGCTGCTTTGGAACTGACGGGCAATGCGTCGTCTGTTCACAGCCACGGTCGCGCACTGCGCGATCTGATCGAGACCGCGCGAGGAAAGGTAGCGATCTTAGCGGGCGCCGATTCCAAGCAGGTGGTTTTCACCGGCTCGGCAACAGAGGCAATTACCCAGGCTATCGTCGGCGGCGCCAAGACCTTTGCCGCGGACGCGGTTGTTGTTAGCGGCGGTGAACACGCAGCGGTAACCAAGGCCGCAGAGGCAACGGGCTTGCCCGTAACAGCTATTGGCCTTCTGCCCGACGGGAGTGTCCATCTTGATCAATTGTCAGCGCGTCTGGTGGAAGCGGATGAGAAGGGGGAAACCCTTCTGGTGGCCCTGCATTGGGTCAACAACGAAACTGGTGTGGTGCAGCCTATCGGTAGGATCAACGCCATAGTTGGCCCTACCCGTCACACGCTGTTTATCGATGCGGTGCAGGCCTTGGGCAAGCTACCCCTCGAATTTGCCGCATCCGCTCCCGATATGATGGCTGTGAGCGGCCACAAAATTGGGGCTCCAGCGGGTGTAGGTGCGCTGCTGGTCAAGGGGCACGCCGACACGGTGCTGCTCATTCCGGGTGGTGGACAAGAGCAGGGACGGCGTGGTGGCAGTCCGGCCGCAGCGTTGATCGCTGCCTTCGGCGCAGCTGCGGCGGCATACCCCCAGCACTACGAGGCAGCTGGGGTGCCAGCTTTGTTGGAACGGCTGGAAGTCGGGTTGCGGAGTATTGCAGCCGCAACGGTTTTTTTCGGCGCGGATCGGATTGGCAATACGACCAACTTCGCCGTGCCAGGAGTGCAGAATACGACGGCCATGATGGCGCTGGATCTGGCGGGACTTTCCGTGTCCTCAGGATCGGCGTGCTCATCCGGCAAGGTCGGTCCGAGCCATGTGTTGGCAGCCATGGGCGTTGCTCCCGAGCTTGCACAGTGCGCATTGCGGGTCAGCCTGGGCTGGTCGACTACCGCAGAGGACGTCGATGCGTTCCTTGCTGGTTACCAATCCATTCTCTCGCGGCAGCGTGGCCGCGAAGGTGAAGCCGCCTAGCGGCATATAAGTTTTTGAAGGCTCGCGGCGACCTTGAATCGCCGATGGGTGATAAGGAGAAGCCGAAATGGCGTACGATATTCCGACGCTCAAGGAGAACATCGACCGCGACACGGTCGACCAGGTGCTGGCGCTCGATGTCGACAAGTACAAGTATGGGTTCGAGACACTCATCGAATCCGACGTTGCGCCTCCCGGTCTCAACGAGGATATCGTGCGTCTCATCTCGGCCAAGAAGGGCGAGCCTGAGTGGATGCTGAACTGGCGTCTGGAGGCTTTCCGTCGCTGGCAGACCATGCAGGAGCCCAACTGGGCCAAGGTGCACTACCCCAAGATCGATTTTCAATCGATCAGCTATTATGCAGCCCCCAAGACGACGAGCGGCCCCAAGAGCCTCGACGAAGTCGATCCCGAGCTGCTGCGGACCTATGAGAAGCTGGGCATTCCGCTCAAGGAGCAGGCAATCCTGGCAGGTGTGCAGGGCGCTGGCGAGCCGACGGGCGCGCCATTCAGCAGCAATGTGGCGGTTGACGCGGTCTTCGACTCGGTTTCGGTCGTAACGACATTCCGCAAGGAACTGGCCAAGCAGGGGATTATCTTCTGCTCGATCTCGGAAGCCATCCGAGAGTATCCGGAGCTGGTGCAGAAATATCTCGGGTCGGTCGTGCCGGTGACCGACAACTTCTACGCCACGCTGAACTCGGCTGTCTTTACCGATGGGTCCTTTGTCTACATCCCCAAGGGCGTGCGCTGCCCGATGGAGCTCTCGACCTATTTCCGCATCAACGAGAAGAACACTGGGCAGTTCGAGCGGACGCTGATCATCGCAGACGACGACAGCTATGTGAGCTATCTCGAAGGCTGCACCGCGCCGATGCGTGACGAGAACCAGCTGCACGCTGCCGTGGTGGAACTGGTGGCGCTCGACAATGCCGAGATCAAGTACTCGACCGTTCAGAATTGGTACCCAGGCGACAAAAACGGCAAGGGCGGGATCTACAACTTCGTTACCAAGCGGGGCGATTGCCGCGGCCACCACTCCAAGATCTCCTGGACGCAGGTGGAAACCGGCTCGGCCATCACCTGGAAGTACCCTAGCTGCATCCTGCGGGGCGACCATAGCCGGGGCGAGTTCTACTCAATCGCCATTTCCAACGGCTATCAGCAGGTCGATAGCGGTACCAAGATGATCCATTTGGGCAAGAATACGTCCAGCCGCATCATTTCCAAGGGTATTGCTGCCGGCTTCTCGGACAACACCTATCGCGGTCAGGTCTCGGCCCACGCCAAGGCGAAGAACGCCCGCAACTTCACGCAGTGCGATTCCCTGCTGATCGGTGACAAGTGCGGTGCCCACACCGTGCCCTATATCGAGAGCCGCAACGGTACGGCGGTGTTCGAGCACGAGGCAACGACGTCCAAGATTTCGGACGACCAGATGTTCTACTGCCAGCAGCGTGGCCTCGATGAGGAAGAAGCGGTGGCCCTGATCGTCAATGGGTTCGTGCGCGACGTGCTGCAGCAATTGCCGATGGAGTTCATGGTGGAAACCCAAAAGCTGATCTCGATCAGTCTCGAAGGCAGCGTCGGCTAACACAATCAAGCATCAATGCGGGCGGCGCTCAGGGCGACCCCGGCACAGTGGAGAAACAGATGACCACCCCAATTCTTGAAATCCGGAACCTGCACGCCCGTATAGAAGATCGCGAGATCCTCAAGGGCGTCAACCTGACCATTCCTGCCGGACAGGTGCATGCTGTGATGGGCCGTAATGGCTCGGGCAAGTCGACTCTGAGCTATGTGCTCGCCGGCAAGGAAGACTATGAAGTCACCGAGGGCGAGATCCTGCTCAACGGCGAAAACATTCTCGAGATGGAGCCCTCCGAGCGGGCCACTGCCGGTGTATTCCTGGCCTTCCAGTACCCGATCGAGATCCCCGGCGTTGCCACGATGACCTTCCTCAAGGCGGCCATCAACGCCCAGCGTAAGGCGCGCGGCGAAGGCGAGCTCTCGACGCCGGAATTCATGAGGGTCGTCAAGGAAGCCGGGTCGCAGCTCAATATCGATGCCAGCATGCTCAAGCGGCCGCTCAATGTCGGTTTCTCGGGTGGCGAGAAGAAGCGTGCCGAGATCCTGCAGATGGCGCTGCTGAAGCCCTCGCTCTGCGTACTCGACGAGACTGACTCTGGCCTCGACATCGACGCTCTGCAACTGGTCTCCAAGGGCGTGAACGCTCTACGCGCAGAGAACCGGTCGATGCTGGTCATCACCCACTACCAGCGTCTGCTCAACCACATCGTGCCGGACGTGGTGCATGTGTTCAGCGATGGTCGCGTCGTGGAAAGCGGCGATAAGGACCTGGCGCTGCAGCTCGAAGCCCGCGGCTACGCCGAATTCGACACGACGGCGGCCTGACCCATGCGCCAGAGTTTTCCCGTCCGCCTCGGCCCCGCCGAGGACGCCCTTATCGCCCAGCTCAAGGCGGCTGGCGCCGATCCGGTAGCCGAGCGCATCAGTGTGGCCGGCCTGCCGACCCGTCGCGTCGAGAGCTACCACTATACCGATCTCAAGACATTGCTGCGAGCAGTGCCGCCGGTAGGCGCACCGGCCAACCAGTCGGACGTTCCAGCCCTCCCTATCGACGGCGCGTTCAACCTGACATTGGTCAACGGTGTGGCTCAGCAGCAGGGGGAGGCCCCGGCCGGCCTCGCGCTCGATACCGTCAAAGGTGGCGTGCTCACCACGCGCGATGATATCCTCGTGCAGGTCAACAATGGCCTCGTGCGAGAAGCGCTGTCCCTGAATGTCTCTGCCGGCCTTAAGCAGGTGGTCCAGATTGCGCGCCGGATCGAGGGCGACGCCGCCCATGTCGCCGATGCGGTCAAGATCTTCGTGGCAGATGGGGCCACTGCCACCATCGTCGAGACCTTTTCGGGCTCGGACGCAGCGCATGTGGGTAACCACGCCAGCTATGTGGCCCTGGGCAAGGGGGCGGTCTTGACCCACATCACGGTAGATCTCAGCGCCCGGTCGGCCTCGCATTTCGCCAGCAACGAATACCATCTCGCCGATGGCGCGAAGCTGCGGACGCTGGTGATCCATGCGGGTGCAGGGCTCGCTCGGACCAATCTCTTCCCGCAAATGGGTGGAGCGGCGGCGCATGCGGACGTCACGGGGCTCAACCTCGTGTCGCCTGGTCAGCACGCCGACATCACCATGGAAACGCACCATGCGGTGCCCCACACCTCGTCCCAGCCGCTGTTCAAGTCGATTGCCCGGGGGCGTTCAACGGCGGTGGTGCAGGGCAAGCTCGTGGTTGCTCGTGACGCGCAGAAGACCGACGCCAAGTTCATGCATCAGGGCCTGATGCTCTCCGACGAGGCGGAGATTTTGTCCAAGCCCGAGCTCGAGATCTATGCCGACGACGTGGTCTGTGGCCATGGTTCGACCTGCGGCAAGCTCGACGAAGACAGCCTTTTCTATCTCCTCAGCCGCGGTATTCCGAAGGCGGAAGCCGAGACCATGCTGGTGCGCGGCTTTATCGCCGAACTGCTCGATCCGATCGAGGACGAGGCGCTCAATGCATCGCTGCAGGACGTCGTCGACGCCTGGCTGTTGGGCAAGTGAACCCGAGATCCTCGTGGTCAACGGCGCACCGCACGCCTGACCATGAGGGTTTCTCCGCGTCACCTTCTGGTGGGACATCATGACCTTCGATCTCGAAAAAGTCCGTGCCGATTTCCCGATCCTTTCCGAAGAAATCCACGGTAAGCGGCTGGTCTATCTCGATAGCGGTGCATCGGCGCAAAAGCCGGTGCAGGTGCTCGACCGCATGGATCACGCGTTCCGGCATGAATACGCCAATGTGCACCGCGGGCTGCATACGCTCGCCAACCGCGCGACCGAAGCCTATGAGGGCGGCCGCCTGGCGGCTCAGAAGTTCCTTAATGCTGGGCGGTTTGAGGAGATCATCTTCACCAAATCGGCGACCGAGGCGATCAACCTTGTGGCGCAGTCTTTCGCTGTGCCTCGGATCGGGGAAGGCGATGAAATCGTCACCACCGTGATGGAGCACCACTCCAACATTGTGCCCTGGCATTTCCATCGCGAGCGCAAGGGTGCGGTGATCAAGTGGGTCGATGTGCGCGAAGATGGTAGCTTCGACCTTGATGCTTTCGCGGCAGCGCTGAGTGAGCGCACACGTATCGTCGCGATTACCCATATGAGCAACGTGTTGGGCACGGTGACCCCCATCAAGGAGATCATCGAGATCGCCCATGCGCGGGGCATTCCCGTTCTGGTGGATGGCTCACAGGGGGCGGTGCACACCAAGGTGGACGTGCAGGATCTCGACGCCGACTTCTACGTGATGACCGGTCACAAGCTCTATGGGCCCACCGGCATCGGCGTGCTCTATGGGAAGTATGACCTGCTTGCGGAAATGCAGCCCTACCAGGGCGGCGGCGAGATGATCGACACGGTGTCCCTGGATGGCGTCACCTATAACGAACCGCCGCACCGTTTCGAAGCCGGTACGCCGCCGATCGTGCAGGCGATCGGGCTAGGGGCCGCGCTCCAGTACATCGAACAGCTCGGTCGTGAGAATATCGTGGCGCATGAACATGCCGTGGCCGAGTATGCGCAGGAGCGGCTGAGCCGCATCAACTCCCTTCGTCTGATCGGCACGGCTCCGAACAAGGGCGGCATCTTTGCCTTCGACATCGAAGGGGCACATGCGCATGACGTCGCCACCATTCTTGACCGCTATGGCATCGCCGTTCGGGCGGGGACCCATTGCGCCATGCCGCTGCTCAATCGTTTTGGCGTGACCTCTACATGCCGGGCCTCCTTCGCCCTATATAACGGCAAGGACGACGTAGACGCGTTGGTGGACGGCATCGAGCGCGCCCAGAAATTTTTCGCGTAAGCCGCGGGGATCCAAATGACTGATGAAACTGAAACCGCCATCACGCCCGCTACCGACACCCGCATCGCTCCCAGAATTGGGCAAGGGATCCCCGAAGGAGACGTCGAGCGCATCACGACCGATCTGATCGGTGCCCTCAAGACCGTCTATGACCCGGAAATCCCAGTCGACATCTATGAGCTCGGACTCATCTACAAGGTCGACCTGGATGATGACCGGAACCTCACGATCGACATGACGCTCACCGCCCCGGGTTGTCCGGTCGCCGGCGAGATGCCCGGCTGGGTGGAAAACGCGGCTCGCAGTGTCGAAGGCATTCAGGACGTGACCGTGAACATGGTCTTTGATCCGCCTTGGGATGCCTCTCGCATGAGCGAGGAAGCTCAAGTTGCGCTGAACTGGTGGTAATCTTGGACGTTCACGCCTATATATCGTGAAACGCCGATAGAAAGACACTGCTCATGGCCTTCAAGATCATGTCGCTGACAGATGCCGCCGCCGACCGCATCAACGAGATCATGGAAGACTCCGACAAGCCGGTCATTGGCGTGCGTGTGGGTGTCCGGAATGCCGGCTGCGCGGGCATGGCCTATACGCTGGATTATGTCGCTGAGCCGGTAGCTGGCGATGACCACGTCAGCGACAAAGGTGTCGAGGTTTATATCGAGCCCAAGGCGACGATGTTCCTCCTCGGAACGATCATGGATTTTGAAGAGACCAAGATGACGTCCGGGTTCACTTTCAAGAATCCGAACCAGACCGGCGCCTGCGGCTGCGGTGAGAGTGTTCAGCTTAAACCCGCAGACCTCAAGGCGATTGCCGAGGCGCGGGCAGGGGCCTAGTTCACGGTCTTGAGGGATCGTTTTTGGTTCCGCGCAGTGCCATGCCGTCGGCTTCCGCAGTTGCAGAAGCCATGTGGCTAGTGCATTGATCGGGCATCATGCCACACTCCCTTCCTGACGCTCTCACCATCGTTCCGCCCGGTCGCCCGCTCGTGGGCCGCGTAGCCCCTCCTGGGTCGAAATCGATAACGAACCGTGCGTTGTTGCTGGCCGCCCTCGCGCATGGCACCAGTCGGCTTTCCGGTGCTCTCAAGAGCAAGGATACGACGCTTATGGCGGCCGCCTTGCGGCAGATGGGCGTGGTTGTCGAGGAGCCGGATGCCACGAGTTTCATCGTGACGAGCTCGGGGCGCCTTCAGCCGCCGACCGAGCCGCTGTTCCTGGGAAATGCTGGCACTGCCACCCGCTTTCTCACCGCAGCGGTCGCCACCGTGGCAGGCGAAGTCGTGGTCGACGGCGACGAGGATATGCGCAAGCGTCCCATCGCTCCGCTGGTGAGTGCACTTCGAGCCCTTGGCGTCGATGCCGATGCGCCAACCGGCTGTCCACCGGTGACCATTCGCGGCAAAGGCACCTTTGCGGCCGGACGGGTTGAGATCGATGCCGGCCTCTCCAGCCAATATGTCTCGGCCCTCCTGATGATCTCGCCGCTCGGAGAGGGGCCCATAGAAGTCGCATTGACCGGCACCGAGATCGGCGCGCGGGGCTATGTGGACCTCACTCTCTCTGCCATGCGGGCGTTTGGAGCTCAGGTGGACCAGGTCGATGCCGGCACTTGGCGGGTCGATGCCAAAGGCTACCGCGCGACCGACTATGCCATAGAACCAGATGCATCGGCCGCAACCTATCTGTGGGGCGCCGAAGCACTTACGGGCGGGAACATCGACCTCGGGGTGGCTGCTGACGCCTTCACGCAGCCAGACGCCGCAGCTCAGGCCGTGCTCGCACAGTTTCCGAACATGCCGTCGGTCATCGATGGTTCACAGATGCAGGATGCGGTTCCCACTCTGGCTGTGGTTGCCGCGTTCAACAATCATCCAGTACGCTTTACCGGCATCGCCAATCTTCGCGTCAAGGAGACTGACCGCGTTCGCGCCGTCGCAAACGAGCTGAACCGCATTTTGCCAGGATTGGGAACCGAAGAGGGCGACGATCTGCTGGTGGCCTCTGATCCTGAGTTGGCGAGAAAGCTTGCTGGCCGCAATAGCCGGATAGAGATTGAGACCTATCACGACCATCGCATCGCCATGGCCTTCGCCCTGGCAGGGCTGCGCATACCCAATATCGTTATCCTCGACCCGGCCTGCACCGGTAAGACCTATCCCGAATACTGGGACATGCTGGAGGGCTTGGGCGTCACGCTCCAGCCCGAGCGTTAGGCCGCGGATGCACTTTCGGCGCTGGGCAGATCTGTCTCGCTGATGACCTTGTTTCGACCAGCCGATTTCGCTGCATAGAGGCAGCGGTCCGCTCGTTCGATCAGGGCTGCAGCTGTCTCGCCCAGCCGGTACTCAGCGATACCGAAGGACGCCGTGATCCGTCCGAGCTTCTCGTTGGTCGAACGCTTCAGCAACTCCTTGGCATGCACAGCGCGACGGATATTCTCCGCTACGATAGTTGCGCCGATCAGATTGGTTGAAGGCAGGATGGCGGCAAACTCCTCCCCGCCGAAACGCGCGGCGAGGTCGTTGCTGCGGATGTTTGATTTCAATGTCATAGCGACAAGCCGCAACACCTGATCCCCGGTCTGGTGCCCGAAATTGTCGTTGAAAGTCTTGAAATGGTCGATATCGGACAGCATCAGGCAGAATGGTGCACCGCCGCCTTCGGCGGTCTCGATGGCGTTGGCGAGTTCCTGCTCGAAGCGCTTGCGGTTGGCAATCTTGGTCAACGGATCCAGGAGTGACTCGCGCCGAACGTCATCAAGGTCGCGCTGCAGGGAGGCAATGTCGTCACGCGAGGATTCGAGTTTTCGCTCGAGTTCAGTATTAGTATCCTGCATGTGACGGGTTTCTGCGAGAAGCCGCGCAGCCAGTGCCTTCAATGCTGACTCGGAGGCATCGTTCTCGAGGTCATCCGTCACCGACTCAAGTGAGCCGGAATAGGCATGTGCGGTGTTCATCGCGGTTTCGATAGCGAGATGCATCGCGTCGATGCGCTCGTTCATGCGCTCGGATACGCTCGACATGCGATCCTGCACGTTGGCTTTCAAGAACTCGTTGTAGAGGCTTTGAGCCGCCGCCTCCGAAAAGGCAGTCCCGCTTCTGAACAGGGAATTGAGGTGCTGGTTGAGAGTCGGGTTCACACCCGTCGCATAGGTGAACAGCAGCTCGTAAAATTGGGGGTAGGGGGGAATCCCGCTGCGCTTCAGGAGTTCCAAGGCGGTGTCGGCATAGCCGACCGCCCGATCAAAGTCCTCTTCGGCCACAGCTTCCCCCGCGCTTCGTTGCGCCCTGAACCGCACGCTTGCACCGCGCGATTCATTCCGTCGTGGTGTTTATCGCCGCAAACGATCTGGAAAGCAAAGTACCTATGAGAGTTTTAGCGGCTCGGAGGTATGCTAGCAGTCGCTAGTTACTGATCCGTGTCGGACGCAGCAGGAATGCCGGAACCGGCCCGTCATTGCCAAATGGCGTCCCATCGCTCTCCACCTCCTGCAGATCGGCGGGCGGCCGCCCACGCGGTGGTCTGCCGCGGGCCGGCCTCGCTGGCTTTGCTTCCGCAGGCGGGTTGGGCGCTTCGGCCGCGAGCACAGGTGCTGCTTCCGCCACTTCCGGCGCTTCAGCCGTCCGGCGACCGCCACGCGCACCCCCGCGCGTTGCACCGCGTCTGGAGCGGGCTGGCCGGCTGGGTGCCTCTTCCTCGCTGCTGGTCGCTGGCGCAGCAGGGACACCTGCGGGCTCAAGATATTCGATTGGCTTCTGGATGAGCTTCAGGATCGCGTCCAAGTGCTTGCTGTCGGCAGATGACACCAGCGTATAGGCAGCACCTGTCCGGCCAGCACGGCCTGTTCTGCCGATTCTGTGGACATAATCCTCGGCATGCACCGGCACGTCGAAATTGAAGACGTGGGTGACGGCCGGAATATCGAGGCCGCGGGCAGCAACATCGCTGGCCACCAGAAGTGTCAGCTTGTCGGCCTTGAAGGCGTCCAGGGTTTCCGTGCGGCTTTTCTGGTCCATGTCGCCATGGAGGGCGCCGGCATTGTAGCCATGGCGCTGCAGCGACCGTGCCAACGTGGCCACGTCCCGTTTGCGATTGCAGAAGATGATGGCGTTGGTAAGCCCCTCGGAGGCGTCGATTGCAGCCCGCAGGCCAGCCCGCTTCTCGTCTGGCTTGTTCGATACGCGGATGAGCTTCTGGTCGATGGTCTCGGCCGTCGAGCTCTGGCGTGCCACCTGGACGCGCACCGGATCGTTGAGAAATTTCTTGGTGAGGCGCTCGATCTCAGTCGACATGGTTGCGGAGAACAACATGGTCTGGCGTCGCGCCGGCAGGCGCGAACAGATCTTCTCGATGTCATCGATGAAGCCCATGTCCAGCATGCGGTCAGCCTCGTCGATGACGAGGATGTCCACGCCATTGAGCAGGATCTTGCCGCGATCAAACTGGTCGAGCAGGCGACCTGGGGTGGCGATCAGCACGTCGACGCCACGATCAAGCTTCTTGTTCTGCTCTTCGAAGCTGACGCCGCCAATGATCAGAGCCATGGTCAGTCGATGGTTCTTGCCGTACTTTTCGAAGTTGTCGGCAACCTGGGCGGCGAGCTCTCGGGTTGGCTCGAGGATGAGCGTCCGCGGCATGCGTGCGCGCGCTCGGCCATTCTCAAGGAGCGTCAGCATGGGCAGAACGAACGAAGCCGTCTTGCCGGTGCCGGTCTGGGCGATGCCTATGATGTCCTTCTTGTCGAGGACGTGCGGGATGGCCTGCGCCTGAATCTCGGTCGGCGTCGTGTATCCGGCGGCAACGACCGCCTCGGTTACTTTGCTGGATAGGCCAAGCCCGGAGAAGTTTTCAGTCAAATTCGATTAACCCACTCGTGGTGTTGCCCAGCGCCAGTCCCCTCCGAGACATTCGGATGGGAGCGCCGAGGTGGTGCCGCGCCGGCACATGCCAAGACATGCGCCTTGCCGCAGTTGCGGACTGCAAGGAAGTCAAACAACGCGTCCGCTCTGGGGCGGCCACCGGGCGGAAGTGCAAAGTTCGCAGAGCGAGGAATTAGCCCTGAGGCAGCTTCAGCAAAAAGCGAACGAATGCCCGCCAACCGGATGCTCCAGCGGCGCGGACCTTAACGCAAAGGCCTTGTCTGTCAACGGCTTTGCCGCAGTTAGTCTTAATTGGGGACTGACTGGCTAGATATCAAGATCAGTAACAAAGGCGGCATTCTCCTGAATGAAGTCAAACCGTGCTTCTGGCTTGCTGCCCATGAGCCGATCGACGCTGATGCGGGTGGCATCGAGATCATCACGAATCTTGACCTGAAGCAGCGTCCGCGTCTTGGGCGACATCGTGGTTTCCCGCAGATGTACGAACGGCATCTCGCCCAAGCCTTTGAACCGCGTGGTGTCCACTTTTCCTTTGCCGGTGAACTCGGTGGCCATCAACTCCACCCGGTGGGGCTCGTCGCGTGCGTAGAGCGTCTTGCCACCCTGGGAGATGCGGTAGAGCGGCGGAAGGGCCAAAAACAGATGACCGTTGTCGATCAGCTTGGGCATTTCCTGGAAGAAAAACGTCATCAGCAGCGAAGCGATGTGAGCGCCGTCGACGTCAGCATCGGTCATGATGATGATCTTGTCGTAGCGCAGGTCTTCCTCGCGATAGCGGTCACGGGTGCCGCAGCCGAGTGCCTGGATCAGGTCGGAAATGGCCTGGCTGGCCGCCAGCTTTTCACGACTGGCGCCAGCTACGTTCAGGATTTTGCCGCGCAACGGCAGCACGGCCTGGCTGGTGCGATTGCGCGCCTGCTTGGCGCTGCCGCCAGCCGAGTCGCCCTCAACGATGAAGAGTTCGGCGCCTTGTGCTGCGCTCTGCGTGCAGTCCGCCAGTTTGCCCGGCAGCCGCAATTTGCGGGTGGCGCTGGCACGGTCGATCTCTTTTTCCTTGCGCCGGCGGAGCCGCTCCTCGGCGCGCTCAACGGCCCAGTCGAGCAGCTTGCCGGCTTGGTTTGGCGATGCCGCCAGCCAGTGGTCGAAAGCGTCTCGCAGGGCGTTGTCGACAATCCGCGTGGCTTCTCCCGAAGCCAGCTTGTCCTTGGTCTGCCCGACGAACTCAGGCTCGCGCACGAAGACCGACAACATAGCCGAGCAGTGTGCAAACACATCCTCGGCCGTGAGGATTGCTGCGGCCTTGTTCTTGGTCAGTTCAGCATAGGTCTTGAGACCACGCAGAAGCGCGGTGCGCAGACCCTGCTCGTGGGTCCCGCCATCGGGCGTCGGCACAGTGTTGCAATAAGAGGAAACGCCACCATCCCCCAGTGTCCAAACAATGGCCCACTCGACGGCGCCATGGGTACCCGCCTTGCCGTGAAGACCTGAAAAGATCTCATCAACAATCCGGGTTTCACCCTCGACGCGGGCAGCCATGAAGTCCCGGAGGCCCGCGGGATAGTGGAACACGGCCTTGGCTGGCGCATCGTCGTTGGCGAGGCTCTCGTCGCAACTCCAGCGCAACTCCACGCCACCGAAAAGGTAGGCCTTGGCGCGCGTCATGCGGAAGATCCGCGCGGCGGAAAAGCGAGCGTTCTCGCCGAAAATCTGGGCGTCGGGGTGGAAGCGGGTGGTGGTGCCCCGGCGATTATTGACCCGGCCGATCACCTCGACCTTGGTCAGCGGTTTGCCGCGTGAATAGGTCTGGCGATAAAGGGTCTGATCGCGGGCGACTTCGACCACCAGATCGTCGGAAAGGGCGTTCACGACCGAAACGCCGACGCCATGCAGCCCGCCCGAAGTTTCATAGGCCTTGGAGTCGAATTTGCCGCCAGCGTGTAGCTTGGTCAAAACTAGCTCAAGCGTAGATAATTCTGGTTGTTTCGGATGCGGCTCCACAGGGATGCCGCGGCCGTTGTCGGAAACGGTAACGTAGCCGTCGGCGCCGAGATGGACCTCGATCCGGGTGGCGTGACCGGCTATGGCCTCGTCCATGGAATTGTCGATGACCTCGGCGAAGAGGTGGTGCAGGGCATTGGCGTCGGTGCCGCCGATATACATGCCAGGGCGCCGGCGCACCGGCTCCAGACCTTCAAGAACCTCGATGTCTGCAGCCGTGTAACTGCCTGCCAAACCCTGCTTTTTTGGCATTGGCGCGGGTTCCCGCGAAGGCTGCTCGGCACGGTCGGGGGCGGCGAAAAGATCTTCAGCTTGCGACATTGATTTCCGTCTTTGCACCCGAATCGGGCGTTTTCACGTGTCTTCACCATAACGCAAAGGCAAGCCGCCCAGAGGGGCAGGGGGCGCTTAGGCCGTGATTTCCCCACAAACCTGAACGGAAGATGAACGTGGCTTACCGGCCCGGTTCAAGCCCCGGGTTAAAATATCACCAGATCGGCGACGGGCAGCCATGGAGACCAAGATGACTACGACGTTGACCCGCTTCAAGACCGCAGCTTCCGCTTTGTGCATCGGCATGGCTTTAGCAGCGGCTACTCCGGTTGCGGCGCAGGAGAGCCTCTCCCCGACCACAGGCTCGGATTATGCCCGGGGTAGTTGGGGCAACGGGTTCGGGCCGCGGCACTGGCAGCATTGGAACGACGGCGGCTGGGATAGGCCAGAACATGGTCGTCGTTGCCTTCGCGATCGCGAAGTGCGCCGCGGCATCGGCGACTATGGCTATCGGAATGTGGAGATCGTTGGCGAGCTGCGCCGAGATCGCGTTGAAGTGCGGGCGGTCAAGCGAAACTGGCTCTACAGCATGCGCGTTGACCGCTGCACGGGGGAGGTGGACCGGGTTGAGCGTCTGCGGCGCATGCGCGGCGGCTATGCCGACAGTCACGGTGGACTAGACCTCGACGGTGGGTTCCATCTCGATTTCAACTTCGGCAATTGAAGCCGCCCGCGAGTAAATGGAGGACGGAATGCGCAAGGCTGCAGCCCTGATGTTGACCGCGACGCTCCTAGCGTCGAGCGCCGTTGCCCCGGCTCAGGCGCAGCGCTTCGGCATCTTCTTTGGAGATGAACCTAGCGACTTCTACCCTGAACGGATCATCTGCATGACCGACCGGCAGATCCGGGATGCCATTGCCAAGGCAGGCTACTCAAACATCGCGCTCAACGTACCGCACGAAGAGCACGTTCAGGTGCGAGCGACCCGAGGCGGCAACGTCTATCTGCTGGACTTCAACTACTGCACGGGCGTGATCGAGGGCTGGCAGATGTTGCGTCCCGCGAACTGAGGCGTAGCAGAGCAAGCGTCCCAAGATCGGTCGGCAGGTTTACCTTCCGTTTGCTTCTTGAAAGCACTTTCTTAAACGCGGGCCGCTAAAACTATGTGCATACGGTTTTTGTTTGGAGTTGCCGTATGCGAACCCTTCGGGACCGCAGTATTGCGTATCCGGCCCCGCTTGGTTCGGACTTCTTCGGTGTTTGGCCGCAAGCCGGATTTGTTGGTATTGCGTACCGGCTGGCCAAGCTCTCGATGCCTCGCTCTGTGACAGTAGCCGCTGTTGCCCTGCTTTTTTACTTCGCTTGAGTGCTCGGCATTGATTTCCGGCACCGCCATTGCTATCGCTTCCGCATTCGAGAAAGCCAACCTAGGGAGGGCTCAATGACTGTCTTGTTCGAGCATCGCTCCCGCGGTCCCGTCTTCGCCCTGTGGCTCAAGCTGCAGGGCTGACCAGGTACTGGTACGGACTTCTGTCTCCCATTCTGGTTTGCCCGTCCTTGCGGTTTAGTGGTGCGCTGCACCCTAACCGTATTCCAGGCATAAGCGCCGATGCGCGCTGAACCAGTGAGACTAAGATGGGCTCGATCAGCCTTCAGAACGCCGGCATAACGGCAACCGACACCCTCTTTTCCAATCTCAATCTCGTCGTCGCTGACGGCGACCGCGTGGGGTTGATCGCCGGCAATGGCCGCGGCAAGTCCAGCTTATTGCGGGCAATTGCGGGGTTGAGCGAGCTTACCCAAGGTGAGATCGTCAGGTCACGTGGCCTGCGCATCGGCTATATCGAACAAGACCTGCCACAGCAGGTCAGGGATATGACCTTCTACGACACAGTGCTGGAAGCGCTACCTTCTGCCGATCGCGATTTTGAGAGTTGGCGTGTCGACGTGGTGCTCGATGAGTTTGAGACACCGGCTGGTATGCGTAACCGTAAGCTGACCGAACTGAGCGGCGGCTGGCAGAGGATAGCGTTGATCGCTCGCTGTTGGGTGCTGCAACCCGACGCCCTGCTGCTCGACGAGCCGACCAATCACCTCGATCTCGGCAAGCTCTACCAGTTGGAGAACTGGATCAGTCAGTCTGCCCACAATATTCCGATGGTCGTGGCCAGCCATGATCGACAGTTCCTCGACGCCACCACGAACCGCACGCTGTTCCTGCGCCCCGACCAATGTCACTACTTCAGCCTTCCCTATAGTCTCGCGCGTGTAGCCCTTGCGGAGACCGACGAAGCGGCGGCGGCCAAGCGGGAGCGCGACCTCAAGGAAGTCACTCGCCTGCGCAAGCAAGCAGCCAAGCTGACCAATGTGGGGATCAACTCAGGAAGCGACCTGTTGGTAGTCAAATCGAAATATCTGCGGGAGCGCGCAGCCAAGATCGAGAGCGCCGTTCTTGCGGTCTACAAGGAGCGTTCCGGCGACATCCAACTGGGCAATAGCGGTGCGCAAGCCAAGGTCATGCTGGCGGTCGAGAACGTGACGGTGCAAGCGCCGGCAGGGGAGAAGCTGTTTACTGTCGACAAACTGCACCTTTTTCAGGGTGATCGGGTGGTGATCCTTGGTCGCAACGGGGCTGGGAAGTCGCAGTTCATGGGGCTGCTGCACCGAGCCATGCGTGGTGAGGAGCAGTCCGGTGTTCGTGTTAGCCCGCAGCTCACGGTCGGCTATGTCGACCAAGCGATGAGTTTCTTGCCTGAGAGAGTTTCACCGCTGAGTTACATCACCGATCGGTACAACGCCGGAGACCAAAGGAGCAAAAGCCTGCTCGCCGCAGCGGGGTTTCCGGTGGAGAAGCAGGAGCGGCCCATCGCCGAATTGTCCTTTGGTCAGCGGGCGCGGCTAGGCCTCCTCGCTATTCGGCTCAGCGAACCCAACTTCTACCTGCTCGACGAGCCGACCAACCATGTGGACATTGCTGGCCAGGAACGGCTGGAGGATGAAATCCTGACCCATGGAGCGAGTTGTATCCTCATTTCGCATGATCGCAGTTTCGTTCGTGGACTGGGCAGTCGCTTCTTTGTCATTGAGGGCAAGAAGCTCAGGGAAGTGGATAATCCGGAGCTATTCTTCGCGCGAGCAGCGCGTGGCGAGACTTAGATGAGTAACTGCGAGGTGTTTGCGCCTTCCAAGCAGCATCTTCTTAACGCCTCCAGCCTAGATTTCACCGGTATGTGAATGGGAACGGGAGTGCCCATGTTTCAGGAGGCGGATGAGGGCCTGTCTCCACGGCGGTCGGAGTTCGACTGGCATGACGTGCGCTTTATCGGCGCCGCCGCCGGACGCTATGCGCTGCCTGATCGCCGGAGCGCCCAAGGCGGCAAGGCACCAGTTTATGCCTGCCGGCTCAGCTCGATCTCAACGAAGCTACTGGTTGCGGTCGGGCCAGTACTCGGCAAGACCGGAGAACTTGTCAGCGCCTTTTTCGACGAGTTCGGCATGATCAAGGGCCGGATCCACCGCAGCCTGCCGGAGGGCTTCGTGCTGGAACTGACGCTCTCGGACAAGGAACGCGACAAGCTGGGCGCCAAGATCGCCTGGCACAAAAAGAAAGTCCACGAGCAGGTGCCGGACAAGCGGGAGGCCAAGCGCTTCCTGCCGCGCGATCCGCGGACCCTCATCACCCTAGGGGACGGTGCCCGCGTCCCCGGCTTCATCATCGATGTGTCGTGCTCGGGAGTTGCCGTCTCCGCAGACCTCGAGCCTTCGATCGGCACCCCCATGGCCGTCGGCAAGCTTGTGGGCCGAGTGGTCCGCCACCTGGATGTCGGTTTCGCCATCCAGTTCCTGCAGGTACAGGAGCGCGAACGGGTCGAAGCTCTCCTCGCGCCGCCACAAGACTGACTGGCTAATCCTCCCGGGCCAGGTCCGCGAGCAGCCCCGCGGCAACCGATAGCCGCGACACAGTCAAGGTACCCTGCGTCAGGTCGGCAACTGCGGCCGCAGTGCGCTCTACCCCGGCTTGGCGAGCCCCGGTCCAATGGGCCAGCCGCTCAGCGACGTTGCCATCGCCACTCCGGAGCACATCGACGGTCAGATCCCGCTGTGCCCGCACCAAATTGGCTAGTGCCCTATCCAGCGCCATCCGTTCGAACCGATCGGTCAGTTTGAGGCTGCGGCCCTGCTCGATGACGTTCATCAGATCAAAAGCCGCAAGAACGCCGAAGAAGGCAGTGGCGCCATGCTGCACGGGAACGCCCACGCGCTCGCTGACAGCGACCACGTCGCTGGCGAAAGACAGCAAGGGGAGCTCAGCCACGCGACGGGCTAGCTGGGGTGGTACCGAGCGGGCCACGAGACTATCGACGGTGGCGGCAATTCCGCGCTGCAGCTCTGGACGCAGCGTGCCAATCTGCTCGCGCAGAAACTCGGCGCCGGCGCGGTGTCGCTGCACCAGTTCGGACAGGCTTTGCGTAACATCTTCGTTGCGCAAGAACCAAAGCACTTCCTGACGCAGGAGCGCCTGGATGGCGGCATAGAGTTCGAGCTGGACTGTGCCGGAAACTTCATTGTCCAACGCATCGACCATGGCGTTGAGTTCGGGCAGGCCGAAGACGTCCCGAGTTGCGGCATAGGCGAGGGCGATATCACCTGGTCCCGCGCTCGTGCCGGCGATCAGCTCGTTGGCGAAGGCAGGGCCGCCGCGATTGATCATGGCATTGGCCAGCACGGTGGCGATCACCTCGCGCTTGAGCCGATGCTGCTGCACCGCTTCGGGGTAGGTCTGGTGCAGCTTATCGGGGAAATAGCGGAAGAGTTCCCCGGCCAGATAGGGATCGTCGATTGCCGTGCTGTCGAGCAAGTCGGCGTAGAGGGTCAGCTTGGCATAGGCGAGGAGGACGGCAAGTTCGGGCCGCGTCAGCGCGGTCTCGCGCTGGTCGAGTGCGGCGGCGGTCGGCAGGAACTCGACCTTGCGGTTGAGGAGCCCACGCTGTTCCAATGCGTGCATGAGTTCCCGATGGTCGGGCAGGGCCCCGAGGCCCTCGCGCTCGGTCAGGGACAAGGCAAGCCCCTGGAGATAGTTATTGCGCAGGCAGAGCGCCGCAACCTCCTCGGTCATACCGGCGAGAAACCGGTTCCGCTCTTCCAGGGTCAGCCTGCCATTGGCGAGCAAGGGCGCAACGGCGATCTTGATGTTGACCTCGAGATCGGACGAGTTAACGCCCGCGGAATTGTCGATAGCGTCGGTGTTGATCCGGCCGCCGCGCAGGGCAAATTCCACACGCCCCCGCTGGGTCAGGCCCAGATTGGCGCCTTCGCCTATCGTAAAAGCGCGCAATTGATCGGCGGCGACGCGGATGGCGTCATTGGCCCGGTCGCCCACCTCGGCATCGGTTTCGGTGCTGGCGCGGATATAGGTGCCGATGCCGCCGAACCAGAGGAGGTCAACCCGGGCCCGGAGAATGGCGGACATGATCTCGGCGGGCGTGGCATGCTCGCCTTCAAGGTCGAGCACAGCACGCATCCGCGGGCTGAGCGCGATGGATTTCACGCCGCGGGAAAAGACGCCGCCGCCGCCCGAGATAAAGCTCTTGTCGTAGTCCTGCCAGCTGGAGCGAGGTAGTTTGAAGAGCCGCTCACGCTCGGCGAAGCTCTTTGCCGGATCGGGATCAGGATCGATGAAGATGTCGCGGTGATCGAAGGCGGCGATCAGTCGTATCTCGCGCGAGAGCAGCATGCCATTGCCGAAGACGTCGCCGCTCATGTCGCCCACGCCCGCAACGGTGAAGGGCTGGGTTTGGATATCGCGATCGACTTCGCGGAAGTGGCGCTTGACCAGTTCCCACGCGCCCCGGGCGGTGATGCCCATTTCCTTGTGGTCGTAGCCGGCAGAGCCGCCCGACGCAAAGGCATCGCCGAGCCAATAGCCGCGGGACTGCGCGATGCCGTTGGCGGTGTCGGAGAAGCTGGCGGTGCCCTTGTCGGCGGCCACCACCAGGTATGGATCGCTGGCGTCGCGGCAGACCACCTCCTGCGGCGGCACCACCTGACCGTCGACCAGATTGTCGGTGACATCGAGAAGCGAGCCGATGAAGATCTTATAGGCGGCTAGCCCTTCGGCCTGGGCGGCCTCGCGCGGCATACCGGCCTTGAGGTGTTTGGGGACGAAGCCGCCCTTGGCGCCGACCGGCACGATGACGGCGTTCTTGACCTGCTGCGCTTTCACTAGCCCCAACACTTCGGTGCGGAAATCCTCGGGCCGATCCGACCAGCGGATGCCGCCACGGGCAATGGCACCGAAGCGGAGATGAATTCCCTCGACCCGCGGCGAATAGACCGAGATCTCACGATAGGGCCGCGGCTCGGGCATGCCCTCGATCTGGCTGCTGTCGAACTTGATGGCGAGCGCGGGGCAATAGTTGCCTTCGGCGTCGTTCTGGAAGGCGTTTGTGCGCAGCGCCGCTTCGATCAGATTGAGGAAGCGACGCACAATGGTGTCCTCATCCAACGAGGTCATGGCGTCGAGGCAGTCAGCGATGCGCGCACGGGCTGCGTCGGCCTTGGTTTCGCGGCCGGTAGTCGAGGGATCATGCAGTGCGTTGAAGAGCTCGACCAAGGCCGAGGCGGCTTGCGATTGCGTGACGAGGACTAGCGCGATGTACCGCTGTGAATAGGAGATGCCGACCTGCCTAAGGTAGCGGGAGAGCCCGCGGAGGAGTGCCGCGTCGCTCCAATCGAGGTCAGTGCGGGTTACGAGAGAATTGAGCTGATCGCTTTCGGCGCGCCCGTCCCACACGGCCAGAAGCCCGTCTTCAACCGCTTCACGTCGGCCCGCAACGTCGAATGGCTGGCCATTAGCGAGTTCGACGCTCATGTCGTGGACGTAGTAGCGAGTGCGATCGCGCGGGATGACGGTGTCGGTCCTTTCCTCGATCACACGGAAGCCGAAGGCCTCGAGCATGGGCACGCGCTCGGAGAGCGGAATGGCGTTGTGGCGCTGGTAGTATTTCAGGCCGATCTGGCCATTGCCGCAGTCGCGGAGGCGGACCGCAATGCCTTCACCCAGAGACTGCAGGACGGCGATGTCAGCCGCCGCGTCAGCGGCAGTGTTGCGGGTTTGGTAGGCAGCCGAAAAGGCGCTGCGGTAATCGCTGACAGCGGCGGGATCCGGCGCAGCCGACATCAGGAGGTCGCCGAACTGGGCGGTAAGCTTTTCGACTTCGGCTTCGAGTTCGGCACGGTTGGGGCGCGGCGTCGGCCCGCCAACACGCCCGATGATTACGTGGACCCGCACCAGGGAGGCTTCAAGGAAGTGCGGGTAAAAGGCCGACACCCGGCCGTCATAGACGCGGGCGAGATAATCGGTGATGCGGGAGCGGACCTCGGCGTCGTAGCGGTCGCGCGGTACATAGACGAGCACCGACACGAAATTGTCGAAGCGGTCGATGCGCGGGAGCACCCGCACGCGCGGGCGATCGTGCAAAGCAGCGATTGTGGTGGCGAATTCTTCGAGCTGGTCGATGTCGATCTGGAACAGTTCGTCGCGCGGATAGCTCTCGAGTGCTGCAAGGAGCGTCCGACCGTCATGGCCCTGCGGATCAAAGCCCGAGCGCTGCATGACGGCTGCGATCTTGCGCCGGACGATCGGAACCTGGGCGTGGGGCGTGGCTTGCGCTTGGGCGGTGAAGAGGCCGACCACCCGCAACTCGCCAATGGGCTTCCCTTCAGCATCGAAGCGCTTGATGCCGACATAATCGAGGTGCGTTCGGCGGTGCACCCGTGCTCGGAGATTGGCTTTGGTGATCAAGAGCGGTTCGGGTTCGGAGAGAAACGATGCGTGCTGCGGGGTGGAGTGCACGAAATCAGGTCCGCTGCGCAGGACCCTAAGGTCTGGGTCGCGCATGATCCCCAAGCCGCTTCCGTCCACCGGCACCAGTTCGCCCGCTGACAGGTCGTAGGTCCGGGTACCTAGGAAAGTGAAGTTGTGCTGGAGCAGCCAGTCGAGGAACTGGGCTGCTTCCTCCCCACCGGTCTGCTTGAGCAGCTGGGCTGCGGCGCTCACGCGCTCCTGCATCCCGTTCCAGTCGCTAGTTGCCTGGACGACCTCTTGCATGGTTGCTTCGATCTCATGCCGCAAAGCATCGGCATCCGCGACAGGGTCGCTGTGGATATGCAACAGACTGAGTGGCCGGCCATCGGAGGAGACTTGCCCACCAGCCACACGGACCATCGGGTGGGCGAAAAGGCGCGTTGTGCCCCCCGAGGCCCGCACGGCTGCCAGAACGCTGTCCACGATAAAGGGCATGTCGGGAGATATGACGTCGATGATGATCGGCTCAGCCGGATCGGTCGAGGTGGTGATCACCACTTGGCTTTCGTCTCCCGAGAACTCCGTCAGCAAAGCAAAAGCGCGGCGCAGTCGATTCTCGAGCTGTTGCAGGGGTGCCTGTGCCAAATCCTCAGGGTCACTGGATTTGGCTGCCGTGAGGAGGAAAAGTGCGAAGCCCGGTTCGCTCTCCGCTAGCGCATCGGCGCGCTTGAGCAACTCGGTTTGGTTCGCCTGCGTCGCATTCATGCCGTGCCCTTCCGTATGCAGCAACGGGCGTTCAGCCCATCTCATTAGCTAACATCTCTGGTGCGAAACTGTTGCGACGCAATCTCCGCATACCCAGGCGAGGGGTGATCGCTGTGGGATCGCGCGAGATCGTCAAGGCAATCGCATCGCTGTTGCTGGGGCATGCTTAGCAAAGTGTTTCCTGCCAGAGCCCGGACGGTGTCAAACCAGCCTTGTTAATCCCTACTTAACTGATAGTCTTTTCGCATCCTTCTAGTGGAGCATCGCGATGAAGATCATCGCTCGAGTCCTTGCCTATGTCGCTCTTGTCGCGGCCCTTGCCCTTGGATTTGCAATCACCGCACACGGCCAGTGGCCGGCGGAGTTTGCCCTAATCAGTGCACCGTAGCCGGTGAAACCGGAGGTCCGCCCATGCCGCCGATCTTAGGACCAGCCCAGAAGACGACGTAGAGAAGCTCGCGGCCTGCTGCGTCGGTGATCTCTATGGAGCGGGGCAAACCTGTATCGCCACCGGTGCTGGCAGCTCGATCAACAATGGCTCGCCCAAGTTCAGCTGCATTGTGTTCGGCTGCGTCCAGGTCTTGGAGTTCGACGCCGTCTGTGTCGCGGATCAGTTCGTCGTCGGTGCGATAGTGAAAATAGAACTTTGGCACGTGCGCCTCCCTCTTTGCGGGAAACTGATGGGGCGCAGAGGGGTTGCACCCTTCACAAGCTTTGCAGGTCTAGACTTCCTCGTCGAGCACGCCGAGCCGATGATAGTGATGGCGTTGCCAGAGGAGTGGCGAGCGGCTGGTGATGGTCTCGGCCTCGATCACCGCACCGGCAAACAGCACATGAGTGCCAGTCTCGATCGACCCTATGACCTCACAGTCGAGAGCTGAAACGGCGCCTTGGAGCATGGGGCTTCCAGAAGGCCAAGCGGACCACTCCCCGACATCGAAGCGCTCTTCGGGATCGACGGCGCCGGCGAAGGCATCGGCAAGATGCTGCTGATCCTCAGCCAGCATGGCGAATGAGAACCTGCCAGTTTTGGCGATCACGTCCGCCAACCGGCTCACCATGTCGATGGAGATGAGGATCGCGGGCGGATTGACTGACAAGGACAGCACGGAGGTGACGGTGCGGCCAAGACGCTCGTCGCCACGGCGGGCAGTCACCACCGTAACAGTCGCTGCCATGGCCGACATGGCAGCACGAAACTCGGCGTTGCCCACGGGGGGACGTCGGGATGGCCGCAAAGCCATGGTATCGGGCATGTCGAATCCGGCCATGCTGTTCAAGAGTGCACCTCGCGATCCTCAATCCGTGGTTCTGGCGGGAGTTCCAATCCCACCAGGGAGAGCCGGGTTGTTGTTAACCCAGCCCTTTGTCCGTTCGCGGGGAGCTTAGCCGAGGTTGGCTTCGGCAAACTCATAGTTCGCCAGCTTGTCGAGAAAGTTCGAGACGTAGTCCGGACGGCGGTTACGGAAGTCCACGTAGTAGCTGTGCTCCCACACATCGAGGCCCAGCAGCGGTTTGCCTTCGCCGGTCGCCAGAGGGTTCGAGCCGTTGGGCGTCTTGGTAATTTTGAGCTTACCCTCGGTGCCGAGAACCAGCCAGGCCCAGCCTGAGCCAAACTGACCGACAGCGGCGGCCTTGAACTGCTCCTTGAAGGCGTCGACGCCGCCCAGATCGCTGACGATCCTGGCCTCGAGCTTGCCCGGCAGTTTGCCGCCATCAGGTGACAATGCATTCCAGAAGTGAATGTGATTCCAGTGCTGGCCGGCATTGTTGATGACCGGAGCGAGATCCGCCTTGCCGTTGGCGAACGCGATGATCTCTTCGAGCGACTTACCCTGCAGATCTGGGTTCTTCTCAACGAAACCGTTCAGGGCGGTTACGTATGCCTGGTGGTGCTTATCATGGTGCAGTTCCAGCGTTTCCTGGCTCATGCCACGTTCGGCAAGGGCAGAATGGGAATAGGGCAGGGCAGGCAGTTCAAACGCCATCTTTTAAGCTCCTCAGGGCTGCGGCATCAGCGGCGCTTGCTTTGCGACGCGGCTGCCTTTATTTTCCAAGCAACAACTTTGAAAACCTGTGCGGCTGATATGTCAAGCCAGACCTTGGAAAATACCGCCTGGTCTCCGAGAAGCCCGGGGGAGCGCGTGCTGATGGCGCTCAAAATGCACGGGGCAATGTCGACCGCCGCGTTAGCGACCAAGCTCGCCATCACTGGCGAGGCCGCACGGCAGCAACTTTTGCGCCTGGCCGAGGAGGGACTGGTTGCAGCAACCGCGCAGAGCCGGGGCGTGGGTCGCCCCAGCCAAAGTTGGGCGCTCACACCGGCAGCGCAGGCGCGCTTCCCGGACACCCATGCCGCCTTGACGGTCCAACTGCTCGACATTGTGCGATCTTCGCTCGGGGAGGACGCCCTCGACCAGATTATCTCGGTTCGCGAGGCGGACACTAAGGCAGCCTACAAGCGCGTTGTGGGAGAACAAGCTGGTCTGCGCGGCAGAGTGGCAGCACTGGTCCGTCTCCGCTCTGCCGAAGGCTACATGGCCGAGTGGCGCGAAGCCGAAGACGGCTCGCTGTTGCTGGTGGAGAACCATTGCCCCATCTGTGCCGCTGCAACCGCATGCCAGGGCTTCTGCCGCGCTGAGCTGGAGGTCTTCCGATCGGTGCTCGGCCCCAATACCGAGGTGCGTCGGGAGGAGCACATCGTATCTGGTGGGCGGCGCTGCAGCTACGTAATCCGCGAGGTCGCAGGTGAGTGAGCCGGAACGCCCCGCGGGCACGCGCCTGCACCGCATCGGTTGGGACACGCCCGAGGCGCTGACCGAGGAGATGATCCGGGCCGTGGTCGACCGGTTCTACGCCGACGCTCGCCGCGATCCGATCATCGGCCCCGTGTTCAATCGCGCGATTGCTCCCGAAGCGTGGCCGCAGCACCTCTCAACCATCGTCGACTTCTGGAGCTCCATGCTACTCGGCAGCGGTCGCTACACCGGCCGTCCAATGCCCAAGCATTTGGCCATTCCTGATTTAACTGACGCACACTTCATGCGGTGGCTCGCGCTGTTCCGTAGCACCGTCGAGGAGCTCTGCCCCCCGGACGTCGCGCAATTGTTCATCGAACGGTCGGAGCGAGTGGGCAACAGCTTCCGGATGAACATTGCCATGCGGCGCGGCGAGGACATCACCACCATGGGGCCACTCGAGCGGGAAACCTCGATCTGGTCACCGCCACGGTAAGAAACTCCGCCAGGCGCTTGCCTGAGCACATTTTTTTACACCCGTTCAGACAAACGCACCGGCCCGCCTTGTGAATTCCGGCTCCGCCGCTACGTTTCGGCAAACACCAGAAGTGAGTGCCGTTATGGAAGTTCGCGTCGCCGGCGTGCGCAAGGAATTCGACAAGTTTCCCGCGCTGCATGACGTTTCGCTCGATATCAGGTCGGGGGAGCTGATCGCGCTTCTCGGGCCCTCGGGATCTGGCAAGACAACGCTTCTGCGCCTCATAGCCGGGCTGGAGACGCCGACAGATGGCCGCATCTTCTTCGGCGATACCGACGCGTCCGAAAAGTCGGTCCAGGAGCGCAATATCGGCTTCGTCTTCCAGCACTATGCGCTCTTCCGGCACATGACGATCCTGGAGAACGTGTCCTTCGGCCTCAAGGTGCGGCCGAAGGACAGGCGCCCACAGACTGAGGAAATCCGTCGCCGTGCCCTTGAGTTGCTGGACCTCGTCCAGCTCTCTGGGCTGGAGAAGCGCTATCCCAACCAGCTGTCTGGCGGGCAGCGGCAGCGCGTGGCGCTGGCGCGCGCCCTGGCGATCGAGCCGGCAGTGCTGCTGCTTGACGAGCCCTTTGGCGCACTCGATGCTCAGGTGCGGCGGGAGCTGCGTAAGTGGCTGCGAGAAATCCATGATCGCACCGGCCACACCACTGTCTTCGTAACGCACGATCAGGAGGAGGCGCTGGAGCTGTCTGATCGGCTTTGCGTCATGAGCCAGGGGCGAATTGAACAGGTCGGCACGCCGGACGACGTCTATGACCAGCCAGGCTCCCCCTTTGTTTTCGGTTTCATCGGTGAATCGAGCGAAGTGCCGGTGGTGGTGGAGAATGGCAAAGTGCTTTCTGGCGGACGCCCCATCGGCATACCGGCAGAGGGGGCGCATAGCGGCCCGGCACGGCTGTTCTTTCGGCCCCATGATGTGGACCTGGTGGACAGCGGCGCGGCTCTGTCGGGCAATGTGGCGACGACCCGCCGCGTCAGCGGTACCCGCCGCGCCGAACTCGACATAGGGGCTGGGCAATTCGTTGAGGTCGACCTGCCGTTCGGCCATCCGTTGGCGGAGCGGACCACCCTGAGTTTCCGACCGCGCCGGTGGCAGCTCTTCCCAGCGCAATAGGTTTGCCACAACTAAAGCAAAGGGGCCCTCGCGGGCCCCTTCTTCGTTTCAGTATCAGCACTTAAGCCGAGTAGTACATCTCGTACTCGACCGGGTGCGGCGTGTGCTCGAACTTGATGACTTCGGTCATCTTGAGGTCGATATAGCTGTCGATCTGGTCGTCGTCGAACACGCCACCAGCGGTGAGGAAGGCGCGGTCCTTGTCCAGGTTCTCGAGAGCTTCACGCAGCGATGCCGACACGGTCGGGATCTGCAT